>NZ_JBHVPG010000022.1:70325-128389 GCF_042887545.1 Streptomyces sp. NPDC057939
GGGCCGGAGTAGCGGTAGAGGTTCCCGTTGGACGCGTCGACCGCGAGGATGTCGGCCACTCCATCCCCGGTGAGGTCGCCGACGCCGGTGATGCTGCTCATCGCGTTCCAGCCGGTGCCGATCTTGAGGCGCGAGCCGCCGGTGTAGGAAGGTCCTGAGTAGCGGTACAGGTCGCCGGTTGCCTTCTCGACCGCGAGCAGGTCCGGGCTGCCGTTGCCCGTCAGGTCGCCGACTCCGACGATGTTGGTCATGGAGTCCCAGTTGGACCCGATCTGAACCTTGGTGGCGCCCTTGTAGTTCGGGCCGGAGTAGCGGTAGAGGTTCCCGTTGGACGCGTCGACCGCGAGGATGTCGGCCACTCCATCCCCGGTGAGGTCGCCGACGCCGGTGATGCTGTCCATCGTGTTCCAGCCGTACCCGAGCTTCACGCGTGAGCCGCCTCCGTAGGCGGGACCGGAGTACCGGTACAAGTCGCCGCTCTTGGCCTCGACGGCGATCAGGTCGTTCACTCCGTCGCCCGTGAGGTCACCGACCTGCGTCAGGTTGGTCATCTTCGACTGCGGCGCGGGAGGCTCGTCCGGGTACGGATCAGCCGGATCCGCAGCCAGACCGGCGGCCGGGCCGCAGGTCGGCCAGGCTCCCTGGCCCTGCGTGGCCAGGACCTTCTCGGCTATGCGGATCTGCTGCTCCTTGGTCGCCTGGTGCGGGTACGCCGCGTACTGCCGGCCGCCGAAGGCGTCCCAGGTCGACTTCAGGAACTGCAGCCCACCGAAGTGGGGGTGGCCGGGCTTGTTGTAGCTCCAGTTGCCGGTGGACTCGCACTGGGCGACCTTGTCCCAGGTGGAGACGGAGGCGGCGCCGGCGGGGGTCGCCGCGGGGGAAAGCAGCGTCGCCAGGGCGAGGGGGACGGCGACGAAGGACGTTCTGCGCAGGGACGTGCGAAGCGACGAGAGCATGTTGGTTCCTCGGTGAAGTGGTGAGCGGGTGGATACGTGACCGGGTGGCGGGGGCGGTCGGAGGGGCCGTCGAGCCCCCGCACCGCCCGAGCCGCTCCCGTCCGGGGTTGGCCCACCCGTGGTCCACCGGGCAGAACAGGGAAGGGAGTTGGATGAGTTTCGACTCCCCCGGAGTGCGGTTCCTGCCAGTTGGTGTCGACCTCGATGGACAACATCCTGTGCCACCGCGCGACCGTGCTGAAGACCCTGCGCCCGTCACGAAAGTGCCTTGGCATCATGATGACGGGCTCGGCCCAACCCCCGCTCTTATTGGCCAGGTTGACCGACCACCAGTCCGGGGCCGGCCACCCGCGACCTTGGCAACAGTAAGAACCCGAACAACATGCAGGGGTGGCATCGCCGAAAACTCCCCGCGCAAGCCGAGGAACGACAAGCAGCGCAGTTCAGTTGCTCGGAAATGGGCCGTCACCAGTCACTGGTGGTGCGGTTCTTGTGTCAGGAAAGGGGGGTAGGAACGGCTTCTGAAAGGAGTGGCTCGGTGGCGAGTTGGCCGCCGAATCTTGAAGACCCCCCTCTCGTGCCACCAGACCTTGGATCCGATGTGCGCATTGAGATCCATGAGTGCACGTCACAGCTGCCCTGGAGGAACCTCGACGAGATGCGGTGACTTGCCCCTGGCCGGCCGGCCCCGGATGCACCGGGTTCCCCGGTTCGGGAGCAGCATGGGTCGGGCGGCCTCACGCTCGCTCCATCGACTTCCGGCTCGGCCGGATCGGAGCCCAGGCCGGGTAGTGCGTAACGAGCGCCGAGCGCTGCTTGGCCGCACCGATGGCTCCCCCTGCGGGTCTGTCGCGAGGTAACGCCTGATGCGCTCTGATTCCACGACGATGCCTGACGGGGCATTGAGCCCGGTCAGGTCCCGTGCCGGCGCGAGCGGGTTGTTTCCAGAGATCTGTCCAGTGCCATCGAGGTGGTATCGGTCCCGGTCGAGGTGGACCGTTCGATACCTGCGGCCACGCCGGCGTTCCCTGCGTAGCCGGATTGTCGGTCCGTACGAATGAAGTCCTCGAAGAGGAACAGGGCGCGACGCACGTGGCGCTCGTGGGTCCGAATCCACACCTTCGTGTGCCGCTGCGATCCCGGTTCGCCGGTGTCACCGCGTCGGCGCCGGGCAGCCGCTCGGCACGGTCGCATGTCATGAGGACGGTGGCGGTCGAGGGCGGCGCGTCGGAGGCCCACGACTCCGGAGGGTGGGGCGGACCGAGGTCCGGTCGGCAGTCTGTCCGGGTGGCGACCATGCCCCGGACGGAGTGATTCGGCTCTCCCCGTGTGGCGGCTTCGGGGGTCCGTGGGGATGGTGGCATGCGTCCGGAGCGGTTCCGGCCATCGATACGACCGTCGCTGAATCCAGGCCGACGGTGCAGCGCGATCCGGGTTCCTACGGGAGCCGGAAGAAGCGAGGAGACTCCATGGTGAACCACCGCCGGCCCGCCCTCCGACGGGTGCTGACGGGTGCTGCGATCGGCCTCGTCCTGGCCGTGACGGGTCCCGCAGGTCTCGCGCAGGCCGGCACGGGTGCGGCCTCGACCGCCACCGGTACCGCCGCCGCCAAGGCGCGCGCGGTGTGCCCGCCCACGACGCTGTGGGCGAACACCGGCGGAGGCGCTCGCAACCTCATCCAGTACGACACCACGGGCAACACCCTCAGCACCGCTCCGCTCGTCCGCGACTACGGCGACATCGCGTTCAGCCCCAACGGGTCGACCCTCTACGGAGTCGACTTCCCCGGAACCGCGGGCTCGACCACCCTCTACGCCATCAACCCCGTCACCGGAGGGGAGACGGCGAGCGCGCCGATCACCGGACCTCTCGCCGCGGTCACCTCGGTGCCCGCCGTCAACGGTCTGACCTCCCGCGCGGACGGAACGCTGATCGCAGGCTCGTTCAACACGAGCCAGATCTTCCTGATCGACCCCACCACGGGCGTCTCCACGCTGTTCCCCGTCTCCTTCCCGGCCGGCGTCGTCTCGGCGGGTGACTTCATCACGCTGGACGACGGCGACATCCTGGCCTTCGGTGCCGCGAGCTCCACGAGCCCGTCCCCGGTGTTCCGCATCCGCCCCGACAACACCATCATCCAGATCGGCACGGTCCCCCAGACCTTCGGTGCCGCCAAGTCCGCCGGGAGCGTCTACGCGTTCGCCTCCAACGGCGACATCAACCTGCTGAACAGTCTGCCCACCACCGCTTCGACCGCGGTGCTGCCGGTGACGACGGTCGAGGCGACCGGCCGCGGCTTCTACGGCGCCACCTCCACCCAGGACGCCGGGACCTGCGTCACGCCCGCCTACACCATCGCCAAGACGGCGAAGCCGGGACGAGCAGTCGACGAGGGTGACACCATCACCTACAAGGTCACCGTCAAGAACACCGGCACCACCGCCGCGAGCGGCAATTTCACGGACGACCTCAGCGACGTCCTGGACGACGCCGCCCTCGTCCCGGGTTCGGTCACCTCCACCACCGGATCGGCGACCGTCGCCGACGAGACACTGACGTGGACCGGTACCCTGGCGCCCGGCGCCACGGCCACCGTCACCTACAAGGTGAAGGTCAACGCCCCCGACACCGGCGACCGGCGCCTGGTCAACGCCGCCGCCCCCACCGCCCCGGGTGGCACCTGCGCCACTTCCCGCGCCTGCACCGTCACCATCAAGGTCAACAAGACCGAGGACTGCGACGAGCCCGGCCACGGCAAGCCCGGCCACCACCACGGCGACAAGCCCAACCACGGCCGCGACGACGACTACGGCCACGAAGACGAAGACAGCATGCGGAAGTAGCAGGCCCCCTCACCGGTCCTGACCGGTGCGCGCAGCAGCGGCGGGGCAGCGACGGTCCGCGAGCTCCGGCATCACCTGAGCCCTTCATGGCTCGCAGGACACAACCCCTCCACGCCACCGCGGCCATCACTGCGCAGGCAACGCCCGACAGGAGAGGACCAAGAGACGTCAGGGCCGTCCCGCCTACGGGCGAGCGGCCCTGACGTCGTCCAGCGACATCGACCGAAGCACCACGGACCTGACCGGCTCGGACCGCGTCCCGACGCCGACACCTCCGCACGCGATACGCCCTCTGGCGACCGCGTCCGGCTGGACGAGCCCGGCTGGCAGGTGGTCCCCGGGCGGGGCGCCGGCTACCTCTGGGGCCCCTCCGGAGCCTTCTCGGCCGTGCACGCTTTCCCAGGGGGGCAGTGGCCTGCCAACGCCAACGTCATCGCCACGACGAACGCGGAGACTGTCCCCTCGGCCCTACGCAAAGTCGTCAACCGCCCTGGTGCGGGCGTCACAGCAGCGTGGGGCGGTGATCAGACGGGCCGAGCCTTCGCGACCGGGTCGAGGCTTGTGCGCCTGGCAGGGGGACGCCAAACGAACGCGTCTGCGATCTCGGAGCGGAATACACCGCGCACCACGCGGGATGCGAGGCCAGGGCGTGGACCTCAAGCGGGTTCTCGCCCCCGCGGCCCAGTGTTCTCCAGCCATCGCTCCCCTGGTGCCCAGGCCTCCCAGCGGGATCAGGACGGAGTGCCGGGGGGACGGTTCCTGACTGGATTTCACGGTTCCCGTGCTGCTGTTGTGCGACGGGCACAGTCCGCGATCTTCAACCCGGCCAGTGAGGCCATGCTCAGTCCGGACCCGAGCAGGACCCCGGCCACTGTGTCGGAGGGCCAGTGCACGCCCAGGAACATCCGTGTGAAGCAAACCCCTGCCACGGACATCGTCGCGGTCACGACGGCCAGGATCCACAACAGGGGTGCCGGCCTACTCCGACGGATCAGCCACAGCAGCAGCACGCTGCCCGCAGCCATCGTCATCGCGTGACCGGAAGGCATGGAGGCGAAGGCTGCCGAGTCCACCGGCTCCTCCCACACAGGCCGCGGACGGCCGATGAGCCGGCGCAGTACGGCACGTACCGCCCATTCCGTTGCGCAGGTCCCCGCGATCCAGATCGCCGGCAGCCGCCGGCCTCGGACCCACAGCGCCACGGACGCGCCGACGATCAGCGCACGCACGGTCCACGGGTCCCACGCCCAGTCCGTCAGGATTCGGTTCGCCCGGGTCCAGGACGGATGGTCCAGTGCGAGTTGGTGCAGCTGCACGGCAAGGGACCGGTCGAGGCGAAGCAGAGGTCCGGCGCCATATGCGGCAGTGGCCATCAAGGCTGCAGCACCTGCGAGCAGGATCAGCGCGGTCCGTGCCGGCGGATCGGCCACCCATGCCGAAATGGCCGAGGCACGGGCGTCGCGGCCGAGGCCACCTTGCGTGCTGACGCCTTGGGCCGACTGGCGTGCCCGTGCGTCGTCCACTCCCGCATGCCTGCTGGACAACCGGCCACGAGCCTGGCGCCCCTGACACTTCCCGACCCGGTCCTGTCCATCAACCATCGAAATCCCGAGACGTTGGGGAAACGTTCGCGGGTGGAACTCGGCGGCTCCTGATTTTCCGGGTGATGAAGAGGACCAGGCTCAGGACGGCGAGCGAGAGGACGACCTTCGAGAGAACTCCGATGTACTGCTCGACCATCTCCCACTGGGCCCCCAGAATGTTTCCGGCCATGATGAGGCAGAAATTCCAGACGAAGCTGCCCAGCGCGGTGAGGGTCAGGAATAGAGGTAGAGACATGCGTTCGAGGCCGGCGGGAACACTGATGAGGCTTCGGAACAGCGGGATCATACGGCCGAAGAACACGGCCTTGTTGCCGTGTTTGGCGAACCAGCGTTCGGTCTTCTCCAGGTCAGCCGGCTTCACCAGGGGCAAACGCGCCCAGAGCGCGTGCATGCGCTCCCTGCCGAAGAGCCGTCCGATCTGATAGAGGGCGAGGGCGCCCGTCACGGAACCCGTTGTGGTCCAGAACAATGCGGACGGCAGGCTCAGTGCGCCTTGGCCCACGGCGAAGCCGGTCAGGGGGAGGATGACCTCGCTGGGGAGGGGTGGGAACAGGTTCTCCAAGGCGATGGCGAGACCCGCGCCGGGCCCGCCCATGGTTTCCACGAGACTTGTGGCCCAGCCGGCAATCCCACCTGCAGGACCGGTCGGATCCGATGCCATTTGCTCTCCTGTTCAATGGGGAATCAGGTGGCCGCGTGTGCGACCTGCGCCTGCGCCGGGAAATATCGGCGCGCTGGGTTCTTTTTTCGCGATCGCCAGGAACAAGGAGTGGCGGACGACTGCTTCCCGGGCGCAGCGCAACAGGAGACTGCTACTGGTGGCGGCGCCTGAGCGGGACACCCCTGGGGTCAGCAGCATCGCCTGGAAGAGGCCGTAGACCGGGACGTCGCTCACTCCACCATCCCGAGGGTGAGAAAGTGGGACGCCCCTGCACAGCAAGCGGACTGCACAAATCCGGCACACTGATATTCCGGGAGAAGGTAGGCGAGAAGCGCCGTACCCGCTCTGATCGCGTAGACGTATTACCCGTCCGGAGCCCGTCGACGAACGACGAGGGATAACGGAAGCGAAAGCGCCTGAGGAATGGATGGACTGCGCTCGCCGGAGGTCATTGCGCGCAGCCGTCCGTCCTGTCGCAGGGCGGCGGCATTCCGGCCGACCGGCCGAAGTTCCGGAGCCCGCTCATCCCTCAGCAGCGACGAACTTGCTCAACAGCAGGAGCGGAGGCCGCCATGTCGACGGCTTGGGAGCAGGCCGGAACCCGGTCCGTTCGATCGAGCGAGACCTGCACAACCGCGGCAACGCGAGAAGGCGGGGAGGCCGGAGAGGCATCGGCGTCCGAGGCCCGATGCCTCAGGGCCGGAGCACCGTCTTCCTCGTCCGTTGGTGCTTCAGGAGCAAGGTCTTGCCACCCGAAGGCCGAAGCAGCCGCTGAACCGCCGGACGCTTCAGCGGTCTGCGGAGTCGGGGTCAAGAACCCCAGAGTGAAAACAGAAACGACCAAGAAGGCAGCAAGGGCAGCGCAGAGCACGAAGACATTCTTACAATGCATCGCTCACTCCCCGCACAATTGGTCTCGCCCGATGAACAAGAATCCATCTACGTCAAGCCGCTTCTGGAGGACTGCACTGTAACAGTCCGACATGAACCGCCACTGCCCAGTGTCGTGATCATTACACGCTAAACGTTTCAGCCTTCTCCCGGGTTCCCCGGGATGCTCCGCAAAAGCTCGTCCGTATCGGGGTGCGATCCGGGAGGTTGACCGTCCCGACGCCCAGACGACCTGCCGGAGAGGAAACGACTGAACCTGAGGCGCATTTTGGCCCACCGCGCCGAGCGGGAGGCCCGCGCCGGGCACGTCGGGTTTCTCGGACAGACGGTCACCCCCTTGCAGGGTGGGGAAGGGCTCCCAGAGTGGACCGCCACGGTTCGAGCCCATGGCCTGCCCAGCATGCACACCTCGCTGTCAGCGGCCGATGCGACGATTCCCATGCAGCCACGCAAGGAGAGAAACACATACCTGGGACGTCGGCCCCTTCGGCAATGACACCGCCGCCGACCTCGTCGGCGACCTGGACGAGGTGGCAGTCAACGAACGTGAAGGTCTGATCCGGTGCGTGCTCAAACGCGCCGCCGGGGCACACGGACTTCCCGGGCATCCACGACGGCGAGCGTGCAGCGGCCGCCACAGCCCTGGTCGCCGCCGGCAGCCTGACGGCGATGCGGCCTGTCCGAACCACGGCCCCTCAGAGCCCTACCGGCATTGGCTGCGGACCTTCGACGCCTCGCCTTCGACGCCCTGGGCCACGTGGTCTCCGACCGGTCTGAACTCGCCGAGCTGTGGGCCGAAGCCGCGAACCAGGACCAACATGACGCGCGCAGCCTACAACCAGCGATCGAGCGGCCATTCTGCGGGCGAGCGACCTCACGTCAGACCCAGCGACGGCGGCCGGTGCGCTCCCGCGCGCCGATGGCCCGGAGGCCGGCCCGCCGGTGACGAGGCGGGCTCGCGATGCACACGTCGGCCGGACCGGCCCTGTCGAGGGCCCGCACCGGTCCCTGGTCGCCGCTTGCCGCAACGCCCGTGGAAGCTAGCCTCCACGCGCCCTGCGTCGGCGCCGAAGCACTGACGGGCGGGGATTGACCGGCAGGCCCCTGGGGAAGTTCTGTCCTGCGGAACATCGGCTGAACGGGACCCTGTGAGGTGGGCAGCAGCCGCTGTACGGATGCAGGGGCGGGAATCTTCCGGGGTGGAGTTGACGCATGGTGGAACGACGCATGTCGGTCGCGACGCACTGGGGCAGTTTTGTCGCGGTGGTCGATTCCGGTCGGTTGGTGCGCCTCGAGCCGAGGGACGATGACCCCGCACCGTCCCCCATCGGCCCCGGGATGGTGACGGCCGCCGACGACAGCGCGCGCGTCTTACGCCCGGCGGTGCGCAAGGGCTGGTTGAAGGGCCTGCCCCGCGCCCATGACACGGCCAGAGGCACGGACGCCTTCGTGGAAGTCACCTGGGACGACGCACTCACGCTGGTCGGTGACGAACTTCGGCGGGTGCGTTCGCGGCACGGGGACAGTGCGGTGTTCGGCGGTTCCTACGGCTGGGCGAGTGCGGGCGCCTTCCACAACGCGCAGGGGCAACTCCATCGATTCCTGGCGTTGGGAGGGGGATACACCGACTCGCGCAACACGTACAGCACCGCGGCTTTGGAGGTCATCCTCCCCCATGTGATCGGCGGGCATCCGTGGAGCTACCAGTCACGGATGCCGATGTGGGACGAGATCGCCGAGAACTGTGAGCTCGTGGTCGCGTTCGGTGGGCTGGCCCTCAAGAACAGCCAGATCAACCCCGGTGGGCTGGCCCGGCACCGGACGCAGGACCTGCAGCGCCGGTGCCGTGAGGCCGGGGTGCGGTTCGTGAACGTCAGTCCCATCCGCAGCGACGCGGCCGCCTTCCTCGACGCCGAGTGGCTGCCCGTCATCCCCAACACCGACACCGCCGCGATGCTCGGGATCGCCCACACGATGCTGGTCAACGGGTGGCACGACGAGGACTTCCTCCGCCGGTGCTGCGTCGGGTTCGACCGCTTCGCCTCCTATCTGGTCGGCGAGCTCGACGGGGTTCCCAAGGACGCCGTCTGGGCAGCGGGGATCACGGGCATCAGCCGCGATACGATCACCGACCTCGCTCGCCGCCTCGCCTCCCAGCGCTCGCTCATCATGGTCAACTACGCGGTGCAACGGGCGGACCACGGCGAACAACCGATCTGGATGTCCGTCGTGCTGGCCGCCATGGCCGGCTCGATGGGTCGGCGTGGCTGCGGCTGGGGAGCGGGTTACGCGACGATGGACGCGACCGGCGTTGCCCCGGGCCGCCCCTCCGTGGCGTCGATTCCCGAGGTTTCCAACCCCGTTCCGGATTTCATCCCGGTCGCGAGGATCGCCGACACCCTGCTGCATCCGGGGAAGACCATCGACTATGACGGCCGGCGCCTCACCTTGCCCGAGCTGCGCCTCGTGTACTGGTGCGGAGGGAACCCGTTCCACCATCACCAGGACCTGCATCGGTTGAGCCGAGCCTGGCAGCGGCCCGACACGGTGGTGGTTCACGAGGCCTGGTGGAACACCACGGCCAAGTTCGCGGACATCGTCCTGCCCGTCGCCACGAGCTTGGAGCGCGACGACTTCGCCGCCGGATTCTCCGACCCCCACCTCGTCGCGATGCCGAAGGTGCGCGAGCCGGAGGGCGAGTCGCGCACCGACCACGACATCTTCGCCGCCTTGGCCTCCCGGCTCGGATACGGGCAGGAGTTCACACAGTCACGTTCCGAGATCGAATGGGTGCGGCACCTTTACGAGCAGACGAGGGCCGGACTCGGCGACGAAGCCGCCGCCTTGCCGGGGTTCGACGACTTCTGGCGGCGTTCCACCGCTGAGCTGCCGGCGCTGACCGGACCGTTTCCCGGCAGCCTCGAGGCGCTCCGATCGGATCCGCGGCGCTTCCCCATCCCGACGCCGTCGGGCCGGATCGAGATCTTCTCGGAGGAGATCGACTCGTTCGGCTACGACGACTGCGCCGGGCATCCGACGTGGTTCGAACCGGTGGAGTGGCTTCACGCTGAACTGGCTGACCGATTCCCGCTGCATTTGATCTCGAATCAGCCCGCCTCGCGGCTGCACAGTCAGTACGACAACGGTGGTCACAGCCTGAGTTCAAAGATTCGAGGTCGTGAACCCATCACCCTCAATCCATCGGATGCGGCGTCGCGCGGCATCGAGGACGGCATGGTCGTACGCGTCCACAACGACCGGGGAAGTTGTCTGGCGGGCGCGGTCCTGTCGGACGACGTCATGCCGGGCGTCGTACAGCTGTCCACGGGAGCATGGTGGGATCCGGTCCGGCCGGGCCTGAGCGGGACGATCGATCGCCATGGCAATCCGAACGTTCTGACGGCGGATCGGCCGTGCTCGCGCCTGTCCCAAGGGCCGAGTGCTCTGAGCGCGCTGGTCGAGGTCGAGCCGTACGCCGACCCGCCTCCTGAGGTGCTCGCCTTTGCACCACCCAGCCTCGAACCCTGACACGAACGCCTCCGGCGCCTTCGGGTCGCCTGTTTCCGGGGCCCTCCATCGCCACGTGGGTAGCAGCCGACCCTGGCCGCCCCGCGGCTCTCCCACAGCATGCACGTTTGCGCTTGCGTAACCGTATGAATACCGTACGCAGTCGTGACTGCACTTCAAGACCTCAAGTACGGCCAGTGGTTCAAGGGCGCCGACGTCGACGGCGACGGGTTCATCATCCAGCAGGACGTCCGCATGATGAGCGAACGCTACATCGCCGCCCGCGGCACCACGCCCGACTCAGGGACGGCTCGCCGGCTCACCGAGGGGATGGACGGGTTCTGGACGAACGTGATCGCCCCCATGGACCAGGACGGTGACGGGAAGGTCGATCTACGCGAGATGACCGACGGATTCAAGCGGGTCCTGACCGACCCGGCCCTTTACCCGGAACAGATCGCGCCGGTGACCAACTGCTTCTTCGACCTCGTCGATCTCAACGCGGACGGCAAGATCGACCAGGCGGAGTTCCAGCAGATGTTCGACTGCGTCGCCGCCGTCCCGGGTGACGACTGCGCCGCGGTCTTCGGCGCCTTGGACCGGGACGGCTCCGGTGCGCTGGACCGAGCTGAATTCCACCAAGCACTCACGGAGTTCTTCTACGGCAACGACCCGCACGCCCCTGCCAACCACCTCTTCGGCAGGATCGCCTACTGACGACGCCCGAAGGCGGCGCAGGACGTCGTACGCCCGCGCCACTTCCGGCGGTGGGCGTGCGGCGAGAAGGGTGCAGGCCGGGGAGAGCGTCCGTACCCGGCACGGGACGGTCCGGTAGGAGGGACGGGTTTCGGGTGGCCCGCCGGTGTGCGGCGGGCCACCCGTCCGATCGGAGACCTTCGTGCTCCGTCTCGCTGATGGTGTGCAAGGCCCGGCCCCAGTCCCCTGGTCGGTATGTGCGTGCAGCCCTCGCCCGAACGTCCGGCTCGACGTAGCCGGGCAGCGCGTCGCCACTGTCGTTTCGGCTGCTCACCGGTCGGCTGGTCCTGACCCCTACCGGCCGGCCTGAGGGGTGGGCTGCGTTGCAGACGGGTTGGGGGCCATGGCCGTACGCGCCCTCCCGGAACCCGTTCTGGTCGGCGGTCGCGGCCCGGGGGTCGGCGTTCGACCGAGTCTTGCCGCGCTTGAACTCCGCCACTCACAGGTCGCTGTACGGGGCGGGCAGGATGCCCGGCGCCCGCCCACTACTCGCTGGAAACGTCGTCTCGCCGGACCGCGTCCCTCACCCGGCGCCAGGCGTCGATCAGTGGCAGTAGCTGGGTCAAGAACTCCCGGGCAACCCAGACCGCGATCGTTGCAGCACCGGACCAGGCCAGGACCCAAAGAACGATTTCTGATTCCACCGTTCGACTCCCCTTGTATGCAGGGCCGAACTGCGCGGATCTGCTCAGTTCGGCCACATCGCGTGGCTGAACCGAGTTCCCGTGCCGGTGATTGGAGACTCAGGTGTTGTTGGTGATCTCTAAGCTGTTCGGAACGTTTGCATGAGGCATGGCCATGCCTATTGAGCTGCGCATCCTCGGGCCCACTGACGACGCACGCAGGACATCCGGATCCCGCGCGGTCCACCAGCAGCCTGGATCCTTGGAAGGCTTCACTGGAAGACCAACGGTTGGACCCGGACTCGCTGACGCAACCGTAGCCTCCCGGGCCGCGCCATGTTGCCCGAACCGTGAAAGCTCGGCGCTCTTCTGCCCAGCACACGAGTTTCAGCCTGCTTGGTCGCTGCATTGCGGCGGCCGGTTCCTGCGTCAGATGGTGGGTCGGGTGCCGGGGGTGTGGCCGAAGGTGCGGCGAAAGACGTCGATGAAGGTACTGGCGGATGACCAGCCGCAGCGGTGGGCAACCGCCGTCACGGGCGTCTCGTCGGCCAGGAGGATCAGGGCGTGGTGGAGCCTGATCTGCGTGCGCCACTGCGGGTAGGTGAGGCCGAGGTCGTCGCGCAAGCGGCGCGAAACGGTGCGCGCGCTGGTTCCGATCCGGCGTCCCAGGTCGTCCAGGGAGCGGTTGTCGGCCGGGTCGGCGCGCAGGATGTCGTGGAGTTCGCGCAGCAGCGGGTCGGTGGGGATCGGCAGGTGCAGGGGTTGTTCCGGGGAGAGGGCGAGCTGGTCGAGCATGACGGCGCGCAGCCGCAGGTGGGGTGGGCTGTCGTTGTCGGGGTCGCGGGTGTAGGCGACGATGAGTTCGCGCAGGAGGGGGCTGACGCTGAGGACGGCCGGTTCGTCGAGGCCGAGGGGGTTCTCGGTGGTGGGCAGGCCGACGAGGTGGAGGTCGAGTTCGCCGTGCGCCTGATGCTGGTGGACGGTGCCGGCAGGGATCCAGAGTGCGCGGGTGGCGGGGGCGATCCAGGAACCGGCGTCGGTGGTCACCGCGATGGTGCCCCGGCCGGCGTAGACGACCTGGTGATCGTCGTGCCGGTGCGCGTCGATCTCGCCGCCGGACGCCAGACGCTGGGTTCGGGTCGGCGCAACGGATTCGTGGCGGATTTTCTGCATCAGCTGTCAGTTTATCGAAAGCGCGACACGTCATGTCTCTCGCAGCATGGGGTGAATGCGAAGGAACACATCGATCTCCCTGCTGGCCGTGAGCCATGCTTGCGTTGACATCTACCAGGGCGCCGTTGCGGCGCTGATCCCGTTCTTCGTGGCCGAACGGGACTACACGTACGCGGTCGCCTCCGGCATCGTGCTGGCAGCGTCCCTGCTGTCATCGGTGGCCCAGCCGGTGTTCGGCTGGGCCACCGACCGGTGGGCGATGCCGTGGCTGCTGCCGGTCAGCACCCTGCTGGGTGGGGTGGGCATCGCGCTGAGCGGATTGAGCGGCTCCTACGGGCTCACCTTGTTGTTCGTCGCCATCTCGGGCGTCGGCGTGGCCGCTTATCACCCGGAGTCCGCCCGCGTGGCCCGGCTGGCCAGTGCGGGCAGTCACAGTGCGATGGGCTGGTTCTCCCTCGGCGGCAACATCGGCTTCGCACTCGCCCCGCTGATGGTGGCGGTCGTGATCGGGCAAGGTTCCCTGCACCGGACACCCGTCCTCGTCCTCCCGGCGCTCGTCGGCGTCACGCTGTGCGTACCCGTTCTGCGGATGCTCGCCCGCCCGCAGGCCGCCGCGGCGAAGGACCGGGCGCCCCGTAGCGCGGACGACGTGGCCTCGTTCGTGAAGCTGTCCCTGGCGGTCGTCTTCCGTTCCATCGTCTTCATCGGCTTGAGCACGTTCATCTCCCTCTACGCCCGGCAACGCGTGCAGGACAGCACCACCGTGGGGACCACCGCCCTGTTCCTGCTGTTCCTGGGCGGCGCGGTCGGCTCGGTCCTGGGAGGATCCCTGGCCAACCGTTACGACCGCGTCCGCGTCTGCCGCTGGTCCTACCTGCTCTCCGTCATCGCCGTCGCCGGAGTGATCTGCGTGCCCGGCCCGGCCATGTTCCTCTTCGTGGCCCTCACCTCGGCCGGCCTGTACGTTCCCTTTTCGCTCCAGGTAACCCTCGGCCAGGACTACTTGCCCTCGCGCATCGGCACCGCCGGTGGTGTCACTCTGGGCCTCACCGTCAGCATCGGCGGCCTCATCAGCCCTCTGCTGGGACACCTCGCCGACACCACCTCCCTCAAGGCCGCCCTCACTCCCCTGATCGCCATGCCCGCCCTGAGCTGGCTCCTCTTCCGCGCCCTGCCCGAACCCACCGTCCCCGCGCTCCGGACCGCCTCATCCGCACCCGTACGGCAAGACGCGTAGAGCGGCGTGGTGCACGGTCATCCCGGCGGCGTGGAGACCGGTACGCAGACGTAGTGAGGCCGCCTCCAAAGGCCGGGCGCCCACTTCAATGGGATCCAGCGGTGAACCCCGGGCGTTCATGACCCGCACGAAGACATCCGCGACGGAGTAAGCACGAAGCCGACGCCGGGCTGAAGCCGATCCCCCCTCATCGACACACCAGCACGTCGCCTTCATGCGCGTTTCAGCAGCTCAACACCGGCGATGCCGCGCGGACCCGGACCACCGTCTTTACACACTGTCGTACCCCCATGTGAGGGTTGCCCACGTAGCCAACCTGGAGAGCACATGACAGCCGCCCTGGAAAGACTGAAGGAACTGCTCGGCGAACCAGCGTGCTGGGGCTGGGCACGGCCCCGCCTTTGGGAAGCCGCGGAGGAGCACCTCGGTCTCCTCCTCCCCGCCGACTACAAGGCATTCCTCGACCTGTACGGTCCCGGAGCCTTCGACGGGTTCCTCCACATGGGCCGGCCCGAGGACGGAACACCGGACGAGCTGGAACGACTCTGGCCCATGTCAGGGCGAAGCCGCCACCACGATGATCCCGACCGCTACCCGTTCACCTTCCGACCTCAGCCCCGCGGCCTCATCGAATGGGGCGGAGAAGAAGACGGAACCTTCTACTACTTCCTTCCAGAAGAGCCGGACCCGGCCGACTGGCGCATCGTGATCGAAACCGAGGACGGCGAATGGCACGAAACTCCAGGCCCCATCACCGACTTCCTCCTCAACCTGATCGAAGGCCCTCACCGCCCAGCCCCCTTCAGCCGCTACCGCCCCGGCCCCAACCTCCGATATCACCAAAGGCTCTGAGAGGAGAGCAATGTCGGTGCCTCGGCTGGAGGCATCGAAACGGAGACGACAGCAGAGCATCCGGCACTGGAAACTCAACGGCATCTACCTCCCTGACTGCACGGGGGCGGCGGTCGCCGCCATGGAGCAGGGCTGCCGAGCGGGGGTGCTGTCGGCATCGGCTAGCCGTTCAGCGGTGAGCCTCCGCCGGCCCTGGTGCCCCCGGCGGGCGATAGCCGTGATCGGCGCGGAGGCGCGGTGTCACGCATCCGCCGTACCGGGATCGGGGCAGTTGGGGGCTCCCTGGACCAGCACCTCCCCCAGGTCCTTGCCCTGGCGGTGGGGCACGCCACGGAAAGAGGGAGTCGGGTCCGCTGCCGGTCCGGACGGATCGTGGAGCTCCGCGACGTGGGCTCCGTGTACGTCGACTCCGCTTACGTGGAAATTCCACTAATGCGGAACTCCACCGACGCCGTCCGGAGCGGCCGGTCGCCTCGGTAGGCGGTCGACTTCACCGACGCCGTCGCGCCGGCACGCCCCGCGGGTCAGCTCCGCGCGGTCGGCCCGACCGCGGATCAGCTCTGTGCGGTCGGTCGGACCACGATCTCGTTGACGTCCACGTCCGCCGGTTGATCGATCGCGTAGGCGACGGCCCGCGCCACCGAGGCGGGTTCGATGCCGACCTCGTCGCGCATGCGCGTGATGTCGCCGCGCACCCGGGCGTTGCTCGACGCCCCGGCGAAGTCGGTGGAGATCACGCCGGGCGAGATGGTGGTGACCCGCAGGCTCGGCCCGGCCTCCTGTCGCAGGCCTTCGCAAATGGCCCGTACGGCGACCTTCGTCCCGGCGTAGACGGCCATGGCGGGGACGACGCGGTACGCGGCGGTGGAAGCCGTCGTGACGAAGTGCCCGTGGCCCTGGGCGCGGAACACGGGGAGGGCCGCGCCGATGCCGTTCAGGACGCCCTTGATGTTGACGTCGACCATGTGGTCCCACTCGTCGACGCGCAGGTCGTCCAACGGCGAGATGGTGCCGACGCCCGCATTGCCGACAAGGACGTCCAGCCGTCCGAAACGCTCGCCCGCCAGAGCGACCAGCGCACGCAGATCGGCGATCCGGGTCACGTCCGTCCGAAGGTGAACCGCCTCGCCGCCCGCCTTCTCGATCCGCTCGGTCAGCCTTGCCAGCCGTTCCGTGCGGCGGGCACCCAGCACCATCCGAGCGCCTCGACCGGCCAACAGGAGTGCGGTTGCCTCGCCGATGCCGCTGCTCGCCCCCGTGACGGCGATGACCTTGCCCTCGATACCTGACATGACGGTTCCTTCCGATGTACTGGCCGGGCCCGCTCGGCCCGCTGTGCTCCCTGCCGCTCGTGACCTGCGGCAGGACCAGTGTGCGGCGGCATTACCCTGGTATCCAGAGCCGCTTTATCCTGGAATCAAAGGTGGTAGTGCCATGCCGGAGCGCGGGTCCGACTCCCAGCAGCGACGCGACGAACTGGCGGCCTTCCTGCGCAGCAGGCGCGCGCGCATCACCCCGCAGGAGGTGGGGCTACCCCTGACCGGCCGACGTCGCACCCCGGGGCTGCGGCGCGAGGAACTGGCGCTGCTCGCCGGGATGAGCGCGACCTGGTACACGTACCTCGAACAGGGGCGGCACATCCGCGCCTCCGACCAGGTCCTCGACGCCCTCGCGGGCGTCCTGCGCCTCGACGCCCACGAACGCGACCACCTGTTCCGGCTCGCCGGACGGGCACCCTCCGTCGAGGGGCCCGAGCCCCTGGATCCGGAAGTGGCCGCCGTGCCGCTGTTGCTGCAGCCCCACCCGGCATACGTGATCGACGAGACGTACGAGGTACTGAGCCACAATCCCGCGACCGAGCGGGTGTTCCCGGGTCTCGTCACCTCGAACGGGCGGGCTCCGAACCTGGCGCGCTGGACGTTCCTGGACCCCCGGGCACGGGAGGTCCTCATCGACTGGGAAGAGGAGGCCCGGGGGCTGCTCGCACGGGTGCGCACCCTGGCCGGATCCCGTCCCGGGGATACGCGCCACGGGAGGCTCGTCGACGAACTGCACGAAGGCAGCTCCGAGGTTCGGGAGTGGTGGCCGCGGTTCGAGGTCCAGGCACGTGGAGGCGGTCGAAAGCGACTCCGCTCCGCGGATGGCGGGGTGGCCACGTACGCCTACACGGCGTTCCACGTGGCGGGCCGGCCGGGACAGACCCTGGTGATCTACGCGGCGTAGCAGGCTGCCCCGAGCCACCGCACGCGGTTCGTCGACCGGGGCGTGGCCTGGAGGCGGTCGCGCTCCGGGAGGCGCCGGGTTTCACTCTTGACGGCCAGTGGTGCGTGCTCGCGAAGCGGCTTGACGGTGGCACAGTGGCGGCATGGCGCGTGCTGAGGTCGATGGGGCCGAGCTGTACTACGAGACTGCCGGCGAGGGGGCCGCGGTCGTCCTCATCCATGGCTGGGGAGCGAGCCTGCGGGTCTGGGACCGTGTGATCGCCGACCTCTCGGCCGATCACCACGTGGTTGCCTACGACTGGCGCGGCTGCGGGCGCAGCGACCGTACGTGGTGGGGCAACACGATCGCGCAGAACGCGGCGGACCTTCGGGTGGTCGTCGACCGTTTGGGCCTGGAACGGCCTGTGCTGGTGGGCAGTTCGGTGGGCAGCCTGTTCGCGTGCCGGGCGGCACGTGCGGACGGCGGCCGATTCGGTGGCGTCGTGGTCATCGACGGACCGGGCCACTGGGCCCATGCCGGACCGGAGCCGCTGCGCGGCCTGCTGGGCGCCCTGGCCGCAGACCGGGCCGCTGCCATCTCGGCGTTCACCGACAGCCTCTACACCGGGCAGGCGTCGGAGGCCATGCGGGCATGGACGGCACGCCAGATCCTGGATGCGTCCCCGCACATCGACAACCTCATGGACGAGCAGATCGCCTGCGACCCGCGCGAGTGGCTGGCCGACATCGCCGTACCCCTCGCGTACGTCCACGGCTCACTCGATGCCGCTGTTCCCGTGACCGTTCCGCAGGAACTCGCCGCGCTCACAGGCAGCACGCTCACCGTCATCCCCGACGCCGGCCACCTGCCCCATCAGGAACGCCCCCTGGAAGTGGCGACCGCGATCCGCACCTTCGTGGCCGGCCTCTGAACCCCCGAATGGGCGTCTGCGCCGCGGGCCTGGCCGTGCACGGGAAACACCGAGGCCCTCGCCTAAGTGAGCGGTCGAGCTCGACGACGCAACGGACAGGCGCGACCAGTCCCCCCGCTTTTCCGGACGGCAACAAGGCGGACAGACTGGGGCTTTCCACTCGGTGGCCCGCATCCACGGAGAGTTGGGCAGGGGCCGGGCTGGGCGCAAGCGGGCCCCCGGCACCCTGCCCCGTGTCACGACGCCACTCGTTCTCCCGTCGGCTCGGCCACCACTGTCTGGACGCGGGACGGGGCGTACTTCCGTGCCTTCGTGAGCATTTTCGCCAGGTCGAACTTGTCGCGCTGCACGGGAACGTGCAGCAGCGCCGGCATCGCCGGATGCGTCGCGCCTGCCCTCGTACCGGACGGTACCGTCGCCCCCTGGCGCAGCCGTACGCCGATCAGCACGTGCTCACTGCCCTGGGGCGTCGCCACGACGAACTGGGTGACGTCGTTCCAGGGCAGCATCACGTCGTCGACCCGTACGCCGGCCGCGTCGAACTGGAACAGGATGCGGCGTGAGTCGAACCATGAGGAGATGAACGGGATCGCCGCGACGATCACCACACCGCCCTTCATGTCGAGGGCCCACCCGAGTAGGAGAGCGAGGGCCACGACGCCCAGGATCGAGCCCCACAGACCGGCCAGGTCCTGGGGCGAGAACGGGCGTGTCAACTTGAACCGCTCCCACCGGCCGCGGCGTGCGGGCTGGTTGCCCGACCTCGGATTCGGCACCGACATGCGTATCCCCTTGATTGTGACTGCGCGGAACGACTGCGTACTCTCCGGGGACCTTAGAGACGACAAGGTCGGTCCTGCTTGGACAAATTTGATCTCGCCGCTCGGAGTCGGCCGCCGGCGGCTCGCCCCTCACAGCTCGTGGGCGCCCTCCACGCGGCGTGCGGTCGCCATTTCGGCGGGTGTGACGTCGGCCAGGGCCCGGAACTCGCGGTTGAGGTGGGCTTGGTCGTAGAAGCCACAGGTGGCCGCCACTTCGCTGAGGTCCCTCCACCTGCCGGACAGCAACTCCACCGACCGGTGGAAGCGCAGCACCCGGGCGGACATCTTCGGTGTCAGGCCGACCTGGTGGGTGAAGCGTCGAATCAAGTGACCGTGACTCCAACCCACTTCGGCCGCTATTCGGGCGACAGGGATCGTGCCCGCCGACCGCGTGAGCAGCCGCCAGGCATGCGCAACCTCGGGCGAGGGCTCCGGGCCGTGGTCCAGCCGGGCCAGCAACGCGGCGTCCAGCAGGTCGAACCGCCGGCCCCAATCGGGGGTTTCCGACATCCGCTCCACCAACTCGTCCGAACCGGGGCCGAGGACGTCCCGCAGCTCGAACACCGCGTTCGTCAACTCCTTCATGGGCACGGCGAAAAGTCGGTACGCACCGAGCGGAGTCAGTTCGAGTCGTATCGCCTCCTGGCCACCCGGGTGATCGCACACCCGCGGACCGTCTTCGAGCCCCGCGACCAGCGACCCGACCACACGTACGGCGGGACCCGTTTCCCTCAGCCGGAACACCTGGGCGAACGGCTCCCCGAGATTGATCACCACGACGGCTCGCCCCCTGGGGACGAGCCGAACCCGGTAGGCAGTCGTCGCCGCCACCCGGTATCCGTCGTAGCTGTGCACGTAGGGCCGCAGCTCTCGCGGCCAAGGCCGGGTCACGTGCAACCGGTCGCTGAACCGGGTCGTCACGGTTCCCGGACCGGCCGCGCCCCCGTGGCCAACTCCCTTCACAACTTGCCCCTTTCCGCTACGGGACCACCCTGACCACTGCCGTCCCCCTTGGTGCCGAGGCGGGCATGATGACACGCTTGCCCCGACGACGAGTCCTGGTAGGCATTGTGGCTCCCAAGGCGCGAAGCGTGCTCATCAATCGAGCCTCCACTTCGGTGCACCGGAGCGTGCCGGAACGCTTCCATGGACAGCAAGCGCTCCGGCTCCGGCCGATGTGCCCGAGGGGCATCGACTACCTCAGGCGAAGTCGGTGGCAGGCTCCGTCGCGTAGCGGCTCATCGCGGCGGCATTGGCCTCGGGCGTCAACGGCAGGCCGCCGGCGAGTCCTTCCTGCAGGTCCCGGAAGTACTGCACGTACAGGTCGGGGGTGAAGGTGCTGAGCATGACGGCGGGTTGGTCGGTGGGGTTGGCGAAGGTGTGCGGGGTACCGGGCGGAACGATCACGAGCGTTCCCGTGGTGGCGTCGTGGCCCTCGTCACCGACGGTGAACCGCACGGTCCCGGAGAGGACGTAGAAGCCCTCGTCTTGCCGGGCGTGGCGGTGCTGCGGCGGCCCCTGGGTGTGCGGAGCGAGCACGGACTCGGCGATCGCGAGGCGGTGCCCGGTGTGGCTGCCGTCCTCCAGGACGCGCATGCGCGTGGTTCCCAGAACGATCGTCTCGCCGTCGCCGGGGCCCACCACGGATATCGCGGGGGCGGCGTGCGACGCGTGGGGCTCTGCTTCTTCGGTCATGCCCACAAGTGCACCGCCCGGGGCGGGCCCGTGTCCAAGACCCATCCCGCTGCGGCGATGCCCTGTGGGTATCGTCGCAGCGTGGACCTACGGACCTTGCGCTATTTCGTGGCCGTCGCCGAGGAACTCCACTTCGGCCGGGCCGCCACCCGACTGCACATGAGCCAGCCGCCACTGAGCCGTGCGATCAAGAGGTTGGAGGCCGACGTCGGGGCCCTGCTCTTCGGCCGCTCACACGCCGGTGTGACGCTCACTCCGGTGGGCACGGTGCTGCTCGACGAGGCGCGGGCCCTGCTGGACCACGCCGACCGCGTCCGGGTGCGCGTCGACGCGGCAGCCGGCGCGGCGACCATCACCGTCGGCATCCTGGGCGACAGCACCGACCCGGGAGTGTCCAGGTTGGCCTCCGCCTACCGCCGAACCCACCCCGGCATCGACATCCGCATCCGCGACACCGATCTGACCGACCCGACCTGCGGTCTGCGCGCCGGACTGGTCGACGTCGCGCTGACCCGGGCGCCCTTCGACGAGACCGCCCTGACGGTGCGTGTCCTGCGAACCGATCCGGTCGGTGCGGTCCTGCGCGCCGACGATCCGCCGGCCCAGCGCGAGCGGCTGTGGCTGGCCGAGCTGAGCGACCGGCGCTGGTTCCAGTTCCCGCAGGGCACCGACCCCCTCTGGCAGTCGTACTGGAACGGCGGCACGCCGCGCGAGGGCCCGGTCGTGCGCGCCGTCCAGGAATGCCTGCACGCCGTGTTGTGGAACGGCACGGTCGGCCTGGCCCCCCTCGGACACGACCTCCCCGCGGAGCTGACCGTGGTGCCGCTGGTCGACATGGTGCCGAGCCGAGTGGTGGCGGTGTGCAACGAAGGCGACGCCAATCCGTTGATCCGGTCGTTCATCGAGATCGCGGCAGCCGCCTACCGCCACTGAGCGCCGGCCACCCGGTGCTGCCGCTGCTCGTGAACCACGCGAACACTGCGGCTCTCGCAGCTGCCTTCCGCATATCGGCCGCGCGCGAGGAGCAGGAGAACGGCATCCCGACTACACCGTGCGGCCCAGGAAATTGAGCAACCTGGTCTGGGCGTCCGCATCGGCGGCCGAGGAGACCTTGGCGCCGAACGCCCTCGGCATCCGAATGTCTCCGTCTTCCGGACGCAGAATCTCCGTCGCGACGGCCACGGCTTCGGAGTCCAGTGCCTCGTCCTGACCGGTCGCCCGCGCCAGGTCCCATCCGTGGATCAAGGTATCGGCACACGCCATCCGCCTCACGAACTCCTCGAACGGGATGGAGCCGAATTCCTCTCCCAGGAGAGCACGGGCCTTCATCGGGTCACGCAAGGCGGTCTTGACCTCCCCAGATGCCTCGTCCCATGCGTGAGCCAGGTCCTCGCCCCGAGCAGGCGCGGAATAGGCTGACCCGTCCAGCCCGGCGACGGCCCGTCGGTGGTTCGAGACCACGTGGGCGGCAACGTCCCGAGCCGTCCATCCTGGACACGGGGACGGATCCTCCCATCTGTCCGGCGGGCAGCCAAGGATCAGTTCCCCGAAACGCTCCGCGATCCGTTCGTACAGCTCGGGCACTGAAGACGCCACTTCGTTCCTCCTCCATCGACCAGGCCGGTGAAGCCACCGGCCTCCCGTTGCACGGTCCGATCCACGGGTCACGAGGATCATGCCCTCAGGTCAGGTCCTCGGTCACGACAGGCACTCGGCGAGCAGGTCGACGATGTCGCGCCAGGCTCGCTGAGCGTGCCGTGGGTGGTGGCCGACGCCGGGGACCGTGGGGTGGTCGACCGTTGGGTGGTGGAAGGCGTGCAGGGCGCCGCCGTAGACCGTCAGGCGCCAGTCGACACCTGCGGCCTGCATCTCAGTGGTGAACGCGTTTCGTTGCGCGGGCGACATGATCGGGTCTTCCGATCCGACCCCGGCCCACACCGGGCATCGGATGCGCGCCGCCTCGCCCGGTCGGCCCGTGGTGGTCGCGTTGACCGTCCCGATCGCGCGCAGGTCGGCGCCGTCGCGCCCGAGTTCCAGCGCGATGGCTCCCCCGGTGCCGTAGCCGATGGCGGCGATCCGGTCGGGGTCGGTCCGGGGCTCCGCGCGCAACTCGTCGAGTGCCGCGTGGCCGATGTGTCGCATCCGGTCGGGATCGGCGAGCAGTGGCATGCAACGGGCGAGCATCTCCTCGGGATCACCCAAATAGCGCCCGCCGTGAAGGTCGAAGGCCAGCGCGACGTATCCCAGCTCGGCGAGGGCATCGGCCCGTCGGCGCTCGACGTCGCTGAGCCCCGTGCCCTCCGGTCCGAGCAGCACCGCGGGCCGGCGGTCGACACCGGCCGGGAGCGCGAGGTGCCCGATCATCGTCAAACCGTCGGCCGGGTACTCGACCGTACGTGTCGTGATCGTCGTGATCGTCGTAGTCGGCGTCATGGGACGGGACTGTAGTGATCGACGGTCCCGGTCCGGTCGGTGTTCCGCCGCCGGCAGAACACCGTAGGTGTCCCTCCGGTCTGTCCGTCCTTCCCCGCAGCTTCGCCGACCTGCCACCGACTCCGGCGTGTCCCGCCTCTCGGCACCCTGGTCAGGTCTTCCTGCCTTGTGCCACCGCCACGCCGGTCGGACCGTCGCCCACGGCCACCGTGTCGGATGTGCGGGCCGTGGAGGTGTCGATGACGGAGAGGGTGTCCGCGTCGAAGTTGCTGACGTAGACCTGGGAGCCGGCCGGACCGACGGCCAGACCGTTGGGCCCGTCGCCCACTGCGACGGTGTCGGTGACGGAACGGCTGCGGGTGCTGATCACGGACACGCTGTCGGACCCGGCATTGGCCACGTAGACCTGCCGGCCGTCCGGTCGCACCCCGATCCCCGCGGGCCGGTCACCGACCGGGATGCGCTCCGATTCCGCGCCGTCGTGAACGTCCACCACCGACACGTCGTCCGAGGTCAGGTTGGAGACGTACAGGTGCCGGCCGTCCGGGGTGAGCACCAGGGCGGTCGGTCCGGTGCCGACGGGGATGGTGCCGGCGACGGTTCCGGTGGCGGTCCGGACCACCGATACGGTGCCGGACGCGGCGTTGGCGACGTACAGGGTGCATCCGTCGGCAGTCACCGACACGCCCAGTGGGGCATCGCCCACCGCGATGGTGTCCGTCACGGATCGGGTGCGGGCGCTGATCACCGACACGGTGTCCGACCCGACGTTGGCGACGTAGACGTTCTGGTCGTCAGGGGAGATGGTCACTCTGCTCGGTTCGACCCCGACGGCGACGGTGGCGATGACCGTCCTGGTGCGACCGTCGATCACCGATACGGTATCCGCCGCGGAATTGGTGACGTAGACGCGGGAGCCGTCCGTGCTGACGGCCACGCTGTCCGGTCCGTCCCCGACGGGAACGGTGTCCACCACCGTGCCGGTGCGGGACTGGACGACCGACACCGTGTCGGAGTTGAGGTTGGCGATGTAGACGAGGGCATCGGGCCGCGGGACCGACTCGGCTGCCGAGATCCCGGTGGCCGCGCCGACCGGGCTTGCCGGTCCCATCAAGACCGCCGTCACGCAGAGCACCACGGCCGCTCGCCGCCCCGTGTACTGATTTCTCGTCATGGGGCCACGCTAGGGTTCCGGAGCGGAAAGCGGCGTGAGGCTCACCTGCTACGTCACCGTGCGGGACTCGACGGGAACACGGAGGGCCTCGGCGTCGGGGACGGAGGTGTGCTCGGGACTGACGTCGGGGACGGAGGAGTGCTCGGAGCCAACGTCGGGGACGGCACAGCCGTCGGGGTCGGCGCGCACGTGGGGGTCGCCTCCGGAACCTCCGTTACAGCGGGAGCGGATGCGGTTGCCGAGGTCGAGGCTGAGGTCGAGGTCGAGGTCGAGGCGGAGCTCACAGCAGGTACCGACACGGACCTCGCCGCCGCAGCCCATGTCGGCATCGACGAGGTGGTCGGACGCGGCGTCGGCGACGACGTGGACGTGGGCGTGGATGTGGCCGAGGCGCTCGGAACCGGAACCGGACTGCGGGTGGGGGACGGCGTGTGGGTCGGGCCCGGCGTGCAGTTGGTGCTCGGTACGGGATCCGGCGTCGTGGCGTCGGCCTGAGCCATGCCGGCCGTGAGGGCGAGGCCGATCGCCAACCCGGACGCAGCGACGGCAGCAGCGGACCCGAGTCCGCGAACGCGGTGAGCACTCATCAGGATTCCCCCCTGTTCGATCTGGCCGGCACCGGAGCCGGCCATGATCCAAAGAGAGCCAACACCGTCCGCGGCCAACGCACAAGAAGGCTTCCTGCGGTGGACGAGCCGCCGAGGGGTGCCCGTGCGGGCCTCGTTCGGCCAGGAGGCCCCGATGGGCCGGGACATTGGCGATCAGGCCCTGCTGGTGGAGGATCTCGACAACGGCCGGTCCCCCAACAGGCCGGCGGCGGCGCGCCGCCGAGGATCTCCGCTGAGGCGTTCATTCCGCTCCTGAGGGCCGAACAGGCGGCGGCAGGGATCCTGTTCGGGAAAATGTGCGGCCCGGGGCGCTCCTGCTGAGATTCCTTGCGGTAATCCGTTGACCGGGGTCGAGGCGCCCCCATAGAAAGATCGTCATCAGGGCCGTGATCACCAGTCCGGTCCATACAGCTCTGCCCGGGGGATTTCGCTTTGCCGCACACAGATGCACTTCGTCCTGCCCGCGTACTCGTGGTCGAACCCGCCTCTTCCGGAGGCGCCACCTTGATCGGCGTCGCGGCCGAGATGGGGCTGCGGGTCGTCGTCGCCACCGCCGACTCCGGTGACCGCCGGCTCTCCGACGCCGTGCGCGCTGCGGCCGACTCGGTGCTGACGGTCGAGACCAACGACCAGGCCGCGCTCGAAGCCGCCGCGCTGGAACTGCACCGGGCCGAGCCGTTCGAGGCCGTGCTGCCGGGCTCCGACATCTACGTGACGGCGACCGCGCGCGTCGCCGCCGCGCTGGATCTGCCCGGCCTGCCCGTGGCGACGGTCGACCGGGTCCGGGACAAGAGCGTCATGCGGGCCGCCGTGGCGGACGCCGGGCTGCGCACCCCACGCTTCGCCCAGGCGACCACGGACGCCGAGCTGCGCGCCGCGGCCGAACGGGTCGGATTCCCCTGCGTGTTGAAGCCCGTCGCCTGCTCCGGCAGCATCCACGTGAGCCGCGCCGACGACCTCGACCAGCTCACCGCCGCGTTCCGGCGGCTCGTGACGGACCCGGAGCCCGACATGGGCAAGCTGCACGAGCACCGGGTGCTCGTCGAGGAGTACGTCCAGGGCCCCGAGTTCAGTGCCGACGGCTACGTCCTGGAGGGCGGCGAGGTGGTCGTCGTCGCTCTCAGCCGTACGCTGCTCGGTCCCGAGCCCGACTTCGTGGAGTTGGGCCACCTCACCCCGGCCCTCGTCGACGACGTCACCCTGAAGGCCGTCGAGGCGTACGTCGGCGAGGTCGTACGCGCCGTCGGCATCACCAGCGGCCCCTTCCACTGCGAACTGCGCGTGGCGGCCGAGGGTCCGGTGCTCATCGAGATCGGTGCCCGGCTGCCGGGTGACCGGATCGTGGAGCTGCTGCGGCTCGTGACCGGTGTCAGCCTGCCCCGGGTGGCCGTCGCCATGGCGCTCGGCATCGATCCGGAGGCGGCAGGGGCCTTCGCGCGGCCGCAGGCCGAGAGCGCCGGCATTCGTTTCTTCTCCGCCGCCGGCCGCTCCTCGTACCGGGAGCTCGCGGGGTGGTCGGAGCTGGAGGCACTGCCGCAAGTCACCGAGACCTCCGTGTACTTCGCGCCGGGCGAGACCATCCCGGACGTCGAGGACTGCCGCTCGCGCCTCGGCCACGCGCTGTTCACCGCCGACTCGCCGCAGGGCGCCCTCGACCGCTGGCAGGCGCTCGGCGACCTCGTCGTCCCGGCCTGAGCCGGCGGATCCCAGCATGAACGCGCACATACTCGACTACGCGGCCGTCGGCATCGGCCCCGCGAACATGAGCCTCGCCGCACTCGCGCATCCGGTCGAAGGGCTGCGCGGCGTCCACCTGGAACGCCGCGAGAGCTTCTCCTGGCACCCCGGACTCCTGCTGCCCGAGGCGACCCTCCAGGTCTCGCTGCTCAAGGACCTGGTGACCCTGGTCGATCCGACCAATCCCTTCTCGTTCCTGTCGTTCCTCGCCAGTGAGGGTCGGCTCTACCGGTTCCTGGCGGCGGACTTCCCGGCCGTGCTGCGGGCCGAGTTCAACCAGTACCTCCAGTGGGTCGCCGGGCGGCTGCCGAGCCTGACGTTCGGGGCGGACGTGCGGAGTGTGGACTTCCACGACGGAGCGTTCCATCTCAGTACCGGACAAGGTGAGGTGACGTCACGTCATCTCGTGCTCGGCACCGGGCTGGCCCCGTCCGTCCCCGTGCCGTTCCGCCCCTTCCTCGGCCCCACCGTCTTCCACTCCGGGGAGTTCCTGCTGCGGGCCCCCGAGGTGACCGGACGCCGGGTCGTCGTGATCGGCGGCGGCCAGAGCGGCGCGGAGATCGTGCGCCACCTGGCGGTCGGCGCGGCCCCCGAGAGCATCACCTGGGTCAGCCGGCGCTCGTCGTTCCTGCCGATGGACGACTCGCCGTTCGCCAACGACCTCTACACGCCCGAGTACGTACGCCGCTTCCACGCGTTGCCCACCGATCACAAGGCCCGGCTCCTGGAGCGGCAGAAGTACACCAGTGACGGCATCGACCTCCAGGTCCTGCAGGACATCTACCGGTTGAGCTACCGCGACGAGTTCATCGAGAACAGCCCCGGCAGGTTGCGCTTCCTCGCGGACTGCGCGGTCACCGCGATCGAGGGCGGCCCCGAGGAGTGGAAGCTCGTCGTCGAGTCCTCGGGTCCGGACGCACCCGCGGTACTCGCCGCCGACATCGTGATCCTGAGCACCGGATACGCCTACGAGCTGCCGGAGTTCATGGCTCCGCTGGACCCGCGGCTGCGGAGGGACGGCGGGATGCTCGTCGTCGGCGAGGACTTCTCGGTCGCCTGGGACGGGCCCGCGGAGAACCGGATCCACCTGCAGAACGGCGCCCGGCACTCCTGGGGCGTCGCCGACCCCAATCTCAGCCTGCTCGCCTGGCGCAGCGCGGTCATCCTCAACAGCATCCTGGGTGAGACGAGGTATCCCGTATGACCACTCGTCAGCTGCCGCAGGTGGCCCGGGTCCCGCAGTTCCAGGCCGAGGCGGGCGGCGTTCTCGTCCCCTTCGGTCCGACCGAGGTGGAGCCCGACGGAGTGACCGTCGCCGAGGCGGACTTCGCCCGTTCGGTCTTCCCCCACGTGCCGTTCGAGGCGGCCCGCTTCACCGTGCCGCGCGGCGGGACCAGCTCGCCCGACCAGCACGCGGTCCAGGAGATCTGGGTGGTCCAGGCCGGTTCGGGCACCCTGGAGGTGGACGGCGAACGGTCGCAGGTCGGGCCCGGCTCGTTGGTGGGCTTCGCCTCGCAGGCCCGCCACGAGATCTTCGCCGACCAGGGCGAGGAACTGGTCATCTACTCCTTCTGGTGGTCGGCTCCCGATGAGTGAGCGCACCACCGGGACCGGTGAGGCCCCTCACTACGACCTCGCCGTCGTCGGCGCGGGCGCGGTCGGCGCCCTCGTCGCGTACTACGCCGTACGTCGGAACCCGGAGCGCCGCGTCGCCGTGATCACGCATGCCGGACGGGGGACGGGCGCGACCCGGTTCTCGGCCGGGTTCGACACGACCACGGGACACAGTCCGGCTCGGCGCGCGCTGGCCGCCCGCAGCACCGCGCTCTTCGCCGAGCTCGCCGCCGAACTCGGCGACGCCGGACGCGCGCCGGTCGAAGTCCGCTGGCTCGTGGCGCGTGGGAACAGGGCCGCGCTCGACGCGACCATGGCCGACGGCGGCCACACGCGTCCGGTCACCGCGGAGCAGCGGGCCCTGCTCGACCTGACGTTCCCCGGGCTCGCCCACCGCGGTGACGAGGTCCTGCTGTCCAGCACCGCAATGACGGCGGGGCAGCCCCAATGGCTCACCGACCGGCTCCTCGACGAGGTTCTCGGCCGTCCGGGCAACACCCTCCTGGAGGGCTTCCGGGTGGCCGAAGTACGCCGTACGGGCGGCCCCGTCGAACTGGTCGCCGCCGACGGCAGCCGGATCACAGCTGCCAGGACGGTCCTCGCGCCGGGCCCCTGGGTCCTGGACGGACCGGTGGCGACGGCGGCGCGCGAGTGCGGGGCCCGGGTCAAGAAGGTGGTGGCGTTCCACATCATGACGCCGCCCCCGCCGGGCGCCCCGGCACTCGTCATGGAGGACGCCGACGCCTTCCTGCTGCCCCACCGGCCCGGCGGCCACTGGATCCTCAGCATCACCTCGCCCGACTGGGACCGCGGCCCGGACGAGCCGCTCACGATCGATGCCCGCGACCGGGACATCGCCCGGGACCTGCTCGCCCGGCACGTACCGGGATTCCTGCCGCACCTGATCGGCGGCCGGGTCTTCAGCGACTGCTTCACCCCCGGCCATCTGCCGGTCGTGGCCACGGTCGGCGACGACCGTGTGGTCATGGCCATCGGCGGCTCCGGCTCCGGCTTCCGACTCGCCCCGGCCATGGCCGAGGACGCACTGAACCTGCTCGACGGGAGAACGCGAACATGAGCCTGCTGACCGGGGACGCGCACGTACCCCGGCACTACCTGCTTGTGCCGCCCGAGGCCACGCCCAACGGCCCGCTGCACCTCGGCCACATCGGCGGCCCGTTCCTGTGGTCGGACATGATCGCCCGACATCTGCGGGTCCGCGGCGACCTGCCGTTGGTGATCACCGGCAGTGACGTGTACGAGTCGTACGTGGCGCTCAGGGCACACGCCGAGGATTCCACTCCCGGCGAGGTCGCCGCCCGCTACGGACGGCGTATCCAGGACGACCTGGCCGCCCTGCGCATCGATGTCGACGCGTTCATCGTTCCCGATCAGCAGCCCTGGAAGGAGGAGTTCGAGCAGGAGGTCGCCGCCTCCGTCGAGCGGCTGACGGCCCGGGGCGCGGTGATCGCGCGCACCGAGCGCGTGCCCCACTGCGCGGCGTCGGACCGCTGGGTGGTGGGCGGCTGGCTCCGGGGCCGCTGCCCCGAATGCGGTGCGGGCATCACCAGCTACTTCTGTGAGGAGTGCAGTGCGCACTTCCTGCCCGAGTCGGTCGTCGAGCCGCTGCCCCTCCTCGACGAGGGGCCGCTGACCTGGCGGGAGATCTCCAGCCTGTTCCTGCGGCTTCCGGACCGCGATGTCCTGGACGCCACGCTCGTCGACCTGGGCATCGCCGACCGCTACCGGGCGACCGTGGCGCGTTTCCTGGAGCACGACGGCCTGACCGTACGGCTCAGCGCCCCGCAAACGTGGGGGCTTCCGCTGCCCGCTGCCGAGCCGGACGTGCCCCGCGCCCTCTTCCCCTACGCCGGGATCTTCATGTTCGCCCGCCTCGCCGGCGCCGTCCACGGCCGGCTCTCCGGGAGCGGTGTGAACGCCTTCGACCCGGACTCCGGGGTCACGACCATCACCACCCTGGGGATCGACAACGTGATCCCCACCCTGGTGTCGATCGTCGGCACCAGCCTGTTGCACGGCGACATGAAGCCGTACGACCGGTGCCTGATCAACCACTTCTACCAGTTGGCCGGACAGAAGTTCTCCACCAGCGCCCGGCACGCCATCTGGGCGGCGGACATCGCCGCGTCGCCGGTCATCGGCGTGGACACCGTCCGGTACCACCTCGCCGGGGCCGATCTGGAGTCCGGGGCGGCGAGCTTCGAGGCGGCGGACTTCCTCCGGACCGCGAACGCCACGCTGGCCGACGGCCTCGGCAAGCAGATCGACGCCGCCTGGAGCCGGCTGCCCGAAGGGCCGCCGCAGGCGCCCGCCCCGGCCGTCGTCGCCCTCCTGGAACTCCTGCTCGCCGAGCAGTCCGCGGCGCTCGACGCCACGCGCGTCTCGACCCGGCGCGCGGTCGCGGCGCTCGACCGCTGGTGCGCGGACGAGACGGTCGCCCACGCGGCCGAGGACGGCGCCTACTGGTGGCTCAAGGGCTTGTCCCTGCTGGCGTTCCCGGTGATGCCGGACCTCGCGGAGCTCCTCTGGCAGCGCCTCGGCGGCGCCGGGGAGCCTCGCGCGGCGGCCTTCCTCGCCAGGACCCCGGCCCACCGGGATCAACCCGCGCCCGGCTTCGACCGGGTGAGCGCCGCCGATCTGGACGCCTGCCTGCCCGACACCCTGCGACCGGGAGCGACCGCGTGACCGACCGGACCACACCCCTGTACGTCGTCCTCAACCGCTCCGGCGACGAGTTCGGCGAATACCACCGTTTCCTCGACGGTCACCCCTGCCGGATGGTGTACCTCACCACGCCGGGCGGGCTGCCCGCGCTCGACCAGGACGGGGCGACCGAGGTCCATGTGTGCGACAGCCTCGCCCACGACGACCTGCTGCCCCTCGTACGGGAGATCGCGGACCGGCACGGCACGCCCGAGGCAGTCTTCGGCCAGTCCGAGTACGACATCCTCACGGCCGCCCGCCTCTCGGCCGCGCTCGGCGTCCCCGGCGGCTACGGACTCGACCTCGTGGAACGGTTCAAGGACAAGCCCGCCATGAAGAGCGCGGTGGGCGCGGCCGGACTGCGGGTGCCCCGGTTCCGGCACCTCGACGACGCGCCCTCGGCGGAGACCATCGTGGACGCCCTCGGCGGTCTGCCCCTGGTCCTCAAGCCGCGCGCCGCGGCGGGCTCCCAGGGAGTCACGATCGCCCGCAGCACCGAGGAACTGCGTGATGCGCTCGCGAGCGTCGTCGACGTCTCGGCGTACGAGTGCGAGGAGTACGTCGACGGCGACATCTTCCACGTCGACGGCGTCCGCCGCTCCGGCCGCCTCCACTTCGTCACCGCTTCCCAGTACGTCCACACCTGCCTGGACTACGCGCACGGCCGCCCGCTCGGATCGGTCCTGCTCGACCCCGGCCCCGAACACGACGAGCTCACGGCGTTCGCCGACCTGTGTCTGCGGGCGCTCGGACTGCGCGACGGCGCCTTCCACCTGGAGGCGATCCGGCAGCCGGGCGGCGAGCTGGTGTTCCTGGAGGTCGGGCTGCGGCCGGGTGGCGCGCAGGTGCCGTTCCTGCACGTCGACCTCCACGGCATCGACCTGTTCGCCGAGGCCTTCCGCGCGGCCCTGGACCTGCCCCCGCTGTGGCAGCCGTCCGAACCGGCCGAACCGTTCGGCCCGCGGGCGGGCGGCTGGCTCATCTACCCCGCTCCGCGCGAGCTGCCCGGTCGGGTCGTCGCGCGCACCTCGCCCCGGTCGACCGTCCCCAAGGTCTACCACGAGGAGTTGCCGGCGATCGGCCAGGTCATGACCGGGCCCGGCAGTTACGACGAGGGCTGCGGAATCTTCCGGTTCCGCGGGCGGAGCGCCGCCGAGGTGCGGGCTGCCGTGCACGCCTCAATGGAGGTCTACGGACTGCGGACCGAGCGGGCCGACGGAGCCGCGCCGCATGGCTGAGGCACGCCGGTACGGCGCCGTGCTGCGCGCCTGGTTCCGGGAGACGGTTCCGGCCGCCGGCAACGCGCGCAAACTCGGCGTCCTCACGCTCATCCAGTCCCTGGGGCTCGGGGTGTTCCTCACCGCGAGCGCCGTGTTCTTCACCAGGACCATCGGGATCCCCGCCCAGCGCGTCGGCCTCGCCCTGTCGGTCGCCGGACTCTGCGGTCTGGTCTGCACCGTGCCCATCGGGCGACTCGCGGACCGGCTCGGCGCGGGCCGGGTGCTCACCGTCAACTTCCTGCTAGCGGCCGTCGGCTTCACCGCGTACTGCCTGGTGGACGGCTTCGCCGCGTTCCTCGCGGTCGCCTGCGTCATCGCGGTCCTGGAAACCTCGGCGGGCGCGCTCCAGGCGTCGCTCACCGACGCGCTGGTGGGCGAGACCGAGCGGGTCCGGGTGAGCGCGCAGATGCGCAGCCTGTTCAACCTGGGCTTCCTCGGCGGCGCCGCGCTGGCCGGAGCCGCCATCGCGGCCGGCACCTCGGCCGCCCTGTACGCGACGGTCCTCGCCAACGCCGCCCTCCAGTTGGTCTGCGTCGCCCTGCTGCTCGGGATGCGGCTGCCCGCGGGCGCCGGTCCACGGGCCTCCTCGGCCGAGGCCTCGGGCGGGGTGCTGCGCAGCGGCGCCCTGCGGGACGTCCGCTACGTGGCGGTCGCGCTGGTGTGCGGTGCGCTGGAGCTGTACCACCCGTTGCTGACGGTCGGTCTGCCGCTGTGGATCGTCACCGCCACCGACGCGCCCGCTCTGCTGGTGTCCGGGCTGCTGATCCTGGACACCGTCCTGGTGTTGTTGTTCCAGGTCACCGTCAGCAGGGGTGCGCGTACCCCGGCGGATTCGGCACGTATGCTGCGCTGGGCGGGCTGGGCACTGGGGGCTTCCTGCCTGGTCTTCTCGGTGAGCGGGGGCCACGGCGGGCTCCTGGACAGCGCGGCCCTGCTGGGCGGCGCGCTGGTGCTCGTGCTGGGCGAGCTGTTCCAGGCTTCGGCGAGCTGGGGCCTGGCCTTCGGGCTCGCCGCCGCGGGCCGGCAGGGTGAGTACCAGGCGGTGTTCTCCCTGGGGCGCGGGTTCCAGCAGTTCGCCGGGCCGTGGCTGATGACCTCCCTGATCGTCGGCGCGGCGTCGACGGGGTGGCTGGTCCTCGCGGCGCTCTTCGCACTCCTCGGATTCGCCGCGCCGCCGATGGTGCGCGGCCTGGAGAAGGCCCGCGCGCGGACGGAGCCGGCGCCGGCCTGATTGGACCTGCGGGCGCCCGTCCGAACCACATCTGTCACACCGTTACGACCGAAACAAGTGAGCGAGCAGCGAGCACCATGACCGTACAACGACGACACGACCCGGACGAGCGCGGCTTCGCCAGCGACAACTACGCGGGGGCGCACCCCGAGGTCCTTGCGGCGATCGCACTGGCCAACGGCGGCCACCAGGTCAGCTACGGCGCGGACGTCTACACCGAGCGCCTCCAGGAAGTGGTGCGCGGCCACTTCGGACCCACCGCGCAGACGTACCCGGTCTTCAACGGCACCGGCGCGAACGTGGTCGCGCTCCAGACCATGCTCGACCGGTGGGACGCCGTGGTCTGCGCCGAGTCGGCGCACGTCAACGTCGACGAGGGCGGGGCGCCCGAGAAGGTCGCCGGCATCAAGCTCCTGACGGTGCCCGCGTGGGACGGCAAGCTCACCCCCGAGCTGATCGACCGCCAGGCATGGGGCTTCGAGGACGAGCACCGGGCCCGGCCCAAGGTCGTCTCGATCGCGCAGTCCACCGAGCTCGGCACCTGCTACACGCCGGACGAGATCCGTGCGATCTGCGACCACGCGCACGACCTCGGCATGCTCGTCTACCTGGACGGCGCCCGGCTCGCCAACGCCGCGGCCACCCTCGGCGCGTCCCTGCGCGAGATGACCACCGACGTCGGTGTGGACGTCCTCTCGCTCGGCGGCACCAAGAACGGGCTGCTCTTCGGCGAGGCGGTGATCGTGCTCAACGAGGACGCGGTGCGCGGCATGGCGCACCTGCGCAAGACGAGCATGCAGCTGGGCTCCAAGATGCGCTTCATGTCGGTGCAGTTCGAGGCGCTGCTCGGCAGCGACCTCTGGCTGCGGTCGGCGGCCCGCTCCAACGCGATGACCCGGCGGCTGTACGAGGCGGTGCGCGACCTGCCGGGTCTGGAGATCTCCCGCCCGGTGCAGGCCAACCAGATATTCGCCGTCCTGCCACCGGCCGTCACCGAGCGTCTCCAGAAGCGCTTCCGTTTCTACACCTGGGACGAGCAGGCCGGTGAGGTCCGCTGGATGACCTCCTTCGACACCACCGAGGACGACGTGGACGCGTTCGCGGTGGCGATCGCGGAGGAGCTGGCGGCGGAGCGGGGCCAGGGGCCGGCGGGCACGCTGACCACGTCCGAGCGCGAGGAACTGGTGCGGCTGCGCCGCAGGGTCCGCGAGATGGAGGAGGCCCTCGAAGCGCTGGGAAGCGGTGGGGCGAAGTAGCGCTCGGTGACCGCCCGGGAGGTCGGGGTGCGCACCCCGATCCCCGGGCGTTGACCGCCCGGGGCCGGCGCGGCGAGGTCAGGCGGCGACGAGCTCCTGCTCGCGGTCCGGCGTCGTGACCTTGGGCTTCTTGTTCGGCAGCGAGAGCCGGAAGACCTTGTGCCACGCGGAGTACACCTGCTTGGGCAGGGGTCCGGTGACGTACTGGAGCTCGTACTTCTCGAACAGCGCTCGTACCTTGATCGCGACCTCGGCGTACCGGTTGCTCGGCAGGTCCGGGAACAGGTGGTGCTCGATCTGGTGCGACAGGTTGCCGGTCATGAAGTGCATGGCCTTGCTGCCGCTGATGTTCGCCGAGCCCATCATCTGGCGCAGGTACCACTGGCCGCGCGTCTCGCCCGTGATCGACCGGCGCTCGAAGACCTGCACGCCCTCGGGGAAGTGCCCGCACATGATGACCGAGTGGGTCCAGATGTTGCGGACCAGGTTCGCGGTGAAGGTGGCGGCGAGCGTGGGGAGGAAGGACGGGCCCGAGAGGAGCGGGTGGATCACGTAGTCCTTGAGCACCTGCTTGCGGATCTTGCGGCCCACGGCCCTGGCGCGCGCACGGAACTCCGGGTTCTTGCGGCGGCGCTTGTGCAGGTTCTTCCCGAGCTCCAGGTCGTAGGCGGCGATGCCGTACTCGAAGAAGCAGGCGTTGATGAAGTTCCACACCGGCTGGCCGAGGTGGAACGGGTGCCACTTCTGGTCCTCGTCGACGCGCATGATGCCGTAGCCGAGGTCGTTGTCCTTGCCGATCACGTTGGTGTACGTGTGGTGCAGCTCGTTGTGCGAGTGCTTCCACTGGTCGGCCGGCGAGACGTGGTCCCAGTCCCAGGTGGTGGAGTGGATCTTCGGGTCCCGCATCCAGTCCCACTGGCCGTGCAGGACGTTGTGGCCGATCTCCATGTTCTCGATGATCTTCGCCACGGACAGTCCGGCGGTGCCGATCAGCCACGCGGGCGGGAAGATCGAGAACAGTAGGACGCCCCTGCTGACCAGTTCGAGCTTGCGCTGCGCCGAGATGACCTTACGGATGTAGGCGGCGTCCTTCTCGCCGCGGCCGGCGATCACCTCGTCGCGGATCGCGTCCAGCTCGCGGCCGAGTTCCTCGATCTGCTCCGCGGTCAGGTGGGCGGTGGGGTCGATGGCGGTCAAGGTGCTCCTACCGTTCGATGTCGCAAGGGCCCGCCGCGGCGGACACGCAGGTCTGGATGAGGACGCCCGGCCCGGCTTCGGTGATCTCCCCGGTGCGCAGGTCGCGGACGGCGCCCGCCGTGAGCGGTGTGACGCAGCCGAAGCAGATGCCCATGCGGCACCCCGCCGGCATGAGCACCCCGGCCTCCTCGCCGACGTCCAGCAGCGGCGTGGCACCGTCCGCGTCGACGGTCCTGCCCGTGGCGGCGAACGTCACCTCGCCACCGTCGCCGGCGACGACGGCGTTGACGCGGAAGCGTTCGGTGTGCAGGCGCTCCGGGATGCCGTGCCCGCTCCAGTGCTCCTCGGCGGCGTCGAGCAGGCCCACGGGCCCGCACGCCCAGGTCTCGCGCTCGGCCCAGTCGGGCACGAGTTCACAGAGACGGGCGATGTCGAGCATGCCGTCCGTCTCGGTGTGCACCTCGGTGAGGCGCAGCCTCTCGTCCGCGACCAGGTCGTGGAGATCGTCGCGGAAGATCACGTCGTGCGGCCGAGGCGCCGAGTGGACCATGACGACGTCGTCGAGATCGGTGTCGCGCAGCATGCCCATCACCGGCGTGATGCCGCTGCCGGCCGTGAGGTAGAGCACCTTGGCGGGCTTGGTCCGCGGCAGCACGAAATCACCGGTGGCCTGGTCGAGCTGGATCAGCGTGCCCGGTGTCGCCCGGCGGACCAGGTGGTTGCTGACCTTGCCGCCCGGGATCGCCTTCACGGTGATCGTGATCCGGCCGTCGCGGCGGTTCGTCGGCGAGGTGACGGAGTAGGCACGCCACAGGCGCACCCCGTCGACGTCGACCCCGATCCGCACGTACTGACCGGCCGTGTGGCCGCGCCAGCCCCGTCCCGGTCTGATCACGATGGTCGCGGCGTCACCCGTCTCGGGGTGCACGGCCTCGATGCGCCCCCGCAGGTCGGCGCCCGCACGCAGCGGGACGACCAGGTCGAGGTAGTCCGACGGCAGCAGCGGCGTCGTGACCATCTCCAGCAGTTTCCACGCCCTACTGCGGAGGGCTGCACTCGTCATGACCCCAGCTTGATGCGCTTCCGGGGGTAAAGTCCTGTCCGTAGGACGTGAATCTGATCAGTGGAATTGTTCGCAGGGAACAAAAACGTGAGCCATGCAATCCGGAGGGCCAGTGAATTGGTCCTGGATGAGACGACGGTCACCGCGCTTCGGGCCGCGCTGAGGACCACCGCCGACGAGGTCGTCCAGGCGATCATCGACGAGGTCCCTCCGTACGCCAACGCGCTTTCCGGCCGAATGGGCGCCACCATCCGTCGGTCCGTCCGCACCGCCCTGGGCCTCTACCTGGACCTGGCGAGCGGGAACGCCACGGGCGGCGACGCCGGCGCCGCGGCCTACGAGCTGGGCCGCGGCGAGGTCCGCGACGGACGTTCGATGGACGCCCTGCTCAGCGCCTACCGGGTCGGCGCCCGCGTGGCGTGGCGGGGCCTGGCCGCAGGCGCCGTACCCGCGGGCCTGCCCGCCGCCGAGGTCGCCAAGTTCGCCGAGCTGACCTTCGCCTACATCGACGAGCTGTCCGCCGCGAGCGCCGCGGGTCACGCCGACGAACTGGCCGCCCGGGGCCGGGCGCACGAGCGCCACCTGGAACAGCTGGCCCGCGACCTCCTGGCCGGCGCGAGCCCGGACGCACTCCTCGCCGCCGCTCAACGGGCCAGGTGGCAGCCGCCGATTTCCCTGACGGCGGTCCTGCTGCCCGCCGCCCAGGCCCGGCCCACCTACCGCGTGCTCGATCCGGGCACCCTCGTCCTCGACGATCTGCCGGACGCCTCCGGCGTGCTGCTCGTCCCCGATGCCGACCGGGCACACCTTCTGAGGCAGCTGCCCGACCGCACCGCCGTGGTCGGCCCGGCCCGGCCGTGGACGCGGGCGTCCGCCTCGTACGCACGAGCCGTACGCGCGCGCTCCCTCTCCCCCGACATCCGCGACACCGAGGAACACCTGCCCGAGCTGGTCCTGAGCGCCGACGCGGACGCGTTCGCAGACCTTCGGACGCGAGCCCTCGCACCGTTGCGGACCGTGCCCGACGCGACCTCGCGGCGGCTCGAGGAGACACTACGGGCGTGGCTGCTGCACCAGGGCCGGCGGGACGAGGTGGCGGCCGCGTTGTTCGTCCATCCCCAGACCGTCCGATACCGGATGTCGCAGCTGCGTGAACTGTTTCCCGATCTCGGGTCACCGCAGCTGGTCCTCGAACTGACGCTGGCGGTCGGTCTCGGGGGACGCCGGTAGCGTCCCAGCGCGGGCACGAACGTCAAGGCGATCAGTGGTCCGGGGAGTTGGCGGCGGCGAGGAGTTGCGCCGTGAGTTCCGTACAGCGCATTCGGGCGGGAGAGAAGTCGTAGGGCATTTTGGTGATCGCTTCGAAGGCGCTCATCCGCGTGTCCTCCTCCCCCTTCAAGTCGGCGTCATAGGTCTCGAAGAGCTCCTCATCCGCCGCATCCAGCCCGGCTGCCTCGATGGCCTGTTCCAGGGCCCTTTGATGGGCGCATCGTCGGACGGCGAGTTCTTCGACGCGTGGGTCGTGGGGGTCGACGCAGTCGTCGAGCGCCGCCTCGGCGGCATCGAGTCGGTCGTCCTCGGCCCTCAGGTCGGGGTGGGTGGCCAACACGACGAGGACGCCCGCTTGGATGGCGGCTCCCAGCGGGCCGAAGACCCGTTCCGTGACCAGCAGGGCGTCCAGGTCGGAGGGGCGCAGTGCGCCCGGGGGCAGGTGGCCGAGCCGGTCCGTGACCAGTTCGGAGAGCAGCCCCAGCGGGTTGCCCACCGCCTGCAAACGGTGCACAGCCGCGCGCTGACGCTCGATTTCGGCCTCCCTGGCGGCCAAGGTTTCCTCCAGGCGGCTCAGGACGTCCTCGATGCCCCGGGCTTCGTCGGTCGCGGCCCGCATGTCGTCCAGGCTGATGCCGACCTCTGCCATCTTGCGAATCCACAGCAGGCGGATCACGTCGTCGTAGCCGTAGCGGCGGCGGCCGTCTCCCCCTCGCTCCGGCTCCGGCAGCAGGCCGATCTGGTGGTAGTGGCGGATGGCGCGCGGGGTGGTCCCGGCGAACGCGGCCGCATCACCGATCTTGACCTTGCGGGGCGGCGCGATGAAGGAGTACATGAGACGGAGCCTTTCCTGCTGTCGTGCCTCGACCACACCACATGCCGCTACGTCAGGTGCAACACCACCCCCTCCGTATCCTTCGAAGTACCCGCCGGAGACGGACCCGACGGCGCCGAGACGGCCGGCCACGATGCCGGCCGGAGCAGGCTCCTGCTCGCCGGCGATCCGATGATTCCGGAAGCCAAGGGCGGTCAGGGACGATTGCGGCAGTGCGGTCCGACCGGCGGCCCGCGCGGACTCGGCCGGCCCCGGGCTCGCCGAGGTCACGTACCTCGCCGACCGGCTCGGCTGCCCCACACCACACAGGAGGAACCAGTGTCGGAACGGCAACTGCCGACCCCCGAGGAGAAGCTCACCGCCGCGAAGAGGCTGTCGAGCCTCCCGCCCATCGTCGTGATCTGCGGCTCCACCCGCTTCATGGCCGAGATGAACGAGGCTGATCTGCGGGAGACCAAAGACGGAAGGATCGTCGTCAAACCGGGCTGCGACATGAAGTCGCCGCACGAACTCTGGTCCGATCCCGTCGAGGCCGAGGCGCTGAAGGTTCGACTCGATGCTCTGCACCGGGCGAAGATCCGGCTCGCTGACGAGGTGCTCGTGGTCGGCGACTACATCGGAGACAGCACCCGCGCCGAAATCGGCTACGCCCGGTCGCTCGGCAAGCCCGTACGGTTCACGCACCCAGAAGTCGACCCTGACGCCTGATCAACTGCCGCCACGTCGACAACCAGGGCCGGCAGCCCGCCGTCCGACCGTCCCGCGGCGGCTTCGGCCACCGTCCACGAAACACCGGTCGGCCGGTCGGCTCCTTCGCCCACACCCGCACCCGCACCCACGCCCGTTCAGCGCCACCCGGTACAACCGTCCTCGTGCCCGCCTCCGGTGTCCGCGCCCACGAGACCGATCACGAAGAACACGGCCACGATCAGCGCGAGCGGCAACAGCCAGAAATGGTCTTCGAATCCTGGCCGAATCGAATGCCGTGGGCGGTCGCCATCCGGGCTCCCGGTGTCGCCATCCTCGTTGCTCATCCCGCACCCCCCTCGATCCGTATTCATGGCACTGCGCCGGGCGGTCGGCGTCAAGCCTGCGGGCGCCCGGGACGCTTCGAGCCAGGGTCATGGGAACCATGCCGGTCATCGGCACTTGCGGTGGGCGACGTGGTCCATGCCGCGGCCCGCCTGAATCTCCTGTGAAGTTCTTCGGCCACGGCTTTCGGGACAGGATCCTTGTATTGGGTGATGACACCGCCCGTCCGGACGAACGTGATCGTCCTGCCGGGTTCCTGGAGAGGCCCCGGCTCCATCGGGATTTGGGAACCCGCCAACGCAACGTCTCCGGGCGGTGGTTCGAGCATTCGGTAGGTGACCATTTCGTCCCCCACCTGGTACGGGGACTTCGCCGGCCTCAGGCCGTGGCGCGAGTAGAGGTCCGCGTAGAAGGAGTTGTAGTGCGCACAGGTCGGTACGGCTGCACGAATCCTGCCCATGATCCGTTCGGCGTCGTCCTCCGTGTAGCTGTAGGACTCGATGTGATGCTGCTGCTTTTCCTGCCCCAAGGGCGTGAGCATCACCTGGGTCATTCCCGCAGGCTTGTGATGACGCGTGATCAGCGCAGTGCTGACGGGGCCACACAGATGCTCCTGGGAAGGACTCAAGGACAGGTCCGCGCCGGCTCGGCGCGCGTGATATCCAGGCATGTCCTTCCCGCGCGGCAGGGCATCGATCAGAGCGCGTTCGCTGAGCGGTTGAGTCGACCAATCGAACGGCCCGCCGATCATCAGGCAGGCCCCGAGGAGGGCCACCGCGCCCATCACAGCCGCGCGGAGCAGGGGCCGGACCGGACGGCGACGCATGTGCTGCTCTTTCCTCTCGACGATGCCGCCTTGCGAATGACGCCACGACGGCTGACGGTCAACAGAACCATGTGATGGTCACACGGTGGCACCCGCGGGTCTTCGAAAGGTCACGTCGGACCTGGCGGTTCGACAGGGTCGCGTCCAATGCCCGTGCCCTGCTTCCTGAACTCTGCTTCTGACCTGGCGCTCTCGACGGGAGTGTCACATGTGGCTCGTCTCGTGATAGAGCCGCCAGTGCCACCAACCGCCCCTGCGATGCGCCTGGCGGTATGCGAACGGGTCCGGCAGGGTCCTACGCCACAGTTCGTCATCCAGTCGTGCCAGCAGCCCCTCCAGTTCCCTGCGGGGACGCGGAGGGAGCCTGGACACGGCCGTTTCGAGGAGGTCCCGTGCTACCGCGACGTTGTCCAGGAACTCATGTTGATCACAACCGCAGATCGACAATCTCAGATACAGGTATTTGCCCGGAAGAGCGAGGAAGCCGCGGTAGGCAGCCAGCGCGTCTCCGGTCGCTCCGGGCCACAACCCGTCATGCGGGCGGCGGCACTCCTCGCTGTACATCAGGGCAACGGTCCGTGCGGACAGACGCCAACGCCTGGCATCCCCCTTGCCCTGGTGGCGGGCAGATCCATAGGGCTGTTGTGACACCGGTCGTTGTGGCGCGCGCAGCGCGCCGGGCCGTCTACGCGGCATGGGCCTTTCGGAACTCAGTCATGCAACTGATCATCACAGCAGCACCGGAACCTGTCCAGAGTCACCTGACGGCCCGACGGGACGCGACCACCCGGTATCCGGTATCCGATATCCCGGTATGCCGCCCGGCCGAGACCTGATCGGGCCGGTTCAAGTCATCGGCCGGTCGGGGGCCGGAGGCGCCGCAGCCGTTCCGCGAACCCTCCGCCGGACCAGAAACCAACCACCGGTCAGCACTGCCGCTACGACCGGTACGGCGAGCACGGTCATCGTCCCCACCCCGTGGTCGGCGCTCATGAGGCCGAGCACGCCGATCAGGAACAGCAGGGTGACCGCCTGGGTGTACGGGGCCCCTGGCATCCGATAGGCGGGGCGGGCGACCAGCCCGCGCCGGGACCGGTTCCAGAACAGCAGCGAAGAGATCATGATCATGCCCCAGGTGGCGAGGACACAGACCGACGCGAAGTTGATGACGACCTCGAAGGACTGCGCGGGCACGAAGTAGTTCAGGACCACGCCGAGCACGCCGAAGGAGGCGGTGAGCAGGATGCCGCCGTACGGCACCCGCCCCCGGTTCATACGGGCGGTGAACCTCGGAGCCGAACCCGCAACAGCCATCGAGCGCAGGATGCGTCCGGTGGCGTACAGACCGGAGTTGAGCGAGGACAGCGCCGCCGTGAGGACCACGAGGTTCATGACGGAGGCCGCACCGGGGATGCCGAGCCGGGTGAGGACGGTGACGAACGGGCTCTGATCCGCCGAGTAGGCGGAGCTCGGCAGGAGGAGCGTGAGGAGGACGACGGAACCGACGTAGAAGAACACGATCCGCCACATGATCGTCCTGAGCGCCCTGGGGACGACCTTGCGTGCGTCCTTGGTCTCTCCGGCGGCGACTCCGCACAGTTCGAGGCCGGCGTAGGCGAAGACGACACCCTGCATGACCAACAGCACGGGCAGGAATCCGGCGGGGAAGACGCCGCCGTGGTCCGTGATCGTCGTGAGGCCCGGCACGTGTCCGCCGACGGGGTGGCGGGTCGCGATCAGGACGACGGCGAGGACCATGAAGGCGGTGAGGGCCCCCACCTTGACGACGGAGAACCAGAACTCCGTCTCGCCGAAGGAGCGCACCGAGATCAGGTTCGTGACGAGGACCAGGGTCAGTGCGCCGAGCGCGAGCACCCACTGGGGGACGTGTGCGAAGACCGGCCAGAAGCGCGCGTAGGTGGCGGCTGCGGTGATGTCGGCCATGCCTGTGGTGGCCCAGCACAGGAAGTACGTCCAGCCGGCCGCGTAGGCGCCCTTCTCTCCCATGAATTCGCGGGCATAGCTCACGAAGGCGCCGGAGGAGGGGCGGTGGACGACCAGTTCGCCCAGTGCGCGGACGACGAGGAAGGCGAAGATCCCGCAGAGCGCGTAGGCGAGGGCGAGCGAGGGGCCGGCGGTGGCGAGGCGTCCGCCCGCACCGAGGAAGAGTCCGGTGCCGATGGCTCCGCCGATCGCGATCATGGTGATGTGGCGGGGCCTGAGCCGTTTGCTGTAGCCGTCGTCCCCGGGATCCCCCCGCACGGGCGGGCGCGAAGACGGTGACGGTGACGGTGACGGTGACGAGAACGGGGATGGGGACGGGGGCGGGGACGGGGGCGGGGTCCGGGGGCTGCTCATCCCCCCAGCAAACGGCAGCGCGGGGCGGCGCCGCTTAGTCCGATCGAGCGAGATGCGGGGCGATCCCCGGAGCGACCCCGATCCGCTGCCGGGGCCCGGGCAGGCACGCGGGCCGCCCCAGACGGCCCGACCCAGGCGCGGACTGGCCCCCGAGGCCACTGCCCGGCACGCCGCGGAGGCCACAGCCGCCCTGTGGTTCTTCGTCCGCCGAGTCGTGGAGAAGCCCGCGCAGCCAGGGCAGACGGTCGCCATCGGTGGGGCGGAGCGGGGTGGTGCGAGCGGGTAGGCGCGGTGATGCGGTCGTCCCCTGACCTGAGAGGCCGCCGTCATGCTCGCGATCTCCCGTGACGCGTCAAGGAAACGAATTCGGTCCCGACCGAGGTCGGCTGCGAAACGATCACCAGCGCGACGGAAGGCCGACCCCTTCGTTCCACCGCCGTGGCCGATCAGCCCAGGAAAAGCGGGAACCTCGCCGCCGTGTCGCGCAGTTCGGCGCTCTGCGCCTTGCTGGGCGCGATGCGGCCGGTGCCGATCAGGAGTGCGTCCCGATCGCTGAACGACGGGGGGAACGCCGCTCCGGCGATCCGCTCCAGCAAGGCGCGGGAGCGTGCCAGCCCCTCCTCGGGCGGGAGGGGTCGCGCGTCCGGGAGGTGGGCGATCAGGTCGAGGTGGTGCAACGTCCACTCCAGAACGTACGCACCGAGGTAGTCACTCACGGTGAGGATCTCGTCGCGGGTGCTCACTCGGGCCGACGGATCGGCGAGCTCTGCGGCGCGGCCGGCTGCGGAGCCGACGTCGTCCAGGTGGAACCGCAGCAGGTGCGGGTCGCCGTACGCGGCGGCCAGTCGAACGGTGAGGGCGTCGAGCGGGTCCGCGCCGGTCGGAGGTCGCTCCTCGACGTGCCAGTAGGTCACCGCGTCGACGGTAGGCTCATTCGACGCCGGGGTGGCAAGGGTGATCAGGACGTCCTGGGCATCGATGACGAGGTGGCAGACGAGGTCCCGCACGAGCCAGCCGGCACAGCCCGACGGCCGCGCGAAGTCCGGATCCGGGATCTCCGCGACCGCCGTCCGCAACGCCGTCCAGGAGTGGGTGAAGAGGTCCACACCGGCACCGTAGTGCGGCGATGCCGAGGCGGACAAGCGGAACACCGACCGGTGCGTCACTGTGGGGCGGGGGCGGTCTCGGGTGCGATCTGCCGCATGAGGCTGATCATGTCGGGAGCGACCCACTCCTCGGCGATGCGGTCGTCCTCGACGCGGTAGATCTCCAGGCTCCGGAAACCGACCTCCCGGCCCGTCGGCGCGAATCCCTGAAAGGAACCCCGGTGCGTTCCGCTGAAGTGGACGCGCACGGCCACCCGATCCCCGGCCCCGAACATGTCCTCGACCGTGATCCGCAGGTCGGGAAATCCATCCCACATGGCCCGCGCCCCGAGCTTCCACACCTCCCGGCCGTGGAGGGGGTCAGCCATCCCGGGGACGTTGGCGATGAAGTCCTCGGTGAGCAGTTGTGCGCACGCTTCGACGTCTGCTCGCTCCAACCTCCCATAGGCCGTACGCAGCAGGGTCAGGTTCTTCTCGGTCACGGTGCCCATCTCCACGTTCCTCATCCCTCGGTGCCCTGTCGACCGGAACGTGACCGCCCCGGACCGTCCGGGCTTCAGTAGAAACCGTGCCGTCGCGTCAGGGTCAAGACGACCGGACACCAACGGCGCGGGCCGGGAGGCCTCGGCAGGCGCGAACGTCCACAGGACTCCAGGCCGACCATGACCGTCCGGGACCCCACTACCGCACGGGCGCTCCCCCGCGCCCCGTGAGACTCCCCGGCGATGAGGCCCTGCCCGGAATCCAACGGCTCCGAGCGGCCCTCCCCGGCGTGCGCGCCCTTCCTGATGGACATCGATTCATGAGGAGCGGGTGCACCTGTCGGCAGGGCGACTGGAGGGGGCGGCATGGAACGGCGGTCAGCGGTCCGGATCCCGACTTACGAGTGTGAGGAGCAGCGTGGGACATGGGCGCCGGAGGGCCGTGAGCGGGAGGGGGAGGACCGTGACCGGGAGGCGCGGGAACGGGAGGACCATGACCGGGAGGCGCAGGAGCGGGAACAGGCGCGGATCGAGTCCTTGGACCCGTTCGCGTTCCTGGAGAGCCGGCTGGCGCCGGGCGAGGTCCGGGACACGTTCGCGTGTCAGGACCGGCGTCCGGCCTGCTGCCTGTTGGAAACGATGGAGGCACGGCCCTACGAGGTGTGCGGGGCGGGTGCCGGGCGGACGTGCGGGCCCGCGGCCGGGACGTACGGGCTCGACACGGATCCACCCGGCCCGTCCGCGGAAGCTGCGTCCGGAAGGCGCGCTGACGGATCCGGGCCAGGGTAGGGCACAGAGCCGAGGCGAAACGGCTGGGTCAGCTCCGGGCGCGCAAGGCGTGCGACAGCGCACTCATGCTGATGTCGATGACCGTGCGGAGCTGCTCCTGGCTCGACCCGGTCCTGCTCATCACGGCCAGCGACTGGTTGACGGCCGTCAGGTGAACCGCGAAGTCGTCGGCATCGCCCTCGGCCAACCGCGCGGCGCTCAGGGCGGTCCGCAGCCGCGCATGCTGAGCGTCAAGGGCTTCGATCGCACGTGCGGCGATGGTGGGGCTGAGCGCCGGCGCCGCCATCGCGGTCTGGGCGACCAGGCATCCGTCGGGTACGTCAGGGTCGGCGATGCGCTGCAGGGTGACCTCGAAGAACGCCCGTACCGCTCGGAGCGGTTCCTCGGACGCGCATGAAAGCGCCTCGTCGTACCTGATTCCGTACCGTGCGGCGTAGCGGTCCAGGCAGCGCAGGTAGAGCGAATCCTTGTCGCCGAACGAGGAGTAGATGGAGCTGCGGTTCAATCCGGTCGCCCGGGAGAGGTCGTCGAGAGACGTGTCGGCGTATCCCGCCCGCCAGAACCGGGCCATCGCCGCGTCGAGCGCGATGCCCACGTCGAACTGCTTCTTACCGGCCATCACGCACGCACCTCGTTCTTGTACCAGCCGATCGTGGCCCCGCTCCTGCCCCACCTTATCTTGAACTGATCAGTTCAAGATGCCGTAGGCTCGACGCATGACCGACGACGCGACAGCTCCGAACCGCTCCTGCGACCAGAACCCGGTCCCCGGGTTGCCGCTGTACGACCTCGTGGGTTTCACTCACCGCTGGGTCGAAGCAGAAGGGATCCGACTCCATGCGGTGGAAGGCGGACGGCCGGATGGTTCCACCGTCGTTCTGCTCGCAGGATTCCCGCAGACCTGGTGGGCCTGGCGAAAGGTGATGCCAGGTCTTGCCGAGCGGTTCCATGTGATCGCGATCGACCTGCCGGGTCAGGGTCACTCCGACCGCCCTCGAGGGAGCTACGACACGCACACCGTCGCTTCGCGCGTCCAGGCCGCGCTGACCGCACTCGACGTGCAGAGGTACTGGCTCGTCGCCCACGACATCGGTGCATGGGTCGCCTTCTCGCTGGCCCTGAAGTGCGAAGAGCGCCTGCACGGTGTCGCCCTGCTCGACGCCGGCATTCCCGGAATCACCCTCCCGGAATCCGTCCCGACGGACCCCGACCGAGCGTGGAAGACCTGGCACTTCGCTTTCCACTTGGTGCCCGAACTGCCCGAGAGCCTGCTCACCGGCCGCGAGCGCGACTACGTCGGCTGGTTCTTGAAGGTCAAGACTCTGTCCCCGGACACCTTCGACGACGCCGAGATCGACCATTACGCCGCCGCCATCGCGGCCGAGGGAGGGCTTTCAGCGTCCCTCTCCTACTACCGCGACGCAGCGGAATCAGCGCGCAGGAATCATGACGCTCTCGAACGGGGGCACTTGAGGGTCCCCGTCCTGGGAATCTCCGGCTCCCACGGCTCGATCCCCGACATGGCCGCCTCCATCGGCCCGTGGGTCAAGAACGCGACAGGTGTCGTCATCCCACAGGCCGGACACTTCATTCCCGATGAGCAACCCGACGCAACCGTGGAGGTGTTGACGGCGTTCATCGATGGCGAGCGTGTCGAGTGGAGCGCAACGCCCTGGTCGGTCCGGTGACGTCGGCAAGGTCAGCCGACAGCAGTGCCGCAACATGCCCCGGCCACCGACGAGACGGGCGGACACGCGGCCGGGAGCCGGACGGCCCCACGGAGCGAAGACGTCCAGTGACATCGAAGTCTGGGCAATCCGACCCGCAGCGCGAAGGGACTGTCAGACCTCACTCGCCGCCTCCTCCGCCGCCTCCTCCGCCTCCGCAGCTGTGACCGCCGCCGGAGTGGCTGCCCGTACCCGACCCGGGATCGGAGTCGACGTCGAAGCGCGGGAACCGGCGCCGCGGCGTCCTGCTCCGGCCCCCGCGCCCCGGTGTCGGGCCTCGACCGGGTTGGACCGGCTGCGCGCGGTCGGTCGGGCGTCGCACGGGCGCCTCCCCTAGCGCGCTGCTTTCGACGAAGACGTACGCCGGCATGCTCGGGTCGCACTCGGCCTGCTGGAGGTGTCTGCGGCCCGCACGGGTCACCTGACGGTCCGCGCCCGCCACCAAGCCCCAGGTGGCCAGCCCGCGGCCTATCGCTTCGACCTCCGGGGAGCGTTGCAAACCGGCGCGTACGGCGTCGATGCTCCTGGTGCGCCCGCAGAAGGCGGCGACAGCACGCTCAACGGCGTGGAGGGGCTCTTCCACAGCCACAGTACGCACCTGCGAGGCGTGCACCACGAGCAGCCCGCGTCGGTTCAGCGCGATGACCGCGGCATCCACCACCCGCCGGGCCCCGCCCGCCAGGAACGCGATGTCATACACGTCCAGAATCCGGGTCTCACCCGATCCCCTTACGATCCACCGGAACACCCATCGCATGCCGGCCCCGCCCCCGTTTCGGCTCAGTCCGCCTGTCGCCAGTCTCACCTGACACCGCAGTGCCCAACCCTCTTCCCGCCGTCTCGGTGCGATCCAGCGTCCTCGCGCTGGAGGCGGCCGTCGCCGAGCGCCACCGCGCCGGGAAGCGAAGGCTTGGGGTAGCAGCTCGGTCCCTGCTCGCGTGCGAGGTGCTTCGCGACGTGGCCGGCGGGATCCGGGTCGTGTCCGCCGGTCGAGCCACGGGCACGGCGTGGCGGGGTCGGGGTGCTCGGGGGCTGGGTCATGATCGGCTGCGTGAAGACCTCCGGACGTCTGGCCGCCTTCGCGGTGGCGGGCATGCTCGTCGTCCTCCCCGCGTGCTCGGAGTCCGAGGGCCACGGCGGAGGAGCGAGTGCCCGTGCCGGTGCGGAGGCGAGGGCGGGGGCCCGTACCGGCGCGGACGCGGCTCGTACGGGACCCGGTGCCGCGGTGTTCCGGGGCGGGCGCCCCGGTGCCGCAGGCGCCGGTGACCCGTACTTCCCGGTGCTCGGCAATGGCGGCTACGACGTCACCCACTACGCCCTGGACCTGGCTTACGATCCGGGGAGCGGGCGCCTCGACGGCACTGCGGAGATCACCGCCAAGGCCACTGCGGACCTCAGCGCCTTCAATCTCGACCTACTCGGGATGGAGGTGCTGAGCGCCACCGTCGACGGCGGCAAGGCACAGGTTCGGCGGGACGGGCAGGAGCTGACCCTGCGGCCGCGCGATCACCTCAGGAAGGGCGCCGTCTTCCGGAGTGTCGTGCGCTACGCGGGCGTGCCGGAGTCGATCACGCATGACCACGGGTGGCGCGAAGGCTGGCTGAGGACGGACAACGGAGCGGTCGCGTTCGGTGAGCCGACGGGATCGATGTCCTGGTTCCCGGGCAACCATCACCCGTCGGACAAGGCCTCGTACGACATCACCGTCACGGTGCCCAAGGGGGTGCAGGCGATCTCCAACGGGCGGCTGCACGCCCGGCGCACCAGTGGCGACCGCACCACCTTCCACTGGCGCCAGGTCGAACCCATGGCCGGCCATGTGGCGACCGTTGCCATCGGAAGCTACGACATCAAGACGTCCCGTACCCGATCGGGCGTCCCGATCGTGTCGGCGATGGACACGACGGCGAGCGTCGACGAGGACGGGGCGGTCCTCGGCCGGTTCCCCGAGATCATGGAATGGGCCGAGGGTAGGTTCGGCCCCTATCCCTTCTCCGCCGCCGGGCTGATCGTCGATCAGGCGGCCGATGTGCCCTACGCCCTGGAGACCCAGACGAGGCCGACCATTCCGGCCGACATCTTCCACACCACCAACGTGGTGCACGAACTCTCCCACCAGTGGTTCGGCAACTCCGTCACCCCGCGAACCTGGCGGGACATGTGGCTCAACGAGGGCTTCGCGACCTACGCGGAGTGGCTGTGGACCGAGGACCACGGTGGGCCGAGCGCCCAGGACCACTTCGACCGCAACCACGCCAAGGCCGCGGACGACGACGAGTGGAATTTCCCGCCCGCCGAGCCGCCGACCGCGTCCGACATCTCCGGCCAGCCGGTGTACGTACGCGGCGCCATGGTGATCCACAGGATTCGCCAGGCCGTGGGCGACGAGGACTTCCGCACGCTGGTGCGGGGCTGGGCCCTGCGCCACCGCCACGGTCACGCCTCCACGAAGGACTTCACCGCGTACGTGGAGGCCAAGGCCGGCCGGGACCTCGACTCGATCTGGGACTCGTGGCTCTACGGGGACGGCAAGCCCGCATGACGGGGTCGCCCCCGGCCCGGTGTCAGGTGCTGATGCGCCGGTGGGCGGCCTCGACGAGCTTCATGTACGTGTCCCAGTTCCATACGTCCCCGGGGTCCTCGTGCATGGACAGCGGGATCTCGACGTGGCCGAGAATGTGGTCCCGGTCGACCGGTACGTCGTACTTCGCGCAGATCGTGGCCGTGAGCACGGCTGATGCCTCGTACATCTTGTCGGTGTAGAAGGGCTGATCGGTCCAGCCCTCGTGCTCGATGCCGATGCTCCGGTGGTTGTACCAAACACTGCCCGAATGCCAGGCCACGTCGCGCTCGCGCACGCACTGGGCGATCCGCGTGCCCGCCGCGCTGATCACGTAGTGCGCCGACACCCTCTCCCGGGGGTCCATGAACTTGTCGAACATGACCGGCAAGGGGTCCGTCGTCAGGTGGATGACCACGTAGTCGATGGGATACGTCTCGGGGCGGTCGGAGGTCCTGTAGTTGGACTCGGAGGCTTCGACCCAGACGGCGGGGGCGTAGTCCACCGAGGGGTCCGTGCGCGGGGTGGCCGGCGGCCCGGCGGCAATGCGGGCCTTGCGTACGGTGCTCGGCAGCGCGGCCTTCACCTTCTCCTCGGGCCCCATCAGCCGGGGCAGCCCGACAACGGCCAAGGCCGTACCGGCCGCGCCGGCGGCACCCCACAACAGCCGTCGACGGGTCGGCGCGCTGTCTTCCATGGCACTCCTCATGAGGTCGAGCAGACAGGCTGAAGGACGACACGCCGAAAATGACCGGATGACGGCATATCAGCGGCGTATCCCATAATCTGATCCTTCACCAGCGTCCCGACCCCGGCAAGCCGATCCTCCACCACTCGGCGCACACCACCACCCCTGCCCCGACCGTCGCCACCGGCCCGTACCACCCGGTTCCACTGGCATGCGGTTGACCGGGCCGCCGCTCATGGCATGGCTGCGCCATGAGCTCGACGGTCATGCCCGGACAGCGCCACAGGCGGCTTCTACCGGGGCCTCCCCCGCCGGGATGACGGCGATCGATCCGCTCCACGGCTGAATCCACGCCGGAGACGCCCCGGGCGGCGGGCGTGGCGTCGGGATATGCACGGGTTCCCCGGTGATGATCGCGCAGTGAGACTTGATCACGTGTCCTACGCAGTGGCCCGCGACAGCTTCGTGTCGACCGTCCAGTGGATCGGATCGGCCCTCGGCGCCGGGTTCGTCGACGGGGGCGTGCACCCCAGATTCGGCACACGCAATTTCATTCTCCCGCTGAGCGGCGGCACCTTCGTCGAGGTCGTCACCACACTCGACCATCCCGCCGCCGACCGCGCGCCCTTCGGCCAAGCGGTCGCGCGTCGCGCCGCCGAGGGCGGCGGCTGGCTCGGTTGGGTGGTCTCCGTCGACGACCTCGCCCCGGTCGAGGCCCGCCTCGGCCGCACGTCGGCCGAGGGCCACCGTGTCCGCCCTGACGGGTTCGACCTGAGGTGGAAGCAGATCGGCCTGCTGGAACTGCTGGAGGATCCGCAACTCCCCTACTTCCTCCAGTGGTTGGTTCCTGGCGAAGAGCGCCCGAGTGCCGACCCCCGCACTCCCACCACCATCCACGGCGTGTCCATCGCCGGCGACGCCGCCTCCATCGCCGATTTCCTCGGCGAACCGGCCGACCACCCCCTCGACCAGATCGACGTCACCTGGGTCGAGGATGAGGAACCGGGCCTGGTCTCGGTCGAATTCGCCACCGCCCACGGCACGGTCACGATCTGACCGGATCACGACCTCCCTGCGGGAGCGGCCGGTTGGGGTCTCCCGGCCGGCTGCACCAACCCTCCCCCGGTGCGCTCCTGCCCGTTATCCCAGCGCCAGGACTGCGCAGGGGCTCACGCTGACCGGTGTTTCGTCACGGGGCAGGCGCACGGACGCAAAGCCGGCCGAGGTGTGGGCATCCGTTGTCGGTCGGGAGGCGGAAGAAGGGGTGAGGGAGCGGCACAGGCCGGTTCCGACAGCTGAAGGAGCGAGCCAGTGATCACGGTGGAGCGTAGTTTCCTCGTCGAACTTCCGCTCGGCGAGTTGATCACCTACCTGGAAGACTTCGGTCATGCCGAGGAATGGGACCCCGGCACCGTGCGGTGTGTCCGGATCGATGACGGGCCGGTGGAGCCGGGCGCCCGCTGGCACAACACCTCCCGCTTCCGGGGGCGAACCACGGACTTGGTCTACCGACTCGAATCCAGGAATGCGCACGAGCTGGTGTTCGTCGGAGTGAACAAGACCGTGACCTCCACCGACGTCATGCGTTTCGAGGCCCGATCGGCTCTCGCCACCCACATGACGTACACCGCTTCGCTGCGTTTCAAGGGCCTGGCCAGATTCGCCGAGCCGTTCCTGCGGTCGGAGTTCGAAGCACTCGGGGACAAGGTCGCGAAGCAGTTGCCATCAGCGGCCGAGGCCCGGTGAACAACCCGCTTCGGGACACCGGCTCTCCGTCCACGATGGATGGTCACCGAGGAAAGGCGCGAGTCCGGCTACGCGGCCGGTGCGCCGCTCTGTGCGGCCTTGCGTTGGCGGGCGGTCAGCCGCGAGCCGGACTCGCGGCGGGCGGCGCGGCGCAGGAGCGGTACCGCGAGGAGGAATCCGAGGACCGCCCAGGCTGTGAGGACCATGGCGACCATGGGCAGTTCCCAGGAGCCGGCCGCCTCAGCGGTCCGTGCCGAGTCCGGGAGCAGCGCCGAACGCAGTCCCTGCGCCATCCATTTGAGCGGAAAGACCGAGGCCACCTGCTGGACCGGCACGGGCAGCGCGGTGATCGGGAACACCGCCCCCGAGATGAGCAGCAGCCCCATCGTCGGCAGCATGATCAACGCGAGGGCCTCGCGGGGGTTGGGCAGTACGGCGCCTATGGCCGCGCCCAGGGGTACGACGGCGAGCAGCCCGAGTACGGTGACCCACAACAGCGTCACCCAGGCGCCCGGCCCGTGCGGTAGTGGGCCGTCCACGAGCAGCGCCCCGGCGACCAGGAGCAGCGCCAGGTTGCCGATCGCCAGGACGACCACCAGCAGGCACTTGGCGACGAGATAGGCAGGTATCCCGCCGGGCGTGGCGCGCAGCCGCAGCAGGGTGCCCTCCTCCCGCTCGGTCACGAGGATCTGTGGGAGGTTGATCAGCCCGACCTGGAAGAGCTGGTAGGCGGCGAAGCCCGCCAGCACCAGATGTGTCATCGGGGTTCGGGTCCCGGGCACGTCGTCGCTGATGTAGAGGGCGACGAGCAACGCGACGACCACGTTGGTCAGATGGCCGGACATCTCCTTGCCGTTGCGCAGGAGGTGCCGGAGCTCGATTCCGCCGCGCTGGAGCCCGGCACGCCAACTGTTGGTCATGTGTGTCCCCCTCATGCGGCCGGTATCTCCTCGTGCGCGTCGCTGTCCGCGTCGTCGGCTTCGTCCGCGCCGTCGGCCTCCCGGCGCACCATGTGCAGGTAGGTGTCCTCCAGCCTCGGGCGGCGGACCTCCAGGTCGGCGATCGGGCCGCCCCCGTGACGGTGCAGTTCCCAGACCAGCCGTGAGGGGTCCTCCGTGCGTTCACGGCGCGGGGTCCCGTCGTCGGCCGTCCAGCGGACCTCGGCCTGGGCGGCGGCTCGCCGCGCCAGTTCCGCGGGCGTGCCACAGCCCCGGATGCGGCCGCCGACCAGCATGGCGATCCGGTCGGCGAGCCGCCCGGCCTCGGCCAGGTCGTGGGTGGTGATCAGGACGGTGACGCCCTCGTCATGGGCCAGCTGTTCGACCAGGGCATGGAACTCCTGTCTGGCCTGGGGGTCGAAGCCGGTGGTCGGCTCGTCGAGGAAAAGGAGTTCGGGGCGGCCGATGATGCCGAGCGCGACGTCCAGGCGGCGGCGCTGACCGCCGGACAGGCGGTCCACCTGTTTGCCGGCCTGGTCGGTGAGACCGACCAGGGACAGCAGTTCGGCCGGGTCGCGCGGGTCGGGGTAGTAGGTCGCGAAGTGGTTCAGCAACTCGGCGACCCGCCAGCGGCGGTGGTCGCGCCAGGACTGCAGGACCAGTCCGATCCGGGCTCGCCACGCGTCGCCGCCCCGGTCGGGATCCGTACCGAGGACGCTCACCTCCCCGCCGGAGCGCTGCCGGAAGCCTTCCAGGATCTCGACGGTGGTGGTCTTCCCCGCGCCGTTGGGCCCGAGCAGCGCGAAGACCTCGCCGCGGTGGATGTCCAGGTCGACGCCGCGCAGGACGTCGATGTCGCCGTACGCCATGGTCAGATCGCGTACCCGGATCACGGGCCGGTCGTCGGCGTGCCCGACCGTCGTCATCTTCCCGCCTCCGCGCGGGAGTGCTGTTGTGCCGCCCCCGTCGCGAGGCCGGCGCTGTCGACGATGGCCCGGAGTGCCGCCACATGCCCCTCGAAGGCGGTGCGGCCACGGTCGGTCAGCCGTACCTTCGTACGGCGGTTGCGGCCGCCGCCTTCCTTCTGGATCGCCAGGTATCCGGCCCCCTCCAGGGTGTGCAGCTGCTTGGAGAGCGCGGAGTCGCTGAGCGAGAGGCTGTCGCGGACGAACGCGAAGTCCGCCCACTCGGTGGCGGCGAGCAGCGCGACCACCGACAGCCGGGTGGCGGGGTGGATCAGTTCGTCGAAGCCGGCGGGGGTGCTCATCGGCCCGCCTCCTTGTCGGTCACCGGTGCACCCGTGGTCCGCACCGAGTCGGCCGCCCAGCGGTTGGCGGGGCCGAGGAAGAGCAGATACAGGGCCACCGCGGCGGTGGCCTGGATGGGGCCGGCGTGGATCGGCTCCAGTCCCTCGGTCAGATGGTCCGCCAACACGACCGTCCCGCCTACCAGCACCCCCGCCGCACCGAATACGGCCCACATGCGCCCGGTACAGCGGGTGCGGTGCAGTTGCATCCGGCTCCTGCGGCCGCTCATCACGATCAGCACACCCAACAGGCCGATGTAGACGGCCAGGAACAATCCGACGCCCCACTGGGGCAGGTCCATGCCGACGCCCGCAAGGAACACCCACATGAGCGCGGCCGTGCCGTAGGTCGTGCCCCGCCCGCCGGACGCCGAGCGCTCGTACTCGTCGTACACCCGCTCCTGCGGCACCCGGATGCGCTGGAGATCCTTCCATGCCTGTTCGGCATCCACCGGCATGCTCATGGCCATCGCCCTCTCCACCCCGACTACTTTCCCATGAGGAAAGTTACTCCTGACTTTCCCGATGGGCAAGTCGTGTCCGGACCGCGCGGGCGGACTGCGGCCGCCCCGCGGCGCTCGCCGAGCTCTCGCCGGGCTGCGGCCCCGGATCCGGTCACGCGCTTTCGGTCGGTCCGTGGCCCGGCGGGTTCCGGGTCGGCGCGAGTGAGGCTGCTCCGGTCGAGCGGGCGTATTCCGAGGGGGTCTGACCGTAGTGCTTCTTGAAGGCTCGGGTGAAGTGACTGCCGTCCGCGAACTGCCAGTGTGCGGCGAGTTCCGAAATGCTCAGGCGCCCTGACGGCGCGGCAAGGGCGAGGCGGGCCTCGTGCAGTCGCCGGTGGCGGATGTAGGTGGTCACCTGCTCACCCACGGCGGCGAAGGCCCGGTGCAGCGTACGGACGGAGACGTTGAGTTCACGCGCAAGCATCGCCGGGGACAGTTCGGGGTCGGCGAGTCGACGGTCCGCGAGGTCCTTCGCCGCCCGGGCGAGCGCGGGAGCCAACCGGGGTTCCACGTCGTCGAACCGTCCCTGCGCCACCGCCTTGGACAGCTCGACCAGGGTGCCCTGGGCAGCTGCCAGCCCGGCCGGGCCCAGGTCGGCCACGGTTGTGTGGATCATGTCCGCGAGGGCTGTCAGCAAGCGCATCTCGGCCGAGTCCGCCGGCCCGGTGATGACGCGGCTACCGAGCAGGGGTTTGAGCTCGCCGGGAGGCAGGACGATGAACTTCGCCGTGAGGTGAGCCGTCGTCTCGAAGGCCGTCAGGCGCCCGAGGTGCCGGATGAGGAACTGCCCGGCCGACACGGTCCGGTCGCCGTGACCGGGCGGGCCTCCGAGGGTCCATGCGCCGCGCCGCACGACGTACATGGCAACCAGGTCCTGATCGCCGCCAGGGACGTCCGCGGTCCGGGTCGCCGAAGCGGCGTGAAGATCGGCGATCGCCGCGCCGTGCACCTTGGCCACTTTGCCCTTGACCCGGAAGTCACCGATCGTGTCCGTGCTGAAGGCCGGCAGTTGGAAGACGTCGTCGCCGATCTGTGTCTCCCACCCGCGCCGGAAAGCGTCGAGTCCCCGCGGTGCGGCGCCCCGGACGGTCGAGTCCACTGCGAATACCCCGCGTGCGCCGTCGACCTCCGCTCCAGTACCGTGCATGCCTCTCTGATCCCCTCGTACGCATTGCTTCAACGCCGTCCTGTGGTCGTCGTGTTCCGTAGGACGCCGCCATGATTCACGTGAACACCGCGCCAATCTTCCTATGAACGGCACGCAGCGCGGCGGGCGAGGGGAGGGGCGGAGCTGATGCTTCGGATTGGGCGGGATGAGCTGAGCCGAGCTCTGCGACCGGGTGGGCGTCGAAGTGGTCGGTTTGCACAGTTCGACAACGAAAAGCGCGACCCCTGACGAGCAGGCCGTGAGAAGCCTGCTCGTCAGGGGTCGCGCTCGCGTTCCGTCATCACCGATGCGCTCGTGCGCCGGCGGTGGCGCCGCCACAGCCGGCGCTTACGCCCGAGGTGTCGGGAAGTGACTGGTGCGCGGTTCGCCTTCGGGGCCGATGCCGTCGGCCACACCCAGACAGGTGCTGCCCCGGAAGACACCGAGTTCGTAGTGCACAGACCCGGTGTCGCCGGAACGGGCCGTGAGCCCGATCTCGTAGTCTCCCGGGTAGGTGACCTCACCGAGATACCGGATCCGGTACGACCGGGGCGACAGATCCGGCACCGCTCCCCCGTCCGACGTCCCGATCGAGTCCAACGCGAACGCGGCGACGGCCTCGTCGTACCAAGTCGCCAGCGCCATGAAGTTGACGTGCTGGTTGGAGTCGACGTCACCGATCCGGGAACGCAGCGGGGCCCAGTTCGAGTAGTGGGCGCGGTTCAGGCGCTCCGGGCGCAGACGGGTGGCCGGTGGCCCTCCTGCCGTCCCCGTCCCCGTCCCCGTCTCCGTCTCCGGTAGCCGCATCTCGTGGAGATCGGCGATCAGCTCGTCCGGAAGCTGGAGCGGCCCCGAACCATCGGCCAGCACGACGGTCGCGTCGCCACTGCCCACATGCTTTCCGCCGACCATGGCCTCTTGTCCGAAGGTGAGGGAGGAGCGCCCGATCCGGCGAACACCGGTGTGCACCTGCACTCGAGTACCGGCCGGTCCGGCCGGAGCGAGTCGACTGACCTGCTGGCCGACGAGCAATATCCGGAACGAACCGAAACCCCCCTCACCGATGAGGCGTTCGAAGCGGCGCAGCCGCAGCCGAATCCGGGCGTCCTCCAGCCAGCGGGCCATGCCGATCGTGCTTGCCAAGCCGTCTCGGCCGAGATCGGCCTGTCGCACCCGGACGTCGACCTGGACGCCGGCGCTCTGGTGTTCAGGAGAGTTCATGTATGACGACCTCATGTCAACGACAGCTCCGCGAACGACTCGGACCGTGCCCGCGGCGATCCCGTGTCCCACCGGGAACTCGTTCGCTGTCGGCGCCCGCTCCGGTCGCCTGCGGCCCGCTTGGTTCGACGGTCAGCGGGCGATCGAGATGGCGAAGGGTGTGAATCCGTTGGCGCGGATGACGTGGGGTACGAAGAGGATCGCGGCTTCTGTGGCGCGGGCGGTTCGGATGCCGCCGAGGTCGGTGATCCAGTGGTCCTGCCAGCCGAGGTCGGTGAGGAGTGCGCGCACGGTTTGTTTGGCCTGCCGGTCCTCGCCGGAGAGGAACGCGGTCGGCGCCTGGGTGAGTGTGGCGGGTGCGGTCATGACGGGGAAGAGCATGGTGTTGAGCGTCTTGACGACGTGGGTGTCGGGGAGTGCTTCCTGGAGTTGTTCGGCGAGGCTCGATCCGGGGTGGATGAG
>NZ_JBHVPG010000023.1:0-125103 GCF_042887545.1 Streptomyces sp. NPDC057939
CGGTGGCGCCGGCGGGGGCGAGGGACTTGCGGGTGTAGGTGAGGGTCGAGCCGGACCACGAATTGACGTAGTCGGTGGTCGCCGGGCCGATGGCCCGCAGGTAGTGGGTGGCGAGCTCGGCGCGGGCGTCGTCGGCGGCCGGTTCGGGGTGGGGTTCGGCCGCGGTCCAGCGGAACTGGGAGGAGGCCCAGGTGCCCAACGGGCGGCCGCGGCGGATGCGGCTCTGGGCCGCCATGACGCCCAGGACGCGGGTGGTGATGCGGGGCGTGGCCGCGTAGGGCTTGCCCGGTGCGACGGTGAGCCGCGTCCTGAGGGCGGGCACGGCCTCGGCGAGCTGGGCGGCGGTGGCCTCGCCGAGGTCGGACAGGGCGGCGAGCACGGACCGCTCGGTGTCGGCCAGCCAGGCTTCGCCGTACCCGTGCTGTTCGCCCAGCACCTTGAGGAGGTTCCTGCGTTCCCGGACGGCGACGGCTCGGGCGGTCGACGCGTCCACGACGGGGGCGAGGTGGTCGGGGACGACGAACATGGTGCGGCGCATGCACAGCATCCGCACCAGGGACCGCTCCTCGTACAGGGCCCGCTCCAGCCGCGCCGGGGCCGGATCGACCGTGCGCGCCGCCACCGACAGGTGGACGGTGGCGGGGTCCGTGGCGTGCAGGGCGAGCAACGCGGCTACGACCTGCTCGGGCGTGTCCGCGCGGGTGGCCGGTGTCAGCAGGTGGGCGGCGGTCAGGCGGGTGCGCCGCTGCTCGTCGGTGATCTTCGGTCGTCGGCTGCTCATCAGGTTGGGCGGCGGCGCGCTGCCGCCGGATCCGTCCTTTCGCTGGTGCGGGCGGGAGGCGGGACGAGGTCGCGCCCCGGGCCGTGGGGAGGGTCCGGGGGCGGACCATCATGCTGCGATCGGACGGCGCGCGCCCGGCGGCGCGCCCGACAGCGCACCGGGGACGCGGACGGGCCCGCGTTCCTGGCCGCGGCTCCTTGCCGACGCCTTCAGACTGCACCCCATCGCGGACAGGATGTGTCCGCAATTCCGATCCCTTCAGCGGCCACGGTCGACTACCGTCCCCCTCACACCGTCTCCCCCGGGGCGATGTCGGCGATCAGACCCTCGACCAGGGTCTTGATCCCGTCGCGGATCGGGCGGACGGCCTCGACGCCCCGGCCTGCCGGGTCCTCCAGTTCCCAGTCGAGGTAGCGCTTGCCGGGAAGGACGGGGCAGGTGTCACCGCAGCCCATGGTGATGCAGACGTCCGATTCCTTGACCGCGTCCATCGTGAGGACCTTGGGAACCCGGGTGGAGATGTCGATGCCGACCTCGGCCATCGCCTCGACGGCGGCGGGGTTCACGGCCCCTGCGGGGTCGGAGCCCGCGGAGCGGACCTCGACGCGGTCCCCGGCCAGGTGGGTCAGCCAGGCGGCGGCCATCTGCGAGCGGCCGGCGTTGTGGACGCAGACGAACAGGACGGAGGGCTTGTCGGACACGGGCGTCTCTTCTCCGGGCGGGCAGACATGCGAATACGCATCAGCTTGTGCTGGTGTCAGTCATCACTGATGTGAAAGTATCAGCCCATGATGACGTCAGTCGACACTGATCTGCTCCGCGTTCTGGCCGACCCGCTCCGGCTGAGGATCGTGACGCTGCTCGCCCGCGAGACCCTGTGCACCACGCACCTGGTCGAGGAGACCGGCGCCAAGCAGACCAACCTGTCCAACCACATGAAGGTCCTGCGCGAGGCCGGCGTGGTGGACACCGAGCCGTGCGGCCGGTTCGTCTACTACAGGCTGCGCCCGGAGGTGCTGGCCGGGCTGTCCGAGCAGTTCGCCGCGCTCGCCACCTCCGCCCGCACCGCGGCCGGTAACAAGAGGGCCTGCGCGTGACCGCCGCCGAGCCCGTGACCGTCCCCGCCCCGGGCGGCGGACCGGCGGACGGTGACGGCTCGATCGTGCGGAAACTGTCCACCCCGGACCGCTACCTCGCGGTGTGGATCCTGCTCGCCATGGCCGTCGGACTGGGCCTGGGTCGATTCGTCCCCGGGATGAACGACGCGCTCGCGGCGATCGAGATCGGCGGGCTCTCCCTGCCGATCGCGCTCGGCCTGCTGGTGATGATGTATCCGGTCCTCGCCAAGGTCCGCTACGACCGGCTCGACCGGGTGACCGGCGACCGGAGGCTGATGATGTCCTCGCTGGTCGTCAACTGGGTCGTCGGCCCCGCGGTGATGTTCGCGCTGGCGTGGATCTTCCTGCCGGACCTGCCCGAGTACCGAACCGGGTTGATCATCGTGGGGCTGGCCCGCTGCATCGCCATGGTCATCATCTGGAACGACCTCGCGTGCGGGGACCGTGAGGCCGCCGCCGTCCTGGTCGCGCTGAACTCCGTGTTCCAGGTGTTCGCGTTCGGGCTGCTGGGCTGGCTCTACCTCGACCTGCTGCCCCGCTGGTTGAACCTGGGCGACGGACAGGGCCTGGACGTGTCCGTCCTGAACATCGCCCTGAACGTCGTGGTCTTCCTCGGGATCCCACTGCTGGCCGGCTTCCTCACCCGCCGCATCGGCGAGCGGAGGATGGGCCGCGAGGGCTACGAGGCGAGGTTCCTGCCACGGATCGGACCGTGGGCGCTCCACGGGCTGCTGTTCACGATCGTCATCCTCTTCGCCCTGCAGGGCGGGACCGTCACCTCGCAGCCCCTGAACGTCGTCCGCATCGCGGCGCCGCTCCTGGTCTACTTCGCGATCATGTTCTTCGGCACGTTCCTCCTCGGCAAGGGCCTGGGGTTGGCCTACGACCGCACCGTCACGCTGGCGTTCACCGCGGCGGGCAACAACTTCGAGTTGGCCATCGCGGTGGCGATCGCCACCTTCGGCGTCACGAGCGGCCAGGCCCTGTCCGGCGTCGTCGGCCCCCTCATCGAAGTCCCCGTCCTGATCGGCCTGGTCCACGTCGCGCTCGCCTGGCGCAGGAGGTTCCCCACCGACTCGGTAACCACGGCCGCATGACGACGGGCTGCCAAGCCACCGGCCTCCGCCCCGCCGCCGGCGGCTTCCGCCCCGTCGCCGGCGGGCCCGTCCGGTCGCCGATCTCGCGCCGCCGTCACACCGGTGGCGCCCCCGTCGAACGGCCCGAGGGGCCGCGCTTAGGGTGATCCCCATGGAGTCCAACACGACGGGTCAAACGCCCGAGCCGCCGGGCGGGCGCGCCGGGATCCAGACGGGTCCGCGTCGGGTGGTGTCCCCGCCGGCCCTGGAGGCCATCGAGGAACCGGGGTTGGCGCCGGGCCCGCAGGTCACCGCACGGGTGAGCTCGACCGGCGCGCACATCGGACGCGGCTGACCCGTGGAGTGGGGGACGGGACTGGCCGGGCTGGCCGCAGGACTGCTGATCGCGATCGTGACCGCGCCGGTCGGGGTGTCCGGGGCGGTGTTCCTGCTGCCCGTGCAACTGAGCGTGTTCGCCGTGCCCAGCCCGGCCGTCACCCCGACGAACCTCCTTTACAACGTGGTCGCGGGCCCCGGCGCGCTCCTGCGCCATTCGCGTTCCGGCGCGCTCCGGGGCCCGCTGGTGCGCCGCCTGGTGCTCGGCACCCTGCCGGGCGTCGTCCTCGGCGCGGTCATCCGCGTGTTCGCCCTGCCCGGCCCGGCCGTCTTCAAGGCGCTGGTGGCGGTGTTCCTGCTTCCGCTGGGACTGTGGCTGATCGCCCGGACCCTGTTGCCCTCGCGGCAGCCGAAGCCGTCCGGGAAGGACGGGCCCTCGGGGCGCACGGTGACCGGGCTGGCCCTGGGCGTGGGGGTGATCGGCGGGATCTACGGCATCGGCGGCGGCTCGCTGCTCGGCCCGATCCTGGTCGGCCGCGGCATGCCCGTGGCGGTGGTCGCCCCGGCCGCCCTGGCCTCGACCTTCGCGACCTCGCTCGTCGGCGCCGCCACGTACGCGCTGCTGTCACTGGCCGACTCGGGCAGCATCGCTCCCCACTGGTTCCTCGGCCTGGCCTGCGGTGTGGGCGGACTCATCGGCGGCTACCTCGGCGCGCGCCTCCAACCCCAGCTCCCCGAGAAGGCCCTGCGGCTTCTGCTCGGCGCGCTGGCGGCGGGCGTCGGATCCCTCTACGCGGTCGAAACCCTCGGCTGACCGTCCGCGCGGGTGAGGAGCTGCCCCATGGCGGCGAGAACGGACGGCTCTACCCGGTAGTACACCCACGTCCCGCGCCGCTCGGAGGACAGCAGGCCGGCTTCGCGCAGCTTCTTCAAGTGGTGGGAGACCGTCGGCTGGGAGACACCCACGTCGGAGATGTCACAGACGCAGGCCTCCCCACCCTCATGCGACGCCACCAGCGAGAACAGTCTCAGCCGCACCGGGTCCCCGAGCGCCTTGAACATGACCGCGGTCCGTTCGGCCTCGTCGGCCGTCAGCGGCCGCTCCGACAACGGCGGGCAGCACGGCGTCACGGGCCCCGACTCCGACTCCGACTCCGACTCCAACAGCGGCAACACCTTCGTGGTCATGGCTCCCATCATCCCGGCAACTTCGACAGATGTCTATGTTGACGAACGTCGATATAAGGTGCCACGCTGGAGCCGTCAGAACATCGACAACTGTCGAATCAATGGGGAGATCGTCGTGAACGCACCCACCGAAGCCCTGCCCGTCGTCGTGATCGGCGCCGGGCCGATCGGCCTCGCGGCAGCGGCCCGACTCGTCGAGCGGAACATCGAGCTCCTCGTCCTGGAAGCCGGACCGCTCGCCGCGTCCGCCGTGCGGGAGTGGTCGCACGTACGACTGTTCTCCACCTGGTCCGAGGTCGTCGACCCGGCCGCCGAGAAGCTCCTCGCCCCCACCGGCTGGGTACGGCCCGCGAGTTCCGACTACCCCTCCGGCGGCGACTGGGCGGAGCTGTACCTCCAACCCCTGGCCGATGTCCTGGGCGACAAGGTCCGCTACGAGGCCACCGTCACCGGCGTCTCCCGCGCGGGCCGCGACCGCACCGTCGACGCCGACCGCGAGGAGCAGCCCTTCGTCGTCCACTTCACCGGCGCGGACGGCGTGGAGGGCCGGCTGTACGCGCGGGCCGTGATCGACGCCTCCGGCACCTGGTCCACTCCCGGCCCGGCCGGCGGCAGCGGTCTGCCGGCGCTCGGCGAGAAGGCCGCCACCGACCGGATCTCGTACCGCATCCCGGACCTCAAGGACCCGGCCGTCCGGGCCCGGTACGCCGGCCGGCGCACCGCCGTCATCGGCGCCGGCGCTTCCGCGTTCACCGCTCTCGCCCAACTCGCCGACCTGGCCGCGGCCGACGACGGCGCCGGCACCCACGCCACCTGGGTCCTGCGCCGAGGCATCTCCGGCTCGACCTTCGGCGGCGGCGCCGCCGACCGGCTGCCCGCCCGGGGCGCCCTCGGTCTGGCCGCGAAGGCCGCCGTCGACGAAGGCCACGCCGATGCCGTCACCGGCTTCCGCACCGATGCCTTCGAACGCGACGGCGACGGGCGCGTGATCGTCGTCGGTGACGACGACCGGCGCCTCGACCCGGTCGACGAGGTGATCGTCCTCACCGGACTGCGCCCCGACCTCTCCTTCCTCGACGAACTCCGCCTCGACCTGGACGAACGCCTCCGGGCCCCGTCGGCGCTCGCGCCGCTGATCGACCCCAACCAGCACTCCTGCGGCAGCGTCCGACCCCACGGCGCGGGCGAGTTGTCCCACCCGGAGAAGGGCGTCCACCTCGTCGGCATGAAGTCCTACGGGCGCGCCCCGACCTTCCTGGCCATGACCGGCTACGAGCAGGTGCGTTCGGTCGCGGCCGCCCTCGCAGGCGACCACGACGCGGCCGGACGCGTCGAACTCACCCTGCCCGAGACCGGGGTCTGCGGCGGCGCCGGCCTCTTCGACGAGCCCGTGTCCGAGGGGACCGTGGGCGGCGGCTGCTGCGCGGCCCCCGCCGACCTCACCCTCGACCCCGCCTCCCCATCGGGCGGCTGCTGATCGCCGCCGTACGCCAACCGGCCGGCGTACGGACCGCGCCCGGGAGCCGGTGCCGGACGACTTCGCCCGTCCGGCACCGGCTCCGCGCCGGCGGCGTCCACGGGGAGGCCGCCGACATCCGCGCGCCGCCCCTCCGGGGCCGTCGCTACGCGGCGCCCGCCGCCGCCAGGACCGCGACCGGCAGGAGCAGCATCCACTGCGGCAGCCGGAGCAGTGGCTTCGTCCAGCCGACCGACAGGGTGACGACCAGGAAGGCGATCGCATAGGCGACGAAGTGCGCGGCCACGAACCACGCCATCGCTCCGGTCGCCGACGTCCCGTCCGCGAGGGCGAGGTGGATCAGCACCGCCGCGGAGAGCAACAGGTCGACGCTCACCATGTGCCACACGGCATGCAGGACGCGCTTGGGTTCGTCGGCGAGTCCGCAGGTCAGCAGCGGGCGCACCACATCACGGTGGCCGCCGACGACGTGCGCCACGGCCACGCCGAACGCGGTGATGCCCGCGGCGAGAAGCCATCCGTTCATCGGACCTCGATCCCCTGGAGGATGACTGCGGCCAGCCGGACGGCCAACCGGGGGTCGGGCTGTTCCCCGACCAGACCGACGTGGAAGAACACGGCTCCCGCCATCGTGTCCAGGACCAGGTCAACGGGGGTGCCGGCCTCGATCTCGCCGCGCGCTCCGGCACGTTCGAAGACGATCAGCAGTCTCTCCTTCGACGGGGCCAGGAACTCGCCGCGGATGCGCTCCTTCAGCACCGGATCGGCGGCGAAGTCGGCGAGCAGCCCCGGGAGGGCCGCCGCGGCCGCGGGTGCCCGGAACTCGTCCACCAGGCCCCGCAGCAGTTCGGTCAGGTCCCCGGCCAGCGTTCCGGTGTCCGGGACGGGGCTTTGGTCGGTGGTCGTGAACACGGCCTCGAAGACCAACTCCGGCTTGCCCCGCCACCTTCGGTACACCGTGTCCTTGCCGACACCGGCACGGGCTGCCACCGCACCGATCGACGTCGCGGCGTAGCCGACCTCGATCACCAGTTCCGTGGCCGCGTTGACGATCGCCTCGTGCGAGCGGGGATCCCGTGGACGTCCCCTGGAGGACGGGAAGGAAGTCATGTCATTTACTTTACGGGTCGACCCGTTTGGTAACAACCCCGATCGGCGCTCCACCACGCGGGAAGGGTCCGTGCGCGGATCAGCCGCGGACGGATGAGCCGCGTGCGGATGAGACGTCAACACGTTCTATATTCATACGAATCACCCACGCGGCCCGGCTGCGGCGATCAGGAGGAGACGACGGCTATGGCCGAGACCGAAACCGATGGCGAACCGGGCACCCGGAGCGGATCGCGGAGGGCATCGCGCAGCACCCGCAAGGTGCGCCGCAAGGCGCGCAACCGTCGTCGCATGGGCATCGCCGCGGCCGTGGTCGCGCTGGGCGGAGCCGCGGCCGGGGCGTACGCCCTCGGGTGGGGCGGTGCCACGGGGTCCGAGGCGGAGCTGGCCCCGAAGGGGGGCGCGGCCGGCGGGGACAACGCCGGGAAGAAGCCCGCGGAGTCGTGGGACGGCAAGGTCAAGGTGCTCGGCGACGGATCCACCTCGTACACCGGGCCGAACCCGGGCCAGCTCAAACCGGAGCGGTTGAAGCCCGGCGAACAGCCGCCGCAGTTCGTGGTGTTCTCCTGGGACGGCGCCCTGGAGGGCGAGGACCACCTCTTCTCGCACTTCCGTCAGGTGGCCAAGGAGAGCAAGGCGCACATGACCTTCTTCCTGACGGGCATCTACCTGCTGCCCGAGAGCAAGAAGGCGCTCTACAACCCGCCCCAGCACGGCCAGGGGTCGGCCGCCATCTCCTATCCGACGGTTCCGCACATCAAGAGCACCCTGACCCAGCTCCGGGGCGCCTGGACCGACGGCAACGAGATCGGTTCCCACTTCAACGGCCACTTCTGCGGTCCCAAGGGCGGCGGCGACTGGAGCCCCGAGGAGTGGAAGAGCGAGATAGACCAGACCTACTCGTTCCTCAAGAACTGGAAGACCAACACCGGGTTCACCAAGGAGGCGCCGCTGCCCTTCGATCCCACGCGTGAGGTCGTCGGCGGCCGGGCTCCCTGCCTGGAGGGCCAGAAGAACCTGCTGACGGCCATCAAACCGTACGGCTGGCGCTACGACGCCAGCTCCTCCGGCGATTTCCAGCTCTGGCCGGCCAAGCAGAACGACATATGGAACTTCCCGCTGCAGTTGGTCCCCCTGCACGGCAAGGAGGTCCAGGTCCTCTCCATGGACTTCAACTTCCTCTACAACCAGTCGGGCGACAGCACCCAGGGCGACCCGGCCAAGTTCCCGGCGTGGCAGGCGCAGGTCCGCGGCTCGTACATGAACGGCTTCAACCGCGTCTACAACGGCAGCCGGGCGCCGATGTTCATCGGCAACCACTTCGAGGACTGGAACGGCGGCATCTACATGAAGGCCGTCGAGGACATGATGAGGGACGTCTGCCCGCGCCAGGGGGTGCGCTGCGTGTCGTTCCGCGAACTCGCGGACTGGCTCGACGCCCAGGACCCGCAGGTCCTCGCACGACTGCGGCAGTTGGACCCCGCGCAGGCACCCGACTGGAAGGACGTCGTGCGGTAGGCACGTTCCCGGATCGCCGGGCGACCGGACCGCCGGGCGACCGTACGACCGACCGCCGGGCGAACCGTACCGCCGGGCCACGGGCGGCTGCGGCGGTACGGGAGCGGCGCCGCGGCTACTTCAGGGCCTTGGCGTAATCGCTCCACAGCCGCACCGCGCGCTCACCGGCGGGAGTCCCCGGGGCGTCGCCGCCCAGCCCCGTCAGGGGCAGGGGGGCGAGGTCGGTCAGCGCCATCCGGTAGACGACCACCGCCGTGGACTCCTGCTCGGTGCTGGCCACGAACCAGCCCGCCGTGTTGGCCGCCGTCGTTCCCGTCTTGCCCACGGCGCCGGCCCGCACCTTGGCGGCCGTCTTCGCCGAACCGTCGGTCACCGCCTGCCGCAGCGCGTCCGTCACCGCCCGCGCGGTGGGTGCCGATACGGCTCGCGCGGGCTTCGGCGGGTCGAGCGGCACCGCCGCGCCGCCGCGGGTGACCGACCGCACCGAGTAGGGGTCGGTGTGCATGCCGCCCGCGGCGAAGGTCTGATAGGCGCCGGCCATGCGGATCGCGCTGGGCTTCGAGTTCTCCCCGAGGGCGAACGTGGGGATCCGCGGCCCGAGGCTGGACGCCAACAGGCCCGACCGCTGGGCGAAGGCCTCCACCCGGTCCAGGCCCACGTCCAGGCCGAGCTGGAGCATGGGCGTGTTCACGGAGTCGGCGACGGCCTGGCGCAGGGGAACCTGCCCCCAGCTGCGCCCGCCGTCGTTGCTGCCCTTGAGCACCTTCCCGCTGCGGTCCCAGTACGGGCCTTCGGGGGTCTGCACGGTCGCCTGGTCGTTCCCGTCGTACGGGGTGGTCGGGGAAACGGGCGTACGGGCCTTGCCCCGGGTGCGCACCACCCCCTCTTCGAGGGCTGCGGCGTAGACGATCGGCGTGAACGCCGTCCCCACCGGGATCGTCGTCGCGTTCGACTCGTTGAAGCCCTGCTTCAGGTAGTCGGGGCCGCCGTAGACGGCGAGCAGCCGTCCGTCGGGCGCGACGCTCGCGGCGCCGATCTTCACGTGTTTGTCGGTGTCGGGGCGCTTCTCCGGGTCGAAGCCCTTCTGCGTCTCCTGGACGGCCGCGGTCAGGGCCGTCATGCGCGCCTTGTCGAAGGTCGTGTAGATCTGGTAGCCGCCGAGGTCGAAGTCGGACTCCTCGATGTGTCCGGCCTTGACCGTGTACGCCTTGGCCATCTCGACGAGGTAGCCGGTCTGCGCTCCCGGGATGCCGGCCAGGGAAGTGGCCGAGGGCTCCGGGAACTTCGTGTAGGTGGCGCGCTCGGACGCCTTCAGTTGTCCGGTCTCGACCATGCGGTCGAGGATCCACCTCCACCGCTCCTCGGCCCGCTCACGGTTCTTGGGGCCGATGGACGGGTCGTAGAGGCCGGCGCCCTTGAGCAGGGAGGCGAGGAAGGCGCCCTCGCTCGCGTTGAGTTGCGAGACGTCCTTGCCGTAGTACGCCTGGGACGCGCGCTGGATCCCGTAGGTGCCGCGCCCGAACCAACTGCTGTTGAGGTAGTCCTGGAGTATCTGGTCCTTGTCCCTCTGGTTGTCCAGTTTCAACGCCAACAGGAGTTCGGTGAACTTGCGCGACATGGTGCGGTCCTGGCTCAGGTAGGCGTTCTTCACGTACTGCTGCGTGATCGTGGACCCGCCCTGGGTCTCGCCGCCCGTCACCGCCGCGCCCAGGGCGCGCAGGACGCCGGAGGGGGATACTCCGGGGTCCGAGTAGAAGCTCGCGTTCTCCGCCGCGAGGACCGCTCCCCTGACCTTCGGCGGCACCTTGTCCAGGGGCATCTCCTGGCGGCTCACCCAGCCGGTGCGGGCCATGGTGGAGCCGTCGGACCAGTAGTAGACGTTGTCCTGCTGCGTGGCGAAGGAGTTCAGGTCGTCGGGTATGTCCGTGACGGCGTAGGCGAGCGCGACGAAGCAGGTCATGCCGGTGAGCGCGTACAGGCACGCCCCCAACCACTGGCGCCAGGAGGGCACCCAGCGGCGCCAACCCGTCCGGCCGGGTCGCGGATAGGCGGGGCGCAGACGCCGTAGGTGGGGGCGCACGGCGGCGAGGGCCGCGCCCGCGCGACCACCGCCACCGGTCCTGCCGCGCCGGCGCGCACCGGCCTTCCTGCGGCGCCCCGGCGCGGCCACACCGGTGGTCTTCGGAGCCGCCCGCCTGCCCCGCGATCGCCCTCTTCCCGACGTAACCTGCCCGCCCACTCCGAATGTCCCCTCTGCTGTGCTTTCCCGCACACCTTAGAGGCACATCCTGTGCGATCAACGAACTGAAGTGCGTGTACGTCGAAGTGCTGCCGTGAGCACGGCCGGTGACGAAACGGAGGGATTTCGCGCCTCTCAGGGACCTACTTCTGCCCTGTCGGCGTCCGAGAACCCGTCATCCCATGGGGCCCGGACCGGAACGTGACGAAAGTGTGGTCGAGTTGTGCGAGGATGCGGTCCCCCGATTCGTGCGGATCGGGTGACAAGGGGATACACAGTGATACCGAAGAGGTTCAGGCCCGCCTTCATCGCGGCCCTGACCGTGGCCCTGACGTCCGGCAGCTTCCTCGCCTACTCCGCGAGTGCCGGTTCCGGGCCCGAGGCGGCCGACCGCGCCGCCACCGACGCCTTCGCCCGCATAGCCGACGACGTGCTGTCCCGCCGTTCCGAGGCTCTCGTGGAGGAACAGCAGGGGCGCCGCGGAGCGGCACCCGGCTCCTCGAAGGCAGGGCTGTCGGCCAAGTTCAAGAAGGACGAGGACACCGCGCTGTCGTCGCTGCGCTCGCGCAAGACGCGTCTCGCGGAGCTCGGCGAGGCCTACAGCGGCGCCGATACCCGGGTGACCGTCGAACGGGCCACGGTGACGGGCGGCAGGGCGACGGTACTGGTGACCGAGGACACCAAGCTGACGTACAAGAAGCTGCGCGGGGACGAGCCGGAGACGACCGACTTCCGGACCCGCTACGAGCTGAAGCTCACCAGCAAGAAGGGCGGCCGCTGGGAACTGGACTCGGTCAAGTCCCAGGAGAACGGCCCCGTGGCCGTCAACGAACCCGTCGCCGCCAAGGTGAACACGGTCAAGGACGACGGCAACCAGTACCCGGACGGTACGCCCGCCGCCACCAAGTACCCGGCCACGCCGAAGCCCAAGGCGAAGACCGGCGGCGCGTACGACTACAACGCAATGGCGAAGTACGCCGAGAAGTACTGGAGCAACTACAACCCGCAGTACCGCAAGTTCAACGGTGCGGGCGGTGACTGCACCAACTTCATCAGCCAGGCGCTGAAGGCGGGCGGTTGGAAGCCCGTTCCGGGCTCCTCCTCCGACTACCGCAACTGGTGGTACGACGGCAGCCGCCAGAGCGACTCCTGGGTCGGCGCCAACGAATGGGCCTGGTTCACGCTGTCGAACAAGCGGGCCGCCAACCTGGCCAACGTGTACCAGATGGACGTCGGCGACGTGCTCCAGGTGGACTTCAACAAGGACGGGTCCAAGGACCACTCCATGATGGTGACGTACCGCAGCGGCAACGGCATGCCGTACCTCACCTACCACTCCACCAACACGTACCGGAAGTCGCTCGCGAGCATCCTCGCGTCCTACCCGGACGCGCGCTACTTCGCGTACCGCACCTGACAGGTGCCGGGTCCGCCCCGTCCGCCGTTCGGCGGGCGGGGCGGGCCCGTCCGCCGTTCGGGCCCCGGGCCCGCGGCAGGCCGGGAGGAAGGCCGCCGGTGTCACCGGTCCTTCCACCGGTCCACCAGGTGCCGGCAGTAGGTCATGGCGCCGATCGACAGCGCGATGAAGACCAGCTGTCCCCATTCGGACTCGATCAGGTACCCGTTCGCGTTCACCATCGTCGCGGTGCTGTTCACGGCGGACGTGGCCGCGCCGCTGATCACGGTCAGCGCCGGGGCGTTGCAGATCAGCGCCGACAGTGCCGGTGCGCGGGAAGCGGCCCGCACCATCCGCAGGCTGAGCACCGCGACCCTGCGGGAGCTGCGCCAGATGGTCACCCTGCTACGCGCCTCGCGGGGACGAACCGATTTCCCGGCCCCGCAGCCTGGCCCGACCCTGCTTCCCGGGCTCGTCGCGTCCAGCGGTCCGGACGCGCGTCCGGTCGGCGAGATGCCCGACGACGCGAGCGTCGCGGTCCGGCGCGCGGTCCACCGCATCGTCCAGGAGTCCCTGACGAACGCCCGCAAGCACGCGCCCGGTGCCGCGGTCGTCGTCGAACTCGGCCGCGCGGGGCCCGGTCTCGGCGTGACCGTCACCAACTCGCGCCCGGCACGGCCGGCCCTCGGGCTGCCCGGTTCCCGGCACGGGTTGATCGGCCTGCGGGAGCGCGCGGAGCTCCTCGGGGGAGCTTCTCCAGTGGCCCGGCCCACGACGGCGGGTATCGGCTGCACGTCCACCTGCCGCGCGCGCACCGACCGGTGTACGGCCGCGGTCGCCGGCGGTGGGTCCGGCTGCCGGCGGTGCGGTTCCGGCGCGCCCGGGAGGGACCGTCAGTCGGCGAGCATGCCTTCCCGGAGCCGGTTCAGGGTGCGGGTGAGGATGCGGGAGATCTGCATCTGGGAGATGCCGAGGCGTTCGCCGATCTGGGCCTGGGTCATCTCCTGGCCGAAGCGCATCTGGAGGATGAGCCGGTCACGGCCCGCGAGGTCCTCCAACAGCGGGGCGAGGGTGCGGAAGTCCTCGAAGAGCTCCATCGCGGGGTCCTCGTTGCCGAGGACTTCGGCCAGCGGCCGCACTGCCCTCTCGGAGGACTCGTCCGAATCGTTTTCGAGGGGCTGACTGGAGTGGCCGTTGGCGGCGACGAGGCCCTCTATGACTTCTTCGTCGGTCAGTTCCAGGTGCTCGCCCAGTTCGCGGACGGTCGGCGCGCGGTCGAGGACCGCGTGCAGTTCCTCCTTGCCGCGCGCCAGCTCGATGCGCAGTTCCTGGAGGCGTCGCGGGACGCGGACGGCCCAGGTCGTGTCGCGGAAGTGCCGCTTGATCTCACCTGTGATGTACGGCAGGGCCAGGGTCGCGAACTCGTTCCCGAGGGACGGGTCGAAGCGGTCGATGGCCTTGATGAGGCCGATGGTGCCGACCTGGATGATGTCCTCGATGTCCGTGCCGTCGGTGCGGTTGCGGAAGCGACGCGCGGCGAACTGGACCAGGGACAGGTTCATCTCGATGAGCGTGTTGCGGACGTACTGGCGCTCCTGGGTGCCCTCGTCCAGGGTGCGGAGCCGCTCGAAGAACGTCTTGGACAGGGCCCTGGCGTCCTCGGGGGCCACCTCGCGGGGCTCGGCGATCCGGGGCAGCCGCTCGGGGAGCTGCGGGGTCCGCGTCACCGCCTCGGTCGCTGCGACCGCTGCGTGCGTGGTGAGGGTGTCCATCTCATCTCCCCAAGTGCTCGGCTCCGTCGCCCGGGTCACCCGGACGGCGCTGTCTGTGTGCTGCCCCCAGAGCATCGCGCCCAGCACCCACACCCGTCAAGCAATACGCGAAACAAGTTTCGTGAGTCGTGTTGCTGTTCATCGACGCGTCATCAGAAGGCCGACGGGACGGGGCGGTACGGCCGGGTCGTGCCGTGGACGGAAGGCATTGGCCCTCGGACGAAAACCCTTGGCCCTCGATCGTCGCCGCGGCTAGCTTTGCCGCCATGCGCGAGATGATCACCGACGACGGTCGGACAGTGGCGGTCGAGGAATGGGGCGACCCCACCGGGACGCCCGTCGTCTACCTGCACGGCAGCCCGATGAGCCGGCTGGCCCGGTACCCCGACGATTCCCTGTTCCACGAGCTCGGCGTCCGACTGATCACCTACGACCGGCCCGGGTTCGGAGGTTCCACGCCGCGACCGGGGCGACGGGTCGTCGATGCCGCAGCCGATGTCGCCGCCATCGCCGACGCACTCGGCCTGGACCGCTTCGCCGTGTTCGGGGTGTCGGGAGGCGGCCCGCACGCCCTGGCGTTCGCGGCCCGGCATCCCGAGCGGGTGACGCGGCTGGGGGCGCTGGCCTCCCTGGCCCCGCGCGACGCGGCCGGACTGGACTGGACCGCCGGCATGAGCGAGGGGAACCGTCACAGCGCCGCCATGGCGGTGACCGGCCGGGAGGCCGTCGCACGACATCTGGCGAACCTCGGAACGGCCAAGTTCCCGCCGCTGCCGGAAATCGAGCAGGCCGTCCTCTCCCGACCCGAGATCAGCGCGATGATCGGCCCGGCCTTCGCCGAGGCGGTCCGGCCCGGACTGGACGGCTGGGTGGACGACGTCACGGCGCTCTTCGGTACGGAGTGGGGGTTCGATCCCGCGGACATCACCGTCCCGGCACGCATCTGGCACGGCGGCCTCGACACCCTGGTCCCCCCTGCGCACGGCGAGTGGCTCGCCGCGCGCATGCCGACCGCGACCCTGATCAGACAGGATGACGCCGGGCACGGAGGGCACTTCGACGCCACGCCCGCCATGCTCGGTTGGCTGGTCGGCGGCATACGGGCCACACCCGCCGGGGACGCGCACCTCCCCGAGGGCTGACCTCGGGGAATCGAAGGCCGCGACCCCGCGTTGTCGCCGACATGGACGATGTCTCACGGCACGCCGGCCCTGACGTGACCGGACCGTCCGCTGCCGCGACCGTCCGGGCCCGGCTCGCGGCCGACCGCGCCGACACCCTGGCTCGGACGGCCGCGTTGGGACGCGAATTCGACGGCATCGTCGCGGCGAACGCCCTGGTCGCGATCGACGACGAGCACGACCCGGAGGGCGGCAGCACCGCCTTCGAACGTGCCCATGTGGCCGCCCTGATCAAGCGGGGGCGGGAGCACCTGGAAGAGCTGGACCGGGCGCTGGAACGGCTTGAGCAGGGCGAGTACGGGCGGTGCGAGGACTGCGGCGGCACGATCCCGCCCGAGCGCCTGGAGATCCGACCGGCCGCGACCACCTGCGTCCACTGCGCCGGGTCCGAGCACCGCCGACCGTCCTCGACCTGACCCGTACGACCTGCCCCGGGGGGCGTCAGGTGGGCCGCGGCCTCCTGAGCGGGGCTCCCGCCGCGTGGAGGCTCGCCAGGGTCTGCCGGTAGGAGTCCACCAGGCCGGTCTCCAGATGGCTGACCCCGAGTTCCTGGCAGTACCCGCGGACGATGGCCTGCGCCCTGCGCAGGTGCGGGCTGGGCATGCTCGGGAAGAGGTGGTGCTCGATCTGGTAGTTGAGACCGCCGAGGACGATGTCGATGAACGGACCGCCGCGCACGTCGCGCGAGGTGAGGACCTGGCGCCTGAGGAAGTCGGGCCGCTCGTCGCCCCGCAGGATCGGCATGCCCTTGTGGTTCGGGGCGAAGATCGAGCCGAGGTAGACCCCGAAGAGGCACTGGTGGACCAGGAGGAACGCGACCGCCTTGCCGGGCGGCAGTACCAGGAAGAGCGCTCCGAGGTACACGGCCACGTGTACGGCGAGCAGGGTCGCCTCCCAGGCGCGGTGCTTCAGCGAGCGGTCGAACAGCGACCGCACCCCGGACACGTGCAGGTTGAACCCCTCCAGGGTGAGCAGGGGAAAGAACAGGTAGGCCTGCGAGCGACCGAGCAGCCGCGGCAGCCCCCCGGCCCTGCGGGCCTGTTCCTGCGTCCAGACGAAGATGTCCGGGTCGAGGTCGGGATCGAGGTCCTCGTGGTTGGGGTTGGCGTGGTGGCGGGTGTGCTTGTCCTGCCACCAGCCGTACCCCATGCCGATGCCGAGGTTCCCGGCGACGCGCCCGGACACCTCGCTGGCCTTGCGCAGCCTGAAGACCTGCCGGTGGGCGAGGTCGTGCGCGAGCAGGGCGACCTGCCCGAACACGAAGGCGAGGAACGCGGCTGTCGCCAGGGTCCACCAGCTGTCGCCGATGAGGAGGAAGGCCGTCCACGCGGCGGCGTAGAGGAGCGTCACGGCCGCGATGCGCAGTGCGTAGTATCCGGGGCGCCGGGCCATGAGCCCTGCGTCCTGGATCTTCCGGGAGAGCCGGGCGAAGTCGCTCCCCGTATCCGCCCTTACGGGAGGGGGACGCACCGTCTCGGAGTAGTTCATGATCAGAAGTCACTTTCCGTAGTCCGCCGGACGAGGAGCGGCCACGGAGTGGGCGGACAGGCGGAAACGGCCTGCCGGGGGCCTCACCCGCATGCGAGTGCCGCTCCCCGTACCGCGCCTACCCGGGATATCGACGTTGACTTACGGATCGGCGGGGCGGCGACCCACGGATGAACGGGGCGGCGCCGGCGGGGACGACGGAACGGCTCCGCCTTCCGGAGGAAGGGGAGCCGTTTCGGTCCGGGCCGTGCGTGCCGCTCAGGCGTGGCGGCGCTTGTTCCCGGTGATCAGTCGGTAGACGGCGAGCAGGATCAGCGAGCCGACGATGGCGGCGATCCACGTGGAGACGTCGAAGAAGCCGTCGATGGAGTCGACGCCGAAGATGACCTTGCCGAGCCAGCCGCCGAGCAGGCCTCCGGCGATGCCGATGAGAACGGTGATGATGAGGCCGCCCGGGTCCTTGCCCGGCATGAGGGCCTTGGCGATGAGACCCGCGAACAGCCCTATGAGGATCCAGGCGAGAATGCCCATGATGCGTCTCCTACCTCGGTGAATAAAGCCGGTGTTAACGCTCGTCTTCACCGAGGAGAGGATTCCAAACGCCCTTGTTTCTTGATCCTTTCAGGCAATCCGCCCGCGCCGGGCAGCAGTACGCCTGCGACCGGGGCGGCCGTCCGGGTTTCAACGGGGCGGTTCGCACCGCGCGGGCAGCTTCACGGTTCCGGGGCGGTGCTCGAAGGTGTCCATCACCAGCCACTCGTCCAGCTCGGGGTCGTAGAGGTTCTGCACGCCGAACTGCAGCACCTGCCAGAACGTTCCCCGGTCGTCCTCGTCGACGTAGATGTCGCCCAGGGCGAGCGGCAGCCGTGGGTAGTTGCCGGGCGGCAGGTTCGGGAGGACCACACCCACCCGCCAGTGGTTCACCTTCCGGTGCGGTGTGCCCCGCAGGGTCTCCGGCCCGACGAATCTGGCGTTCTCGAATCCCTCGTTCAGCGCCTCCAGGTCGAAACCCGGGATGCGGGAGCAGGGGTGCTCGGTCAGGCCGGGCCATTTGTACGTCAGCGTGTAGAGCGTGTCCCGGTAGATCAGGTTCGTGAACCAGATCGGGTACTGCGGGCCCCCCGCGGTCATCTGGCTGTTGCCGTCCCTGCCCTCCCACGTGAACGGCACCGTGATGTCCAGGTCGCGGACGATCCACTTGCCCTTGCCCCGGAAGTCACGGGGAAGGCGCGGCGGGGGCGGCGTCGCGGAGGCGTCCCGCTCCGCGGTCACGGCGCCGAACGGCGACGCGGTGCCGGTCCGCTCCGCGGCGGCGACCGGGAGCGGAGCTGCCAGGACGAGCGCCACCACGGCGACAAGTGCGGCCGACGTCCCCACCCGGGATCTGCGTTTCCAACCCATGGTCTCCCTCGACTGTCCTGCCAGGCGCCGGCAGGGCGCGAGGACAATTACGGCGATGCTGGGACACCGTCCCCGGAATCAAAGATTCCGAAACCGGCCGCCGCTGGTCCTGTGGCCGAACGGTCCCCCGCCGGGTCGATCACGGACGGGGGTAGACGCCGCACGACGTCACGGGCTTGCCCTTCGCGTCGTCAAGGCAGACGCCGACGTACGAGCCACCACCGACGACGTTCGCGGGCAGGGTGGCGGGCACCGAGGTCATCGTGTTGCAGTGCGTGCTGCTGCTCCTGGCGCCGAGCGGATTGGCATAGCCGTCGAACACGCTGTACCACGCCCGGCGACACCCGACCGACTTCAGCGTCCCGGTGAAGGTCGCCGACCGGTTGTACCAGGTCAGCGTGCCCTTGATGTAGCTGCCCGCACCGTCGGCGACGTAGACCGGCGTGGTGGGGTAGGCGGTTGCCGCGGTCGGGACCGCGGCGACGGCCGGTGCGGTGAGGGGCGCGGACATGGCCAGGCCCGCCGCGGCGAAGAGGGTGAGAGCGGATCGACGCAACACGATGAACGTCTCCTTGGGGCGCGGGTTTGCGGTACGACGCCACAAGGTTGCCCGCCGCCGTTGCCGTCAACCCCGTCGCGGCGACGGGGCGGGCCGCGCCGGAGCGCTGCTCCCAGGGGTACCGGCGCGCATCATACGTGTGGGTGGGTCCCCAACCGATGGTTGGGGACCCACCCACACGTACGCGGACTCCGCGGTCAGCGCTTGAAGGCGTCCTTCACGTTCTCCTTGGCCTGGCGGACGTCGCCCTTGGCCTGCTCGGCCCGGCCTTCGGCGGTGAGGCGCTCGTTGCCGACGACGCGGCCGGCGGCCTCCTTGACCTTGCCCTTGGCCTGCTCGGTCTTCGCCTGGGTCTTCTCGTCGGCCGACATGACCATCACTCCTCGTCATAGGAAATCGCCTTGCTCGCACTCGCCTGTCCCGTCCCGGGGACTTGAAACGGGCGGATCGCGGATCCGTCGAGTGAAGGGCTCCGCGCGGCGGGACTCCGACTTCCCGCCCGCGACGACAAGAAACGAGCGAATTCCGCGCGCATGGTTCGAAGGGTTCCGGACACAAGGCGCCTCGGAGGTAATAACCATGATTCCCCTGCTTCTTGTTCTTCTGCTCGCCCTGATCCTCTTCGGCGCCGGCTTCGCGGTGAAGATCCTCTGGTGGGTCGCCATCGTCGTACTGGTGCTGTGGCTGGTCGGGTTCGTCGCCCGCCCCAAGGGCGGCAGCGGCCGCTGGTACCGCTGGTAGGCGTGCTCCGATCGAGGCCCGTACCCGCCGGGGCGGCGACGGCCTTTCGGCGCATCAGAGTTCTTCGAGGTGTCGCGCTCCGCGGATACCTCGCCGGAGCCCTCCGCACGGGGCGGGCACCGAAACCGATCAAGGGGCATTTCGTATGACGGACAACGTGTGGGGCTACCGCGAGGCCTCCGGCCATTTGGCCGGCGCCGACCTGACGGGTTACAAGGTCGAGGCCACGGACGGTTCCATCGGCAAGGTCGGCAAGCACTCCGAGGACATCGGCTCCGCCTACGTCGTGGTCGACACCGGTCCCTGGATCTTCGGCAAGGAGGTGCTCATCCCCGCCGGCACGGTCAGCCGTGTCGACACCGATGAGCAGAAGGTCTACGTCGACCGGACCAAGGAACAGATCGAGGCTGCTCCCCCGTTCGACCAGAACACCCACCTCGGCGACGAGGACTACCACCGCCAGGTCGGCGGCTACTACGACAAGCCGCACGCATCCTGATGGGCATCCCGCGGGCACGGGCCGGGGCGGCCACACGGTTGCCGCCCCTGGCCCGGCCGTACCCGCAGTCACACCGCGGCCGCGGGCGCGCCCTCCCCGTGGTCGCGCGAAGGGCGGTGTGCGAGGATCGCGTGGTCGATTCGGCACCGGGCGGACGCGGAGACATGGAACGGTCACGAGGGAGCGATGAGTCGGGTGGGCGAGCGCCCCTCACGGAAACCAGCCCCACGACGCCGGGTGTCTCGCTCCCCTCGACGGCTGCCGACGCCCGCGACCGGGTCGCGGCGCTGCTGCGGCGATCCGGACTCCCCCACGACGCGGACGCCGTGACGGACGCTCTGATGGTGACCACCGAACTCGTCACCAATGCCATCCGGCACGGCGGCGGCCTCGCCGGCTTCCACGCCGAGGTCCACGACGACGCACTGCGGGTGTCCGTGGCCGACCACAGTCACGAAGCACCCGTCGCCCAGACCAGTCCACCCGCCGGAATCCGCATCGGCGGCTACGGCTGGCCACTGGTGCGGAGTCTCGTCGACGACCTGACCGTCACCCCGCACCCCAACGGCAAACAGGTCACCGCGTACCTGAAACTTCGCTGAGCCAAGCGCCCCGTCGCGGCCCCCGGCGGCCGGCGACGACGACACGACCCGCCGCCGCGGCCCTTCGACCGGTATCGGCGGGCGGGTTTCAGAGACGGGGCAGGCGGGTGAACGTGCCCGTCGTTCCCGACTCGTTCGCGCGGACCGAGGCGACCCGTGAGCGGTCGTCGTAACGCGGCTCCCGCGGCGAGGGACGGATCGAACGCCGGCGACGCGTGGAAAACGAAACGGTTTGAGACAAGACAGAAAAAGGAACTCAACCGTCCGATTTCTGGGTTCCAAACCGAATTCCTCACCCCGCACGGACGAGACATCCTCCGCGTGACGCAAGTCACCCACGGCGCGTGCGACTTGGTCCGGTTTGCACCCTGAAAATCGTTGGACGGCCGTCCGCGTGATGTGTTTTCCCGCGCGCGAACCGTCGAAACGCTCTCCCGGCACACATTGATTCACCACCGGCCTGTTTCTGGCCAGTCTTTTCGAGGCTCCTGACCAGCGGATACGATCCGACGGGAAGTGGGGGCTTTCGGTCGTGAACCGACTCGTGGGCGAGTCGTTTACCGCCGATCGAATAGAGGCCTTCACCTTCGACGTTGATGCATGTTTCGGAACTTCTCCGAAACCGACGACTAGGACAACGATGAAGGCACGTAAGGCAATGGCGCGAACCCTCGGTGCGGCAGCGGGTGCCGGCGCCCTCGCGTGGTTCGCGATGGCGGGCGGCGTGACGGGGGAATCCGTTGCGGACACCCCCTCCGTGCGTGCGGTCGCCGACGAAGGCCCTGGCTACGCCATCGAGGACTTCGCCTACCCGAACGCCGACAAGATCCTCGCGGAGCAGCACATCACGCTCAAGCGCGGGGACGGGAACATCCTCCTCGCCGACTGCGCCGGCTCGGCCGACGTGCTTGAGGTCTGGGGACGCCAGAACGAAAAGATCTGCTTCACGGTCACGGGGAACAGCGGCTACCTGTCCCTGGAGATTCCCGCCGTCTACACCATCAAGGGAAACAGCTACAACACCCGGGTGGCCATGTCGGCCGGCGCCGAGGAGAAGACCTTCGAGGTGACGAAGAACACCTGGAGTCCGGTCGGCGAGAGCGCCGACGAGCAGGGCCGCGATTTCATGCTCATGGAAATCAGGACTGTCAAGTAGGCCGTAAGGGGGGCCACATGGAGTTGCTCATGCCCGCCCTTGCACGGAGCGGCCATTCCCATTCGCCATGTGGTGTACGCGCGAATCACGAACCACGAACCACCGACTCCACGCGGCCCTTCTCCTTGCACCCCGCAGCCCCCCTCGGGATTGCGGCGGCGGTCCATAGGAATGAATCAGGCTGAGGCGACCAACGGCCGACAGCCGTAACGGCGTTGAGATCCGGGCCGCTCGATCACCGGCCGCCTGTTCCGAACCGCCCCGAGGCCGTCACCCGGCCGGTCGGAACTCCCGAACCCACGTGTGGTGCGCCTGAGCAGGCACTCCTCGGTTCGCCGACCCGCCGTTCCACACGCTCGCCCGCCGAACTTGGAATCCGTACCCGAAGGATGCTCTGCATGTCTCTTCTCCGCTCACGCACAACCCGGATGACCGGCCTGCTGGCGACGGCCACCGCCGTCGCCGCCGGCCTCACCGCCGTCGTCCCGGCCCACGCCCTCACCGGCCCCGAGGCCTCCGCCGGTCAGCACGCCGCCGTCGTCAAGCTCAGCATCGGCGACGAGGCGAACGCTCGTTCCTGCACGGCCACGCTCGTGGACGAATGGTGGATCGCCACCGCGGCCAGCTGTTTCGCGGCAATCCCCGGTCAGCAGGTGCCCGCCGGCAAGCCCGCGTTGAAGGCCACCGTCACGCTCGCCGGAGGCGAGACCCGGGAGGTCGCGGAGCTCGCTCCCCGTACCGATAGGGACATGGTCCTGGCCCGGCTCGCGCTGCCCGCCAGGGGCGCCACCACGGCCAAGGTCTCCCGGTCGGCCCCGACGGCCGGCACGGACCTCACCGCCGTCGGCTACGGACGGACGAAGACCGCGTGGGTGCCCGGCAAGCTCCGCACCGGCACGTTCACGCTCAACGCCGCCGACGCCACCACCCTCAACATCACGGGCAAGGGCACCGACGCCATCTGCAAGGGCGACACCGGTGGTCCCCTGCTCAACTCAGTGGGCGAACTCGTCGGCGTCAACAGCCGTTCATGGCAGGGCGGCTGCCTCGGAGCCGCGCCCACCGAGACCCGCACCGGTGCGGTTTCCGCCCGTACCGCGGATCTCGGTGCGTGGTTCGCCGAAACCACCAAGCCGCGGCGCTCCGCCGCCGCGAACGAGGCCGGCGCCGGCGAGCGGATCCGCTGGGCCGACTTCGACGGTGACGGCAGGCCCGACTACATCAACGTCGCCGACAGCGGCGCGGTCTCCGTCTGGCTCAACCGGGGCGGCAACCCGGCCGGCCCCAACGGCTGGCAGCCCCTGGGACAGGTCGCCACCGGCCTCACGAACGACCGCAACCGGGTCCGCTTCGCCGACTTCGACGGCGACGGCAAGGCCGACTACTTCCTGATCAACACGGACGGTTCCGTCGAGGTCTACCTCAACCAGGGCGGAGATCCGGGCAACGGGTGGAAGTCCCTGGGCAAGGTGGCGGTCGGCACCACCAACGACCCCAGCAAGGTCCGCTTCGCCGACTGGGACGGCGACGGCCGCTCCGACTACCTGGCCTTCAACGACGCCGGTGAGGTGCACGCCTACCTCAACCGTGGCGGGGACCAGTCCGGCAACGGCTGGCCCGCGGTGGGCAAGGTCGCGTCCGGTGTCACCAAGGAGCGCAACCGCATCCGGTTCGCCGACAACGACGGCGACGGCAAGGCCGACTACCTCTTCGTCAAGCCCGACGGCAAGGTGGACCTCTACATCAACCGCGGCGGCGACCCCGTCCCCAACACCGGTTGGCTCACCGTCGGACAGATCGCGAGCGGCTTGACCACCGATCACACCAAGGTGCAGTTCGTCGACTTCAACGCCGACACCCATGCCGACTACGTCCTCGCCGGAGCCGGCAACAGCGCCACCGTCTTCGCCTGGAACGGCGGCGACAAGGGCAACGGCTGGATCGATCTCGGCAAGGTCGCGAGCGGTACCTGACCAGGACGGGGTTCCCGGCACACCGGGAACCGGCAGCAGGGCTCGACGTGACCGACCGCCTCAGGCCCTTCCTCATGGGAACGGTCCTGGGGCGGTCGTCCGTTGCGCCGGTGTCCCGTCCTCCCGGTGAGGCTCTCCCGCAGTCCGGAGCCCCACCTTCCGTCACTTGCGAAAGCGACCCAGCACCATGAATCGCACCGTATCCGCGACCTCCGTCCTGGCCCTCGGCGTCGCCGCGCTCGGCCTGGCCTGCACGCCGACCGTCGCGGCTCCTCAGCCCGCGCCCGCATTGACGCGGATCATGCCGCTCGGCGACTCCATCACCGCCGGATTCGGCAGTGACGGCGAAACCGGCTACCGCGCACCCCTGTGGAACCTGCTCTCCGCGCAGAGCCGCTACACACCCGACTTCGTCGGGTCCGGGTCGTTCGGCGGGGGCGGTGATCCAGACAACGAGGGCCACAGCGGCTACACCATCAAGAACATCAGGGACGGCATCGACGGCTGGCAAGCGGCCGCGAACCCCGATGTCGTACTGCTCCACCTCGGCATCAACGACCTCAACTCCAACAAGGTCGATCCGCATGTCGCGGCAGCGGAGCTGGCCTCGCTCATCGACCGTGTCCAGGCCAACAGGCCCGGCACGGCCGTGATCGTGCAGGGCCTGCTCCCGGACACCCGCGGCCAGCACGACCGTGTCAACAGCTTCAACGCGGACCTGCGGACCGCCGTCTCGGCCCGGGCCGCGGGGGGTGCGCACGTGCGGTACGTCGAACCCCCTCGCCTGGACGGACCCACGGAGCTTCCCGACGGGCTCCACCCCAACGAAGCCGGCTACCGGAAGATGGCCGCCGCCTACCACCATGGACTGGAGCAGGTCGTCACCGACGGCTGGGCGTCCCGCACCGCCGCACGGCGGACCGGAACCGAGTCGGGCGGCACAGGGAGCGTCCGCTGGGCCGATTTCGACGGCGACGGCCGGCCCGACCGGCTCACCATCGGCGCCGGCGGCGAAGTGCGAGCCGCTCTGAACCGCGGCGGGGAGGGCGCGGGGACGTGGCAGGACATCGGCCGCATCGCCACGGGGATCACCTCCGACCGCACCCGGGTACGTTTCGCGGACTACGACGGCGACGGCCGGGCCGACTACCTGCACATCGCCCCGAACGGCAACGTGACCGCCTACCTCAATCAGGGTGGCGACGTCAGCGGCCCCAACGGCTGGAAGCACATCGGCCGCGTCGCCTGGGGCACGACCACCGCCCACGAGCAGGTCCACTTCGCCGACCAGGACGGAGACGGACGCACCGACTACTGGACCATCGCCGACAACGGGGCCGTCAACGTCCACCTCAACCGGGGCGGCGACCCTGCCGGAGCCACCGGCTGGATCGACCTCGGCCGCATCGCCACCGGCACCACGGCCGAGCACAGCCGCGTACGGCTGGCCGACTACGACGGAGACGGACGCGCCGACTACTGGACCCTCGGCAAGGACGGTGGCGTGACGACCCACCTCAACCGGGGCGGTGACCGCCACGGAGGCTGGAAGTCGCTCGGCCGGACCGCGGCCGGTGTGACCACCGACCAATCCCGCGTCCAACTGGCTGACGTCACCGGCGACACCCATGCCGACTACCTCCTGCACGAATCCGACGGTCGCACCACCGTGCACGCCTTCAACGGCGGAGACCCGACAGGCGGGGGCTGGACCGACCTCGGCAGCATCCCCCGTACGTCATGACCGCGCCTGCTCCACGACCGCAGGCGCCGGACCTGACACCGCCGAGCACGGTCGAACACGACAAGAAGGCCTCACCCCGCATGCTGCACAAGATCATCACCCTGACGACCGTCACGGCAGTCGGCGTCGGCGGCCTCCTCGGGGCCGCGGCCGCCCCCGCGTCGGCCGCACCCGATCCCGCTCCGCCCGTTCTTCGCGTCATGCCGCTGGGCGACTCGATCACCGACGGATACCAGGGCACGACGGGCCTCGGCTACCGCCTGCCCCTGTGGCAGAAGTCCCTGACCCACGCCCGTTTCCGGGTCGACTTCGTCGGGTCCCGTCAGGGCGGGCCGACCGGTGACTCCGACAACGAGGCACACAGCGCCACCATGATCAACGACATTCGGGCGGGAGCCGCCGGCTGGGTGCGGGCCGCGGAGCCCGACGTGGTCCTGCTCCACGAGGGCGTCAACGACCTGGACCGCGGAACGGACAAGGCCGATGCCCCCGCACGGCTCGCGGCGCTCACCGACGAGATCCTCGCCGCGCGTCCGGGCACCACCATCGTCGTGATGGGCCTTATACCGACATCGAACGTTCCGGGGATCCCCGCCTTCAACACCTCGGTGAGGAGCTGGGTCTCGGCCAAGGCCCGGACGGGCGCCAAGGTGCGGTACGTGGACGCGCCCGCGCTGGGCCCCGGCGAGATGGCCGACGGCCTGCACCCGCGGGACGCCGGCTACGCCAAGATGGGCGACGCCTTCTTCGAGGGCATCGACAAGGCCGTACTGGACGGTGTTGCCGTCCGTACGCACCGGGGCAGGGCGGGCACCGAATCGGGCGGCACCGGCCCGCTGCGCTGGGCGGACTGGGACGGCGACGGCCGGACGGACCGGATCCACGTCGCGGACGGCGGCGCCGTCCGCGTGGCGCTCAACCGGGGCGGTGACGACCGCGGAGGCTGGACCGACCTCGGGCAGATCGCCTCCGGGCTCACCACGGACCGCAAGCGGGTCCGGTTCGCCGACTGGGACGGGGACGGCCGGGCGGACTACGTACTGGTCGCCGAGGACGGCAGCGTGTCCGTCTACCTCAACCGGGGCGGCGACGGCCACGGCGGCTGGGACCTTGCCGCGTCGGTGGCCCGCGGATTGACGCGGGACGCCGATCAGGTCCGCTTCATCGACTTCGACGGCGACGGCCGTACCGACTACGCCCTGCAGCGCCCCGACGGCCCCGTCTCCGTCTTCCTCAACAAGGGGGGCGACGGGCACGGCGGTTGGCAGGACCGCGGCACCATCGCCACCGGGGCGACGACGGATGTGTCCCGCGTGCGGTGGACGGACTTCGACGGGGACGGCTACGCGGACTACACGGTGGTCGCGGCCGACGGTTCCGTGCAGACGTACCTCAACCGCGGCGGCGACGGCCACGGCGGCTGGTCCGTGCCCGCGAACCCCGTTTCCACGGGTGCGCCCACCGACCCACGTCAGGTGTCTTTCGCCGACTTCGACGGTGACGGCCACAGCGACCACATCCGGAGCGGCGCGGACGGCTCCGTCCGAGTCCTGCTGTGGAACGGCGGCGGGGCGGACGGTTGGAGCGACCTCGGCCGGGTGGCGGCCGGATCCTGACGGGGAGGCCCTCCGACCCTTGCGAGTCGGAGGGTCCGCCGGCCCGTCGAGCCGTGGAACACGCCGGCGCGCCCCGCCCCTCGTGGCCGCGCGATCGGCCCGCCCGCAAACCGGAGGAACACCACGGACCGTCACGGAGAAAATGCGTATCCCAGATCAAATATGTTATCGAATAACGGAGTTGACGATACATGGGTCCTGTTACGATCGGTCCGGAAGTGGGGGGACTTCCAAGGGTCGGCGACTCGGACTTTCGAGCACGTCCATCCTCATTCGGAATGCTTCCTTCACCTCCTCATTGACGACAGTTTCGGCTATTGGCCGAAACCGACGACTGGGAAAGCGATGAAGGTACGCAAGACGATGCTCCGCGGTGTTGGCGCGACCTTGGGTGTCGGCGCCCTGGCCTGGCTCGTGGTCGGTGGTGGGGTTTCGGCCGCGCCCGTTCCTCCCGTTGGGGGGTCCGCCATGGCGGCGGTCGCTGATGAGGGTCCCGGTTATGCCGTGGAGGACTTCGGTTACCCGGATGCCGACAAGATCCTCGCGGAGCGGGGCATCACTCTGAAGCGCGGCGACGGTCACATCGTGCTGGCCGACTGCGCGAGTGCGACCGACCTGCTGGAGGTCTGGTCCCGTGCGAACGACAAGATCTGTTTCCGCGTCACGGGTACCACCGGGTACCTGAGCCTTGAGATACCCGCGGTGTTCGCGGTCAAGGGCAACAGCTACTCGGCGAAGGTCGACATGACCACCGGTCCCGAGGAGAAGCAGTTCGACGTGAACAAGAACGCCTGGACACCGGTCGGCGAGAGCGCCGACGAACAGGGCCGCGACTTCATGCTCATGGAAATCCGAACGGCCAAGTAACACACGCCGTACGCGGGGCGCGCTCATCACGCCCCCAGCACTGCTCCGTTGAATCCGTCGGCCCAGCAGCCGACCCGCGCCGCGGCGTTCGCGAGGCATGCCCGTCCGCCGCTCCCTGACTTCGAAGGAAGAAACGTGTCCGCACTCCCTCCGCGCGCTGCGCGGATATCCGGCCTGCTCGCAAGCTCCGCGTTACTCTCGACGACCCTGCTGGCCGCCACCCCCGCCGCCGCGCTCACCGGCCCCGGGGCTGCCGTCGGCGCTCACACGGCCGCCGTCCGGCTCGCCATCGGTGACGAATCCAACTCCCGTGCCTGTAGCGGCACTCTGGTCGACCGCTTCTGGGTCCTGACCGCAGCGAGTTGTGTTGCCACCAATCCCGGAAGCACGGTCCCGGCCGGCAGGCCGGCCCTGAGGACCATCGCGACGCTCGGTGGCGGCAGGGCGGTCGAGGTCACCGAGGTCGTGCCTCGTGCCGACCGGGACGCCGCATTGGTGCGGCTCGCCTCCCCCGTCACCGACATCGCCCCCGCCGCGCTCGCCACCGCGGCCCCGACGGCCGGCACCGAACTGACCGCCGCGGGGTTCGGCCGTACGAGGACGGAATGGGTACCGGAACGGATCCACACCGGCACCTTCACCCTCGGCTCCGCGACGCCCACCACGCTCGCCCTGACCGGAAAGGGCACCGACGCCATCTGCAAGGGCGACACCGGTGGCCCGCTCCTCAACTCCTCCGGCCGGATCGTCGCGGTCAACTCCCGTTCCTGGCAGGGCGGCTGCCTTGGAGTTCCAGCGACGGAGACCCGTACGGGCGCGATCTCCGCCCGCACCGACGACCTCGCCGACTGGCTTCGGGAGGTCCGGTTCACGACCGCCTCGATCCAGAACGCACTGAGCAACCGCTGCGCGTACGTCGGTTGGCGCACTCCCGACAACGGGGCGCAGGCACAGCAGGTCGACTGTGACCCTCAGTTCTCCGACCAGCTCTGGAAGCTGGAACCGGTCCCGGGCGGGTATCAGATCCGGAACCACCACAACAACCGCTGTCTCGTCGTCTCGTGGCGTACTCCAGAGGACGGCGCGCCCGTGACGCAGTACGACTGCCACCCTGAATTCGCCGATCAGGTGTGGAAGCTCGAACCAGTCGCCGGGGGTGGCTATTCCATCCGGAACTCGGTGACCAACAAGTGCATGTACGTCTCCTGGCGCACTCCGGAGTGGGGAGCTCCCGTGACACAGGTCAGCTGTGACTCGCGGTACATCGACCAGGTGTGGAAGATCTGAACGATCTGCCAATACGCGCGGAGGTTGCCCTCGGCGAGCGCCCGGGGCAACCTCCCTTGCGCCTTCACGCCACTGGATCGAGCCGGCCGGCCCCATGTTGCCGCGCGCAAATCGGCTGCCTGGTGTCAGGGGAGTTGGATCGCGTTCCAGTTCCAGCCGGCCGAGGCCGGCACCACTGCACTGGAAGAGAACGGCTGAATGTGACCGGCCGCATCGGCCAGACCCGTGCACATCTTGATCGAGCCGTCCCCGAACCGATACGTCATCCCGACATGGGCACGACGGGCACCATTGAAATCAACGGAAACCAACTTCATCGAGCCCCGGTCCCAACTACTGACGGGAACCGCGTACCCCGCCGTGAATTCACCGAAGCCACCCGCCGCATTGAGGAGCGGGCCACCGGTGTCGCCCTTGCAGAGAACGTCGGAGCCCTTGCCGGTCAGGGTGCAGGTGGTCGCACCGATCCCATCGAGCCTGAAGACGCCGGAGTGGAACTTGTCCGGTACCCATTCGGTCCTGGTACGGCCAGATCCGGCGCCGGTGAGCACCGCTCCCGTGGCCGGAGCGGCGGTGGCGCGCGCAATACCCGCGAGGCCGACGGCGAGCGGGAGGAACTGACGCGGCCGAAACCCCACCGCCGACCACGAGCAAGGCCAGGGCGCCGACACCCAAGGCCGTGCCAACACCGCGGAGCATTGTCTTGCGTACCTTCATCGCTGCCCTATTCGTCAATGCGGGAATAGCCGAAGCGATGGACCCGGGACGCAGGAGTACGCCGCTTCACGGCGCGGGGAAACGAGCATCGACGCGAGCCGACCCCCGGATCTCTGACCTACTCGCCCGAAGAACCGTTCGGTCCTCGATGCCCTTCCGGGGAAAGGCCGGGTTGCGAGCATGCCGACGGGCGGAGGTGCCGCCGCGATCCCACCGTATGTAAAAGCCTGGGGGAGTTCTCCCCCCTCACGACACCGAAGTGATGTGCACCACAGTCGACTTTGCGCGCACTCCCGGAAGAAATGGTTCCGGAGCTCTTGATTCCACATCTGGCTGAAATTGGATTCCGTATCGACATTGCTCAAAAACAGTGTTTTCCCTCTGCGGATTTCAACGTAGTGTCGCGCTGACCGGCCGTCCGAGTCCCTGCCCGACTCCCTTACAACGCGCAGGACATGGACGCCACCCAAAACAACTCGCCCTCCAGCCCTGTGCCGTCACGTGTGGACGTGGCCCGCCGGGCGCTGATCCCCGAAGGACCGTTTTGGATACCACTTATTGGAGTCGGCGTCGTGTGCTGGAGGCCGTCGCGGCAACCACCGTCGTCGCCGCCACGTCCAGCCTCGTACTCAACCCACTGTCCGCCTGGGCGGACGACGCCCCACCGGCCGGCGGTGATCCGCTACGCCTGCCGGACACCGAGCGGGCGAAGGTGGTCAGGGCCTGGCTGCTCGGGGGCAGGGCCGTTCGCGCCGCCGCGGCGGCCGCGCTCATAGGATCCGATGCCGACGTACAGACCTTCCTCACGAACCGGTTGGCGAGCGACACGGCGCAGGACAACCGCGTCGCGCTCATGAGTGGCTTGGCGGCCGCGGGCAAGGGAACCCGTCGCGACGCCACCAGCGCGCTCAACAACGGGGATTCGGCCATCGCCGCGTTCCTCGGCGGCGGCTTCAAAGCCGCCATCATGGAGGACCTTCGGGTGGCCACGGCCACCGTCATGACGGTGGGCGGCAAGGCCGTGAACCGGGCGGGCAATGCCGCGCTGAACAACGGCGGTCAGCCGGCGCTGGAAGCGTTCCTGGTGGACGGCCAGTACGCGGCGCGACTTGAGGACATGCGCGTCGATGCCTCCAAGCTGATGGTGCAGGCCGGTCCGGAGGTACAGAAGTACGCCAACCGGGCCCTGTCCGGAACGGCTGACGACATCGCCTGGTTCCTGGACACCGGGCAGCACATCGCCCGGGCGCGCGACCAGGAACGCGTGAAGATCGAGGAACTCGTCGCCGTGGTGCAGCGCGAGGGCAAGAACGCCGAGGCCAAGACGCAACAGGCGGAGGAGTCGGCCGCGCGCGCCGTGGCGGCGGCGGCCAAGGCCAGGGAGGCCGCGGAAAGGGCTGCCGCCGAGGCGCAGGCGGCTCAGAACGACGTGGCCGCGGCCGGCCGGGCGGCCCGCAAGGCCGGCGATGCGGCGAAGGGCGCCGCCGACGCGTCGCGTGTCGCGATCAACGCCTCCCACGCGGCCATCACGGCATCCCGTCGCGCCGCCTACGCCGCTGCGGCCGCGAGCCAGGCAGCGGCCAGCGCGGGCTCTGCCGCTGCGGTGGCTTACGGCGCGGCCATCGCCGCGTCGAAGGACGCCTCCCGCGCGTCCGCGGCCAAGGACGCGGCCGTCGCCGCCCGCAACGCCGCGTCGAAGGCCCGTAGCGCGGCGCAGGCCGCCGACAACGCGGCCAACGCCTCCGCCCAGGCCTCGGGCGCCGGTGCCGCCGCCGCGTCCGCGGCGCGCAACGCCGCCGCTGCCGCCAACGCGTCGGCCCAGGCCGCGGACTCCGCCGGTGCGGCGCAGGCCGCCGCCGCCGAGGCCAGGCGCCAGGCGCGGATCGCCGGTGCCAACGCCACGATCGCCACCAACGCCGCCGGGACCGCGCAGACGCTGGCCAATGCCTCCGCGGCAGCCGCGCGAACCGCCCGGGACGCGGCGAACAGCGCCGCGGCACACGCGGACAAGGCCGCCGCGGCCGCGGAATGGGCAGCCCAGTACGCCGGTCAGGCGGTGGACTACGCCAACAAGTCCACCGAGTTCGCCAACGAGGCCACCAAGGCGGCGAACACCGCCACCGAGGCGGTCGACAAGGCCGTCGAGGTGGAGAGGGCCGCCCGCGAGGCCGAGTGGCAGCGCCTGGACCAGGACACGCAGCGGGCGGTCGCCGAGATGGGTCTCCTCTCGGAGCTCGAAGCACAGGAACGCGCGGAGTACGACCGCAAGCGGACCCAGGCCGACCAGACCGCCCAGGCCACGAAGGAACTCATCGCTCAGGCCGAATCGGCCCTCAGGTCGGGGAACACCGCGAGTGCCACCGACCTCGGCCGCAAGGCCGCCCTCGCCCTGATGGAGTCGAAGGGCGGCTGGTCCCAGGAGGCCGCCCGGTACGCGCTGGCCGGTGCCGAAGCCGAGATCCATGCCTGGATCGATGTGGACCGGCATATCGCGCAGCGCCAGGACGACCGGGAGTCCGCCCTCTACCTCGCCCGGATCACCACTCCTGGTGTGGCGTCCGCCGCGGCCACCGCCCTCGGCAGCGCCGATCCGGACGCCGCCGGCAAATTTCTGGCCGCGGGAGCCGTACAGGCCGCCGCGACGGACAACCGCGTGGCGGTGGCCCGTGTACTGAGTGAGAACCCCGGCACCGCCGTGAAGAAGGCGGCGAACGCGGCGCTGGACGCCGGCACGGCCGACGGCCTGTACGAGTTCCTCGGCGCGGGCTTCCAGAAGGCGCTGGAGGAGGATGACGCGGTGGCCACCGCGACGCTCCTGAGGACCGGAGGTCCCTACCTCAAGGCTCACGCCCAGGCCGCGATGGAGGGTCCGGCCTGGATCCGCCGCAACTTCATCGCCGAGGTCCAGTACAAGAGCGCCCAGCTCGACTTCGACTCGGCCACCCACATCGCCGCCATGCAGGGCGCGATCGCCGCGGCGGCGAAGATCGCGCACAAGGCACAGGTGGACGCGGCGCGCGCCCAGGAGGCCGCGGCCAATGCCCGCAACGCGGCATCCGAGGCGGTGGAGTGGGCGAACAAGGCGGAGGCGTCGGCGGGCCGGGCCAACACCTACGCCGAGCAGGCGAACACCCTCGCGACCAGCGCCGAGCAGTCGGCGAAGGACGCACAGACCTCCGCGAACCGGGCTGCCCAGGCCGCCGTCAACGCCCGGTTCGCCGCCAGGTCGGCGAACTATTCGGCGTCCCGTGCCATCGAATCGGCGCGGAGCGCGGTCGCCTCGGCCAACGCGGCCCAGAACTCGGCCGCTTCGGCCCGGGCCTCGGCGCTGCAGGCCAACCAGGACGCGAACACCGCCGCGACCGCCGCCAGCCAGGCGTGGCAGATCGAGGGTGAGAAGCGGCGCGCGGAGGTCGTCGCCGCGGCCAGGAAGGCGGCCGAGGAGGCGCAGGCGGCCAAGGCCGCCGGCACCAACCAGTGCGACTCCACCGCCTACGACACCATCAAGGGCCCCACGATCGGGGACGCGAAGTGGTGGGCCGAGTACCTGCACACTGCCGGCATGGTCGCCGGCTTCGTGGGGGTGGGCGTCGGGATCGTCGGAATCGGTGTGGGGATCTTCTTCCCGCCCGCCGGTGCCCTGATCATGGCCGCGGGTCTCGGTATCGGTATCGGCGCCGCCGTCCTCGACTCCGCCAGCGCGATCTTCTACGGGATCGGATATGGCTGGTCCAGCAACGAGTTCAAGAAGCAGGCCGGAATCGCGGCGCTCAGCACCATCACGCTCGGCATGTCCGGCGTCATCGGCGCAGCCTCGAAGGGGGTCTCCAAGGGCGCACACGTCGTCGCCAAGATCTCGGAGGTGACACACGAAGCCGTGTCACCCATCGTCAGCTGGCTGAGCTCCAAGACCCACTGACGGCGCCGGGGGCCTCCGCGTAGCCCGACGACGCCACCGGGCCGTCCGCCCTGACTCGCGCCATCACCCCGGTGGGGTGCTCCCGGCCCGGGAGCACCCCACCGAACGTGACAGCCGCCCCGGCGCCGATACCGTGCTGCTCGACCCCCGGTCACGGGGATCCGGAGGAAACCCGCCGGCCCCGTGCGGCCGGCGGGAGCTCACGTGGCCACGCACCGGAGGACACCATCGTGATCACCACTACCGACAAGGAGCTCCTGCGGCGCGCGATCGGCATCGCGGCCCGCGCCATCACCCCCGGCGACGCTCCGTACGGCTCCCTGCCGGCGGCCCCGACGGCACCGTCATCGCCGAGGCCCACGACACCGTACGGAGCGACAGTGACGTCAGCGCCCATCCGGAGCTGAAGCTCGCCCGCTGGGCGGCGCGCGAACTCGACCCGGCGCGGCGGCACGCACCACCATGTACACCAGCTGCCAACCCTGCCCCATGTGCGCCGTCGCGGTATCGTGCGTCCCTGGCCCGGCCGTGTGGTCCACGCGTGCTCCACGAGCAGTTGGTCGAACTCGACCCGCGGTCGGGCGCTGGACCGACGGTGGAGCATGACGGACCGGCCCTGTTCGACGAGGCGCGCATCCCCATCGACCGCGACTACCGGGCCCAGCCCGCGGTCACAGGGAGCGCGCCGCCTCCACGCCGTTCGCGACCGTGATCACGGACCCCACCCCGGTGATGTCGAGGAGCCGCACCAGCTGAGGGGGGAGCGGGCCCGCCACCACCAGGCGGCCGGTGCGCAGCAGGCGCATCAGTTGGTTGAGCACCGAGGAGTCGGCGAACGTCAGCTGCGCGACGTCCACCACGATCCTCCGCAGGCCCGGATCCACGACGGCCTGATCGGTGGCGGTCCTGAGAGGTCCCACGGTGTCGAAGTCGAACTCCCCCGCGCACACGATCACACGGACATCGTCCACGTCGGGCAACACCCGTACCTGCGTCTCCACCCGGCACTCCCCATCGATCATCGGCAGGGTCCGAACCGGACGACCCTGCCCGCCAACACAAAGAACGGCCCACCCCACGCCGTTTCCGCGACGGCCCTCCCCCTCGTGGAGCGCGGCGGGGTGGTCGGGCGGGCGTCGCCGGCAAGGGCCTGTCCGTTGCGCGCGCGCAGGGGCCCGGACGCCGTCCGGCCCCCGGGCCCCGTAAGAACTGCCACGTCGTCGCACCGGGCCGGCGAGCCACCTGATCCGTCCGATCCGTCCGATGGTTCACCCCGGGCGAGCCGTGCGGTCTCTCCGGGCCACGCCAGAAACCATAACCACACCGGGACTCAATGTCTACTTCGGCCAAGACAGATTTTCGGGCGTTCATCGGCCACATAGTCGGCCCCCGCGAAGCCGGGTCAGCCGTCGTCCCCGGGAGCGTCGCGGAACTCGAAGAGGTGCACGGCCCCCGTCATCTCCAGCAGCCGCCGCAGCTGCGTCGGCAGTGGCCCCGCCAGCTCGACGGCGCGCGTGTTGCGCAGGCGGATCAGCACGTTCAGGAACGACGAGTCCGCGAAGGTGACCCCCGTGACGTCGAGCACCAGGAGCTTCGCGTCACCCTCGCGCTCGCAGGCGCCCGTCAGCGTTCCGGCCGTGTCCAGGTCGAACTCCCCCGTGCACACGACAACGCACACGCCGTCCGCCTCGTACCGGACGGTGACCTGCGGCGATTCCATACCTGCTACCTCCTGCGATGTACCTCGACGGGCCGAACCACCCGTCGTCGCGACCGTACCTCCTGCCCCGCCGAGACCGACGGCACCCGGCCACGCGCCCCCGCCGGGAGAGCGGCGCGGCGGCCGACACGACGTGACGGCCTTCTGGAGTAATACCTGGCGTTCCCCCCGTTCCCTTGCCGGGAAATGGGCCGACCACCCCCTAATTTGTGAGCGGATCAAAGCGGGTTCGAACGGGCGGGACCGTCGTCGTCACGCTCGGCACGGCCCGTCGAAGTGGCGGTCGTCGACCTTGGGAGCTCACACATGAATGCCGTCGGCGAGACGAACGGTATGCCCCGGCGTCAATTCGTGGCGCTCTCCGGCGCCCTGGGCGCGGGAGCCCTGCTGGCAGGCGCCGGCGCCGCGTCCGCCGCGACGGGTCCGTCGCCCACCCCCGATCCCTGTCCCACGGGGCCGAACCCTCCCGGCGGTCCGAATCCTTGTCCTCCGTCCGGTCTGCAGGGTCTCTGCGGGAGCCCCACCGACACCGATCCGCTGTGGCAGGACGTCCAGTACTGCACGCGGGGAATCGTCCCGCCGAGCGGGCAGAGGCCCACCTGCCTCAAGACGACCCCCAACCACGTGGTGCTGCACGGAAAGCCCGAAACCCAGCACAACTACCTCACCCTGCCGAGCTGCCGCGTCACGGGCATCGAGTGCCCGTACCTCGTGACGCCCAACGTCGCGAACTACTGGCACGAGGCATGGGAGAACGCCCGCGCCGGGGGCGACGTGCCCGTGCAGTACCCCAACATCGGGCTGGGGATCAACTCGCAGGGCGCCCGACGCCTGAACCAGTTGCACATCCACATGGCCGGTGTCCGGGACAGCACCCAACGGCGCCTGCAGGACCTTGAGGCGTCCTCACGCATCGCCGGCCAGCCGTCGAACTGGGGGGACCCGCAGTACCAGGTCGCCGTGACGGGAACGCAGGGTTCGGGCGACCGCACCTACCGTGTGCTGCGGCTCGGCGGTCTCACGCAGAACCTGTTCGCGCTGCTGAACGACAACGTGGTGCGGCGGTTCGGGCTGAACATGGCGGACCAGACGCTGATCGTCGTGCCGAAGATGACGGCGACGGGCTTCGCGGGAACCTTCTACGTCCTCAACAGCGACAGTTCGCTCCACGACGGGACGAACACCTGCGACCACCTGCTGGTGTACGGCTAGGACGTGCTCTGGAAGTCCCGCCGTCGGGTGCGGGCTCCGGCACCGTTCAGAGCGGCAGGGGCGGGCCGACGAGACGGAACGAGAGGCACACCAGCAATGTGTCCTCCTCCACCGGGGTCCCGACCGAGGCCCAGAAGCGGCTGTGGCCGGCCCGCCATTCCTCCAGTGAGGCATCGCCCTCGCCTTCGGCGGAAGCGTGCGCCCAGCTCACCCGGGCGAACGGCACGACCTCGACCGCCGTGATCTCGACGGTGGCGACCTGGTCCGACGCGTTGTCCAGCAGGGCCAACGTCTCGCCGACGAACTCCAGCCCCTCGGTCTCCGCCCGGTACTCGGCCAGCAGTCCCGTCGTCGCCCGCTTCCCACCGGCGAGCACCAGGGAGTTGAGGCGCGTACGCATCTCCCCGACGGTTCCCAGCTCCAGCGCGCGCATCCCGTTCACCCTCGGCCACATCGTCCCGTCACCCCTCGCCCGCCGCACGTCGCGCTCCGATGCGCGCACCCCGTCGGGATCGTATCCGGGCGCCGACCCGCCCGCGGCGCGTCGGGCCGGGCCTCGGGGGATCGAGGGGATGGGGGGATCGGGGAGATCCCTCGTACTCGTGGGGAGCGCGGCAGGGGGCTTGGTCGCCCGGGCCACGGGACCTAGCGTGCACCGGGTGAACGCAGCGGCATTCGGGGGCCGGGCCCCGCACACCCCCGGCGGCGACGGTGACGGGCCGGATGACGGTCACGGTCCCGGATCCCGCGGTGACGGCTGGGAGGCCCTCGTCGACACGGCCGTCCGGCTGGTCGGGCTCCACGGCCGGGTCGCGGTCCACGGGGGCTGGGGTTCGGGGAAGTCGACCTTGCTCGGCGCCGTGGCCGGGCGTTGGACGGGGCGGGTGGTGCCGCTGCGCAACCGGCCCGGGGACGAGCGACTGCCCTGCTCGGGGCTGATGCGGCTCGATGAGGCGCTGGTGACGGACGGCGTCGCCGTGACGTCTCCCGCCGACCTGTTGCGGTTGCGTGCGCGGGTCGCGCGGATGCTGCGGGAGATGTCTCCCGTCCTGTTGGTGGTCGATGACGTCCAGTGGCTCGACCCGGTCAGCGCCGACGTACTGGGGTACGCGCTCGGATCGCCGGAGCGGGGGGCCCTCGGTGTGGTGACGGCCGAGCGGACGGTCCGCCGGCCCGAACGGTCGGCCGAGCTGTTGGGCGGTCACCCGCCGGTCCTGCGCGTGGCTCCCGCCGGGCAGGAGGAGGTCTCGGACCGGCTGGAGGCGCTCGGCCTGTCGGCGCGTTGGAGCGGCGCCGTGCTGCACCACAGCGGCGGCAACCGTGCTCTGCTGGCCGCCTGTTGCGAGGGACTGTTGGAGCGGCCGGTGACGGACCGGCCTTCCGGGCGTGGCCTCGACGGGCCGGGGCCGGTCGAGGGCCTCGCCGATGCCTGGCTGGGGACCGTGCCGGCGGGCGCGCGGAAGACCTTGCGGATGGCCTCCCTGGCCCACCGGCCCGACACGGACCTGCTGCACCGGGCGGGGTGCCCGGAGGCTCCCGAGCACCTCGTGTACGCGGTGCGGGCGGGCGTACTGGTCGCCCCGGAAGGCACGGATGACGCTCGTTCCGGCGCCGTCCGCTTCGCGGCGCGGGCGCTGGCCGACGCCGCGGCCAGGACCGGGTCCGCCGCCGAGCGGCGGGGGGATCACGCGGCCCTGGCCGTCGCCGTCACCGACCCGGTACGCGCCGCCCGGCACCGGGCCATGGCGGTGGAGGGGCCTGACCGGTGCACGGCGCAGGACGCGGCGCGGGCGGCCGCGACCGCGCGGGAGGACGGTGACCGCGGGCTGTCCGCCGAACTCATGCTGCTGGCGGCCCGCCTGACCCCGCCCCGGCTCGCGGACCTGAGGTCGCGGCGGCTCGCCGACGCCGCCCAGGAGGCGGCGGCCGCCGGTGATGTCGACACCGCGCGCCTGGCGGCCCGACGCATCGTCGACGACCACGGCCGTCCCGCCGATCGGGTACGGGCCCTGATGGCGGTCGTCGACGCCTGCGGCCAGGACCTCGCCGCGGCCGAGTCCTTCCTCGCGGCGGCCCGCGGCGCGGCGCGCGACGATCCGCGGCTGCTGGCCGCCATCGAGTTGAGGGCATCGGTGACGGCCAACGTCGCCGCCGCGGACTTCGACCGGTCCTTCCTGCACGCCACACGTTCCGCCGCGCTGGCGCGGACCGCCGGGGACGACGGCCTGCGGGCGGCGGCGCTGACCATGGCGGCCCGTACGGCGCGCCTGCTCGGCAGGCCGGGCGAGGCCCGGACCACCCTGGAGTCCGCCCTCGCCCTGGGCGTGCCGCCCGCCTCGCTCGGTGTCTCCAACAGCCCCGAGTACCTGGCCGCCCGGCACGCCGTCTTCGACGGGGACCTGGCGGCGGCCCGGGCCGCACTACTGGAGCTGCTGCCCCTCGCCCGGGCCGCCGGAGGCGCCGAGGGCCTCACGGACCTGTGCCGCAGCCTCGCCGAGGTCGAGGCGGGGCTCGGTGCGTGCGCCGGCGCCCTCGCCTGGGCGGCCCGCGCCCGTTCCCACACCAGGGAGGCCGATCTGTCGCCGGGGCCCGCCTGGTACACCTCGGCGCTCGTGCAGAGTTGTGGTGGTTCGTTCGGCCGGGCCCTGGAGTACGCGCGGCGGGCCCTGGACGTGTCCCGTGCCGAGGGGGACGTGCTGCACACGAGCCGCAGCCTGTGGGTCACGGGAGCCGTGTACCTGCACAGCGGCCGGATCGAACCGGCCGTGGCGGTCTTCGAGGAGATCGGCGACATCGAGGGCCCTTCGAGGGCCGGGGATCCGGCGGTCCTCCGGTGGCAGCCCGACGCGGTCGAGGCGTTCGCGACCGCCGGGCTGCAGGCGCGGGCCCGCGCGCTGTTGGCGGCGCTCGACGAGACCGTGACCTGCGACCCGTCGCACGCCATGGTGCGGGTCACCGTCGCCCGGGCCCGCGCCGTGTGCCTCGCGCGGGAGGGGGACCCGGGTCGGGCCGTCGAGCTCCTCGGTGACGCCGCCGCGACCTTCGCGGCGATGGGCCGGCCCGTGGAGCAGGGCCGTACCCTGCTTGCCCTGGGGCGGATCGAGCGGCGCCGGCGGCGGGTGGGCGCGGCCAGGGCCGCGTGGGAGCAGGCCGCCGCCCTGTTCGCGGCGGCCGAGGCCCGTCCGTGGACCGCGCTCGTCGGCGGCCACCTCGACCGGCTGTCGGGTGCGACGGCGGAGCCGGTGCACGGGGCACGGGGCGCGGGTGGGGAGCCCGCGTCGCGCGGGAACGGGACGCCGGCGGTCGTACTGACGGAACGCGAACGTCACCTCGTCGACCTGATCGCGGGCGGCAGCAGCAATCCCGAGGCCGCCCACCGGCTCTTCGTCTCCCGCAAGACGGTCGAGGCGATGCTCAGCCGGATCTACCGCAAGGTGGGTGTCCGCAACCGCACCGAGTTGGCCGCTCTCGCGCGTTCCCGGGGCACCTGACGGGACCGGGCCGTTCCCCCGTGTCGCGGTCCGCCCGCGCCCCGCGTGGACGGCCGCTCGGTTGCCCGCCGCCGGGGTCCGGACGCGGGCAACGGCCGGGGCCTGCGGTCCCGCCCCCCGGCGCCGGGACCGCAGGCTCGGGCCGGTCAGGACCAGACGGTGAAGGTGGCCGTGGCCGTGGACTTCCTGCCGGCCGCGTCGGTGACCGTCAGGGTCACGTTGCGGAAGCCCCAGGCGGTGGGGGTCCCGGAGATGACGCCGCCGGCCGCGTTGATCGTGAGACCGGCGGGCAGGTTGGTCGCGGTGAAGGTGTAGGGAGCGCTGCCGCCCGTCACCGTCAGCGGCAGGTTGACGGGGCGTCCGACGTGGAGGTTCTGGTTGCCGGGGCCGGTGAGGGTCGGGTTGCCGGAACCGGCGGGCGTGATGGTCCAGGTGAAGGAGGCGCTGCCCTTCTTGCCGGCGCTGTCGGTGGCCGTCACGGTGACGGAGTGGGTGCCGTCGGCCGTCGGGGTCCCGGAGACCGTGCCGGTGGACGGGGCGATGGACAGGCCGGCCGGGAGGCCGGTCGCCGACCAGGTGTAGGGGGCCGTACCGCCTTCGGCGCTGTTCTTCAGTTCGACGGGGCTGCCCGTGGGGTGGGACTTGGCGGAGACCGCGGCCACGGTGACCGCGCCGGGCTGGGGGGTCGACGTGGTCAGTGCGGCGCCGAACCTGGAGAGGGCCTCGTTGACGGGCTGGAAGATGGTGAACTTCTCTCCGCTCCCGCTGCTGCAGGTGGCGCTGCCGCCGCCGGAGTGCAGGCCGACGGCCTTGCCGCCGGTCGCGGTCACGTAACTGCCGCCGGAGTCCCCGCCGGCGGAGCAGGCGTTGGAGTAGGAGAGGCCGTTGATGACGACGTTGCCGTAGTCGACGCTCTGGTTGGTCTTGGTGACCTCGCCGCACTGGAAGCCGGTGGTTTGGCCGGAACGGCAGATCGCGCTCCCGACGACGGCTTCGGCCGTACCCGTGAGGGTGACGTCGCCCTTGCCCCAGCCGGACACGGTCGGGGTCGGCTCCCAGCCGGCCTGGTCGACGTCGACGATGCCGAAGTCGCCCTCCGCCGCGTTGACGCTGCCGGTGCCGTTCTTGTTGGAGGTTCCGACGCGGGTGCCGTCCTTGCCGTAGGCGGCCTGGTTGACGTCGTTGGTGCAGTGGCCGGCGGTCAGGAAGGCCTTCGTGCCGCCGCTGGTTCGGGTGACGGGGAAGCCTATCGAGCAGGGGCTCTCGCTGCCGGGTACCCACTTCTCGCCGCCGACGACGTTGCCGCCCTGCTGGCGGGGGGCGTCCGTGGACTCGGTGACGTCCACGAGGTCTTCGAGCGCGGCGAGGCGGGTGCGGAGCTCGGTGGTGGCCCGGGTCGGATCGAGGACGACGGCGACCCGATTGGCGCGGGCGTCGGGGCCCCAGGCCAGGAGCCCCGGAGTGTGCCCGGCCCACTCCCCGATCTGCCGGGTCACGGATTCGAGCCGGTCCGCGGAGTGATCGACCCGCTCGGCCACCGCTCCGGCGCGACGGACCGCGTCGGCGTCGGCGGAGGTGGTGACGGCGGCGTGCAGACGGCCGTCGGCGGCATCGAACCAGACTCCCGCGACACGGTCGCCGACCGTGGCTCGGACGGCCGTCGCGGTCCGCTCCGCCGCCTGCTCGTCGGCTATCCGACCGCGGACGCCCTCCGCCGAGAGGCCGAGGTCCCGGGCCATCGCCGCCCGCACGCCGGCCGGTACGGACGTCGCCGGATCCGGTGACACCGGGCCCGGGGACGATCCGGCGTGGGCGGGGAGCGCGGCGAGCCCCAACAGGGCGGCGGCCGCGGCAACTCCCGTGAAGACGTGATGGGTTCGTGCTGTGCGCATGGGGGTCGTTCCCTTTCACGGAGGGGGCCGGTGTGGAGGGCACCGGGGTGGATCCGTCGGAGGGCCGCTTCGCTCGGGTCGGCGATCGACCGGCCGCTCGGCGACGTCGCACGCCGACCTCGTGGGTCGCGGATGCGATGTCCCGAGGGGCCGGTCGACGGTGGGTGGGCCGCCGGACCCGCTCGGGACTGGGCACAGCCTCGGGGGTCGGTCGGGGCGGTGAACAGCGGGGAGCTCCCTCGCATCGCTCCGGCCCCGTCGAGGGAGGTGGCGCCGCTCCGGGGCGGCGGCCGGGTCGACGCGCGGCGGACCCACGTGGAGTACGGGGCGGGAGGCGGCGTCCGGCAGCGGGTAGGCGTGGACGAGCACGGCCCCGTACGGCCGGCGGGGTCCCTCGCCGGATCGCACCGGGATCCACCCGGCCCCCGACGTGGACAAGGACAAGGACCCCCACATGCACAACGTCACCCTGAACAACGGCGTCGAGATGCCCGTCCTCGGCTTCGGCGTGTACCAGATCCCGCCCGAGGAGACCGAACGGGCCGTCAGCGACGCGCTCGCCGCCGGCTACCGGTCGTTGGACACCGCGGCGGCCTACGGCAACGAGGAGGCCGTCGGCCGGGCGATCGGGTCGAGCGGCATCCCGCGTCAGGAGCTGTTCGTCACCACCAAGCTGTGGGTCTCCGACGCCGGTGAGGACAGGGCGGCGCGCGCCTTCCACACCTCACTGCGCAAACTCGGCCTGGACCACCTCGACCTGTACCTGATCCACCAGCCCTACGGGGACGTGTACGGCTCCTGGCGTGCCATGGAGGCCCTGCAGGGTGAGGGGCTCGTGCGGGCCATCGGCGTCTCGAACTTCCACGGCGACCGGCTCGTGGACCTGATCGACCACAACGAGATCACCCCGGCCGTCAACCAGGTCGAGACCCACCCCTTCCACCAACGCACCTCCGACCAGGAGCTGATGCGCGAGCGCGGCGTTCAGATCGAGTCCTGGGGGCCCTTCGCGGAGGGCCGCAACAACCTCTTCGGCCATCCGGTGCTCAGTGCGATCGCGGCCGCGCACGGCAGGTCGGTGGCTCAGGTCGTGCTGCGCTGGCTCGTCCAGCGCGGTGTCGTGGTGATCCCCAAGTCGGTGCGGCCCGAGCGGATGGCGGAGAACCTCGACGTCTTCGACTTCGAACTCACCCCCGATGAGATGGCGGCCGTCGCCGCCCTGGACACCGGGGCGTCCGCGTTCTTCGACCATCGTGATCCCGCCGTGGTCGGCCGGCTCGGCACCCACGTCCTGGGCGACTGACCGTCGCCTGCGCGCCCGGCCGGCGTCCTCGGGAGGCCGGCCGGGCGTGGAGGTGGCGGGGCCCGGGGAGGGAGGGGGAGGGCCGGCGTCAGGCTCCGGGCCGGACGGGGCCGATGAGGGTGCCGGCGGCCACCTCGAAGGGGCCTTCGGCGACGGAGGTGCCGGGGATCGCACCGCCCGGGGCACCCAGCGTGAACGACGCCTCGTCCGCCGGGGTGCCGTGGTCCTGGTGGGGAACCCGGATGTCGAAGTGGACGGGGTGGCCCGGCCCGAAGGTCACGACGGCGTTCTGGTCGCCGTACCGTCCGGTCGTGATGCCGAGCGGGGTGCCGTGGTTCGCGAAGGCCACGTCGGTCGGGGAACCGGCCAGCCGACACGGCGCGTATCCCTTCGGGGCGGTCAGCGTGACGCGGAAGTGGAGGTGCCCGGATTCGGCGCGGTCCGGTGCGATCTTCGCGAGGTGGTTGGCCGGGCGACAGGCCGAGGGGGCGGCGAGGCCGCTCGCGGGGGCGGCTTGCGCGATTCCCACGGCGGCGACGGCCGCCAACGCGCCGGCGAGGAGGGGAGCGGACCTGCGACTGGTGTGCATGCTGAACTCTGCCTGTCTTCCGACCGGTTCCATGACGCCCTCCACGCAACCACGGGCCGGGGCGAATGCCGACCCGACGCTCCGTCGGCGGCGTCCGCACGGTCCGCCGGGGCCGGGGCGCGGCCCCGCCCTCGGCCGGGCCCCGTTCGCCCCTACGGAAGAATCCTTTTCTCTTCGGCCGGGCCATACGGGTGATCTTCGACGGTCCGTCCCCCGAACAGTCCCTAAGATCCACATCCGTGACAGAAAGTGAGCACGCCCGGGTTCCGCGGAACTCGGCCGATGTGGTGATCGTCGGCGCCGGCCCCGCCGGCCTGGTGCTGGGGAACCTCTTACTCGACAACGGGATCGACTGCGTCGTCCTCGAACGCGCCGAACGCGAACACCTCCACAACCGGGCACGGGCCGGCTACCTCGCCGCCCACACCGTGCGCGTCCTGGCCCGCAACGGCCTCGACGAGGGGCTGCGTCGGCGCGGGCGGGAGCACGGCGTCTGCGAGTTCCGCACCGAGGAGGGACGCTTCCGACTAGACTACGGCCGACTCGGCCGCGGCGAGCCGCACACCGTCTATCCCCAACACGAGCTGGTCGGGGACCTGTTGGGGCAGTTCCTCGACGCCGGCGGCCAGGTCCGGTTCGGCACCGGCGCCACCGCCATCACCGACGCGGACGGCCCGAATCCCTCGGTGGCGGTACGTGACAGCGACGGAAGGACCGGCCGTTGGCAGGCCCGGTACGTCGCCGCCTGCGACGGCCGACACGGTGCGGGGCGGCGCTCGCTCCCGGCCGGGGCGGTCCGCCGTCACCACCGCGACCACGGGGTGTCATGGCTGGGCCTGCTCGCCGAGGCACCGCCGAGCATGGACGCCGTCGGCTACGCGGTCCACCCGCGCGGCTTCGCCGGGCACATGGCGCGCTCGGCCGAGAACACCCGCTACTACCTGCAGTGCGAACGTGGGCACGATCCCGGGACGTGGAGCGAGCAACGGATCTGGGAGGAACTCGCCCTGCGCATGGGTGCGGCCGAGTACGGCGCCCTGCGGAGCGGGAGGATCCTCCAGCGGGCCGTCGTCGATCTCGAATCCGACGTCCTCGAACCGCTCCGGTACGGCTCGTTGTTCCTGGTGGGAGACGCGGCGGCGCTGATCAGTCCCGCGGCCGCCAAGGGGGCGAACCTGGCGGTGCTGGAGGCGGAGATCCTGGCCCGCGCCCTGACCGACTCGCTCGTCCACGGTGATCCGGAGGCGCTCGACCGCTACTCGGACCGGTGCCTGGACCACATCTGGCGGGCACAGGAGTTCTCCCACTGGATGATCAACCTCCTGCACGGTGCGCCCGGACCGGAGGGGACCGCCGCGCCCTTCCAGGAGCGGCTGCGGTCCTCCCGCATCGCCTCGCTGCGCGACTCCCGGACGACCCAGGACTGGTTCGCCGACCACTACGTCGGCATCTGACCCTCCCCCACCACCGGCCCCGACCCGGTCGGGCCGGTCGGCACGTCCTCAACGCCCCTTCGGCGCCCATCGGCACCCGTCCGCACTCCGTCGCGAACCGCGAACCGCGAACCGCGACCCGCGACCCGCGACCCGCGACCCGCGCCGAGAATCCAGGGCGCCCTCCTCCTTCGACAGGGACACCGCATGTACTCCGACGACCGCTCCAGCACGCCCGCCACCGGCGCGACCCCCCTGCTCCTCGACGACGCGGCGCGGTTGCGCGCGGCGGCCGATTTCGTGCGCGAGCAGGACACGTCCGTCCTGCTCGCGCGCGTGCTGCCCGGCCTCGACGGCCCCGAACTGCGGGCCCTGACCGATCGGTGCCGCTTCGCGCACGCCGCCCTGCTCGTCTTCCCGGCCGACGAGCCCGCCCTGCGCGCGCAGCTCGCGGACTGCGGGCTGACCTGCGACTCCGCGGCGCAGCCGAGCGTGGTCGTCCGCGACCGCCTCGCCGCGCGCCACCACCGCGACCCCGCCGATCTTGACGTAAGGATTCTCCGGCCCGGGGTCATCGGCCCGTGCGGGGAGCAGCGGGCGGTCGAGGTGTTCGCCCTGGCCCTGACCCCGGGTTCCGGATCGGACCTGATCGCCGAGCGGGAACGTCGTCAGGACCACGAGGCCCACCTGGCGTTCGACGTCGTGCGTCCCGACCCGCTCGTACTGCGAGGGCTGTTGGCGAGCTTCGCGGGGCGCGGCGCCGCACCCGACGGTGGTGGCTACAACCCGCACGAGGACGGGACCGTGTTCTACTTCACCGCCCCCGCCGACACCAAGACGGTCTACGGGCGGGTGGAGTTGTACGCGTGCGGCGATCACCGCGACGTCCTGGGCGAGCACCTGGCCGGTGGGGCGCAGCCCGCGGAGGGGCCCGCGGAATCGCTCCTGCGGATGCTCACCGGGGCCTGGACCACCCAGGCCCTGGCCACGTGCGCGGAGCTACGGCTCCCGGAGGCCCTCGACCGGCGTCCCGGTGCAGGCGCCGCGGAGCTGGCACGGGAGGTGGGCGCCCGCCCCGAGTGCCTGGCGACCCTGCTCCGCTACCTCGCCATGGTGGGCGTGGTGGCCGTGGACGGGACCGGGTACCGCCTGACCGGCGTCGGCGCGCTCCTGGCCGAGCGGGCCCCTTCCTCGATGCGGGCCCTTGCCCTGATGTACGGCGGTCCCTTCTACCGGTCCTTCGGTCACCTGACCCACACCGTACGGACCGGGCAGCCGGGTTTCGAGCACCTGTACGGCGAGAACCACTTCGACCACTTCGCGGGACGGCCCGAGCTGTCCGCGCTGTTCGACCAGTCCATGGCGGCCTCCGCCGCCATGTTCGACCCGCTGCCCGATCACCCGGTCCTCACCGCCGCCGCCGGCGCGCCCGGTGGCGGCCGCACCGTCGTCGACATCGCGGGCGGGACGGGGGAACTGCTGGAGCGGGTCCTGACGCGTCACCCCGACCTCCGCGGCACGCTCCTCGAACGCCCCCAGGTCCTCGCCGCGGCCAGGGCCCGGCTCGCCGCGGGCCCCGTCGGTGCCCGGTGCGCCTACCTGGCCGGTGACTTCGCGGACGTGCCGCCGGAGGGTGACGTCTACCTGCTCTCCCGGGTCCTCCACGACTGGGACGACGACCGCTGCCGGAGCATCCTGCGGTACTGCGCCGAGGCGATGTCCCCGGACGCCGACCTGCTCATCGTCGAACGTCTGCTGCCGGCGGACGGCGCCCCGTCGCTCGCCACCGCCTGGGACCTGCACATGATGTGCAACACCGGTGGCCAGGAGCGCACGGCGGACCACTACGCCCGGCTGCTGTCCGACTGCGGCCTGCGGCTGGTCGGCCACGGCCCCCTCCCCCTCGGCGCCCGCACCCTGCACGTCCGACGGGCGGAACCCGTTCGCGCGGAAGTCCGAAAAGTCTCTCCTGGGGAATTCGTTCCGTTCGGGCGGTGAATATGCCCTGACCGCAGGTCAGGGGCCGTTGTGGGGTTGCCGGACGTTCGCGGCGGGCAGGGGTGGAGAGCTCCGGAATGGACACGATCCGGCCTCAAGAAGGGACGTTTCGACCACATGCGGGCACATGTGCGGCGTCCCGCATCCCTCAGCCATGCCGCCCCAAGGGCGCGCCCCAGCGCACAGCAGCCAGGTGAGTAGGACCGGGCGGCGGCCCGGCCTCCCCCGGTCCACCGCCCGCGTGGTGGTCCGCAGAGCCGTGCGGGCCGGAGAGAGAAGGAGTCTGGTCCCCATGACCGTGCGTACCGTCGAGCTCCCCCAGCTGTGGATGCCCCATCCACTGCGAGTGAATCCGCACCTGCCGGCCCTGCACGCGGAGAACGAGTCCTGGGCACGCGAGATGGGCATGCTGGAGGGCCACGACGGGCCGACGGGCGCGCGCCCGATCTGGACGCGGCCCAAGTTCCACGCCATGACCGTCGACCAACTGACCGCCTGGACCCTGCCCGACGCCTCGCTCGCGGACCTGCGGCTCAACCACCGCTTCAACGTGTGGGCCCTGGCCTGGGACGACTACTTCGCCACCACCTTCAAGCAGACCGGTGACCTCTCCGGCGCGGTGGTGTTCACCGCCCGGCTCCACGAGTTCCTGCGTACGGAGCCGGGCGCCCGGCCGCCGGAACCGACGAACGCCGTCGAGCGGGGCATCGCCGACCTTCAACGCTGCCTTTTCCCACCGAGGCTGGCTCACTGGCGGCGAGAGTTCAACCAGCACCTCGTGCGGTACGTCGACGCGGGAGTGGAGGAACTCGCGAACAGTCTCAGCGGGCGTGTTCCCCATCTGATCGACTACGCCTCGTTCCGGCGCGACAGTTTCGCCGCCCACACCGCGCCCTATTCAGTGGAGTTGGCCACCGGAGCGCGAATACCCGAACAGATCCGGCACAGCCGGACCGTCCGTGCCCTGCTCGACGCCTTCATGGACTTCATGGGGTTGGCGAACGACATCGCGTCCTACGAGCGGGAGGTGCACGAGGAACGCGACGTCAACAACCTCGTGCTGGTGGTCGCTTCGTCGCTGGGCATCGGTCTCCACGAGGCCGTGCCCGGCGCCCTGAACCTGGTGAACGCCCGATTGCGGGACTTCGAGCACCTGCGGCGGACGGACCTCGTCCAGCTCGTCCAGCGCACCGGACTGCATCGTGACGAGCGGGAGGAGCTGGAGGTGTGGCTCGCAGGCGCCTGCGGCTTCCTGTCGGGTCTGCACGCCTGGTACACCGGGGCGCCGCGCTACGCCTCCTCGGACGAGCCGTTCCCGGAGTGACGGCGCCTCGGCCGACATCGACGGAGGGGCGCCGACGGATGTCGGCGCCCCTCCCCCGTGCGTACGGTCCCGGTGCCCGGTCGTTTTCGCCTACCGCCCCCGCAGGAAACCGGTCAGGCGCGCCCACCAGGAGGCCCGGGGTGGGAGCCGGTGCGACACCACGGGCTCGGCGACGGGCCGCGGCGGCGCCGCCGCCGATCGGCTTGCGCCGCTCCGGACCGGAGCGGCGGGCAGCGGGGCCGGGGCGTCGTGCGGCTTCGGCGCGCGGGGCGCGAAGTTCACCGGCAGCGCCGTCAGATGCCGGGCCCAGGTGGAGGAACGCCAGGTCAGGGCCTCCTCGGGGACGGCCAGGGTGATGTCCGGCAGCCGGGTGAGCAGGATGTCGATTCCCGTGTCGGCGATGATGCGGCCGATGTCCTGACCGGGGCATTCGTGGGTGCCCGCGCTGAAGGCCAGGTGCGCGCGGTTGTGGTGCACGGGGGTCGAGGGATCCCTGCGGATGGACTGGTCGACGTTCCCGGCCGCCAGGCCCAGCAGGAGCATGTCCCCGGCCCTGATCTGCCGGCCGCCCAGGACGGTGTCGCCGTTGGCCCAACGACCCGGGCAGACCATCAGCGGCGGCTCGTCCCACAGGACCTGTTCGACGGCCTCCGGGAGCGTCATCTGGCCGCCGGCCAGCGAGCCGCGGAACCGGGGGTCGGTGACGACCATGCGCAGGACGTTGGACATGAGGTTGGCGGTGGTCTCGTAACCGGCGAGCAGGATGAGGCGCAGGTGGTGTTGGACCTCCTCGTCCGTGAGGCGGGCGGGGTGGGCCAGCAGCGCGGAGGCGATGTCCTGGCCGGGGCGGGTCCGCTTGGCGATGACGAGCCGTTCCAGGCTGCGCAGCACGTAGGCGTTGCTGGCCAGGGAGGTCTCGGTGGCCTTGAAGAGGTCACGGGCGGCGTGCACGAGCCCGGGGCCGTCCTCCTCGGACATGCCGAGCAGGTGGGTGAGGGTCAGCATGGGCACGTGCTCGGTGAACTGGCCCACGAGCTCGGCCTCGCCGCTCTCGCTGAACGTGTCGATCACCTGGTGGGCGAAGCGGGTGATGTGCCGGCGAACCCCGCGGTGGTCGAACTGGCTCAGGCCGGCCGTGACGGCGCCGCGCAGTCGCTGGTGTTCCTCGCCGTCCGCGCAGACGCAGTCGGGACGCCAGCCGATCATCGGGACCAACGGGGAGGTGGCGGGGTCGATCTCCCCGCTCCTCCAACCGTGCCAGACGCGGGGGTCGCGGGAGAACTGGGTGGGGCGGCTGGCCACGTCCCGGTTCTCCTGGTAGCCGAGGACGAGCCAGGCGCGCACGTCACCGTCGAGGAGGACGGGCGCCACGGGACCGTGCTCGGCCCGCAGTTTCTCGTACAGGCCCATGGGGTCCGTCTCCGCGGCGGGTCCGTACAGACGGGTGGCTCCGCCGGGTCCCGTGGCGGTGTGGGCCGGGCAGCCCGGGGGCGGGACCGAACCGCCGTACTCGATGGCGTGTTCGGGGGGTGGGAAGGTCATGCGGACTCCTGGGCGGCTGCAAGGGTGCACAGGTAGACCATCAGCGAGAGCAGGGCGTCGCGGCAGGACGCCCGGTCGCGTGCGTCACAGGTGACGATGGGCACGGAGTCGCTGAGGGCCAGGGCGGTGCGCAGGTCGGGCAGGGGGTACTGCGGTGCCTCGGGGAAGGTGTTGACGACGACGACGAACGGGACGCGGCGGTCCTCAAGTCGGGTGACGACCTCGAAGCAGACCTCGATCGTGCGGGTGTCGACGAGGACCACGGCGCCGAGGGCACCTTCGAAGATGCCGTTCCACAGGAACCAGAAGCGCTCCTGTCCGGGTGTTCCGAACAGGTAGAGGATCAACTCCTGGTTGATGCTGATCCGGCCGAAGTCCATCGCGACGGTGGTGGTGTTCTTGCCCGAGACGCCCGGGTTGTGGTCGATCCCGACGCCCGCCTGCGTCATCGTCTCCTCGGTGGTCAGCGGCGGGATCTCGCTCACCGCGCCGACCATGGTGGTCTTGCCGACCCCGAAGCCGCCGACGACCACCACCTTGACTCCCCTGGCGCCGTGGGGCAGCAGCATGCCGGCGTCGCGCCGGCCGGCGCCGGGCACTTCAGAGCTTGCGTAGTCCATGGATCACCGCCTCCAGCAGGCCGCGTTCGGGAAAGGCAGCCACCGGCACGGGTGCGATGGCTTCGAGCCGCTCTTCGTCGACGAGTTTGGACAGCAGTACGGTGACGACGCTGAACGGGAGGCTGAGGTAGGCCGACACCTCGGCCACCGAGAGCGGGTAGGTGCACAGGGAGAGGATGGCGGCCTGTTCGGGCTGCATCGAGGGGTCGGGCTCGGACCTCGCCGCGATGAGGGTGACGAGGTCGAAGGTCTTCGCCGCGGATACCGGGCCGCCGGTGATGACGTAGAGCGGAACGGGGGTGCCTTCATCCCACGGGTCCGGATTCTCTGATGTCACATCGCCTGCCCGACATCCTCACGGGGCGGGCTGGTCATGTGCTGACCGATCCGGACCACCAACGTCCTCATGCGGTCGCCGAGGAGTCCGGCGTCCACCTCCTCGTCGGCCAGCACCGCGAGGGCGGCTCCGGGGCCGGCCGCCATCAACGAGAAGTACCCGCCATCGGCCTCGATGCCGACCATCCGCGTCGAGCCGTCCCCGTGCGGGAACATCTGCGCGACGGCCCTCGCCAGGCTCTGGATGCCGGAGCAGGCGGCGGCGAGCGCGTCGGCGGTGTCGGGCGCCGTGTTCGCCTGACCGATGCACAGGCCGTCCGACGACAGGACGACCACGTGTCGCACGTAAGGGACACCGCCCACGAGCTCCTTGAGCATCCAGTCCATGTTGGGCAGTGGCTGCATGTTACTCAACCTCATCTGACGGCTCGCTGTGGGAAGTGGAAGGTTCGGCGCCCGATCGCCTCTCGCCGTTGAACGCCTCCCACATCAGCCCCGGCTGGCGGGTGCTGCCGGAGGTGCCCCAGGAGATGACAGGAGCGACGGGAGGTGTGGGGGTGGCCAGTACGACCGGTGTCGGGACGGGTGATTCGCGTCGTCGTTGAGGCAGTCCGCCCAGGGTCTTCCTGACCTCGGGAGTCTCCTCGACGGCGTCGCGCACCGGCATCGGGCGGGACAGCGCGGGGCCTCCCTGACGCTTGCGCACGGGTTCCTGGGGGCGGCGGACGATGGACTGCGGCACCGTGGTGATCAGGCGCCTGGGCACGAGCACGACCGCCCGTACACCGCCGTAGGCGGAGGTGCGCAGGTCGACCTCGCAGCCGTGCTCGTGGGCGAGCCTGCTGACGACCGGCAGGCCGAGTTGCGTGACCTCGCCGAGGCCCGCCAGGTTGATGCCCGAGACCGCCCGCGCCATGACGCGTTCGACGTGTTCCCGGACCTCCTCGGTGAGTCCGACGCCGCGGTCCTCGATCTCGATCGCGATGCCGGAGGGCACCTCGCTCGCGGTCACCTCCACCGGGGTGTGGGGCGGCGAGAACGTCGTGGCGTTGTCGAGGAGTTCGGCGAGCAGGTGGATCAGCGGTTCGGCGCCGGGGCCGACCACCGCGACCTCCGCCACCGACTGGAGTCGCACGCGGGGATAGTCCACGATGCGTGACATGGCGCCGCGCAGGACGTCGTAGAGCGGGATGGGCTTGGACCACTGTCGTCCGGGGCGGGCGTCGCCGAGGACCGCGATGCTCGCGGCGAGGCGGCCGATCAGCGCGTTGCGGTGGTCGATGTCCTGGAGGCCCCGGGAGACGATGACGTCCGTCCCGTGCATGATCTGCATGGAACGCAGGTCCCTGGCGAGCTGGTGCACGATCGACTGGACCCTGCGCGCGACGGCCACCAGAGCGCGCTGGGACGCGTCCCGCGTGTGCTCCTCGGCCTCCACGGCTTCCAGGAGCGTCTGGAGCGCTCCTTCGAGCGCTTCGGTGAACTCGGCGTCCAAATGGGTCCCGAAGCTCACGGCCTGCAGGATGTCCGATGCGGAGTCGCCCTTCTGCAGACGGGCGACGGCGGCGGGGAGCAGTTCCTCGGCGAGCCAGACGGTGGTCGCCCGCTGGTCCGCGAGGCGCCCGAGCAGCGCGGCCTCGCGTTGCCCGTACTGGGCCTCCGCCTCGGCCCGCGCCTGTGCCTGGCGGGCGACCTCGGCGGAGCGCAGGCGGCGCACGGTCTCGGCCGAGGTGATGACCGTCAGGAGGACGGCGGCGACGCCGCACCAGGCAACAGTCGTCCATATGTGTGCAGGGGAAAGGAGCAACGCCATCGCGGTGGCCCCGGCCAGGACGCCGGGAGGAAGCAGCCACTCCCGGACGACCGCGGTTGGCCGGGATCTGGAAATTGCACCTGCACGAACCATCAAGGTCCCCTACCAGTCTGATATGAGCGGACTGAGGTGATGCGATGCGCCGAAAGGGACACCGGACTCCACCCGCGCTCGCACGCGTGCTCGATGACGTCCCGGTCGGTCGCTCCGGGAACGCGCCGTCACCACTCCCCCGTGCGGCAACGGTCCTTCCGCAGCGCATCACAGCGTCCATGACTCGCTGTGAGCGCAGCGCAACACATCGGGGAGCATAGTCAGTTCGGGTTCGCCATGTGACCTTGCGGTAAGGACAGCCCGCACCGGTTATTCCGAGCCCATAAACGACCAATCGAGGTACCCAAGATGCTATGAAACGATCACGTTCTGGCGTCCGTTCGGACGGGTCCCGCCCCGGCCCCCGTACGCCTGGCCGGTCGGTGCACTGAAGGCCGAGCCGGTGCGTCGATCGCGCCGAGCCGGCGCGTCCAGCGCGCGCCCGACGGGGGCCGGGAGTACCCGGAGCGGGGGCGGCGTACGGGCGTACCGACATGGAAAAGCGGCGTCAGCACCCGCTGACGCCGCCCGCCGATCCTCCGTGGTGCGTTCAGTTCTCCGAGACGGAGGAAAGGGTGGTGGGGTCCACGCCGGAGAGTTCGACGATCCGATGGGCCGGTACTCCGGCGGCGAGTGCGCGGCGCAGCAGGTCGTCCCGGTTGTCCTCGGTGTCGCGGAACGCGGCCAGGTCCTCCTCGACGTCGGCGACGGTTTCCGTCGCCGCGGCGCGGCGCACTCGTTCCAGTTCCTCCGTTCCCAACGGGATCGGGAGCCGCTCGGCGTCCTCGGGGATCAGGGCCGTCTCCTCCGGGGGGACCACGCGGACTTCGGCGGACGCGGGACTGACGTCCTGGGCCGTGAACCAGGCCTGAACGGCCGGGGTGTCCAGGCACTCCAGCGGTCCGACGAGGATCAGGGGCGTCCCCTGCCAGCCGGAGGCGGGGTTCGCGAGGAACAGGTAGGCGTCGTCCGTCATCGTGGGTCACTCTCCTGGTACACGGGGCCGCACTCGATCGCCCACCGCCTACCCCGCGCTCCCGCGATCAAGCAGCCGTCGCCCGGACGGGTGCGGGGAGCTCGCGGGAACCGCGTCGGGGGCGCGGGGTCAGGGCGCGTCGTCCGGGGCGCCGGGGGCGACGCGATCGGCCGCCTCCACCACCTCCGGGGTCGGCGACCGATGGCGGAACGTCGCGTCGGGGAGGGTGCCTTCCCCGACCGGGACGCCGCCCGTCAGCAGGGTGCAGGCGCCGATCACGGTCGCGGCCGCGAGGCCGACGGCGGTCCCGCGCCGGCGGGCGGCGGGTTTCCTCGCCGCCGGGGCGGACCGCGCGTGGGAGCGGGCGGCCGCGCGGGGCGTCGACGGTGCGCGGCGCGAGGGGACCTCCGCGGGCCCCCTCGTGGCGGCGGTGCGGGAGGTGGGCGCTCGGGCCAGGTCCCTCAGGCCGAGATGGACGCGGGCGGCGTCGGGGCGTGCGTCGGGGTCGCGGTCCGTCATCGCGGTCAGCAGCCTGCCGAGGTCGCCCGGGAGCCCTTCCGGGACGCGGGGCGGGTGCAGGAGGTGGGCGGTGCCCACTTCGACGGGTGTCCCCCGGTACTCGCGGTGGCCGGTGAGTGCTTCGAGGAGGGTCAGTCCGAAGGCGTAGACGTCGCTGGCCGTGGTGGCGGCCCGTCCGAGGAGCTGTTCCGGGGCCATGTAGGCGAGCGTGCCGACGAGCGTGTCGGGGGCTTCGTGGGGCCGGTCGTGCACGGTCCGGGACAGCCCGAAGTCGGCCAGGAAGGGAGCGTCGCCGTCGCGGAGGAGGACGTTGGAGGGCGTGACGTCGTGGTGGATGATGCCGTGGCGGTGCACGTGGTCGAGGGCCGAGGCGAGTTCGGCGCCGAGCCGGGTGACCTGGGCGGTGTCGAGGGGACCGGCCTCCACGCGCGTGCGCAGGGTGCCGCCGTCGATCAACTCCGTGACCATGAAGGCCGCTCGGCCGTCGCAGCCGACGTCGTAAACGGTCACGAGCGCCCGGTGCGACAGCCGGGCCATGGTGCGGGCCTCGTCGCAGAAGCGGTCGACGCCGGCCGTGTCGGTGTCCGCCCGGAACACCTTGACCGCCACCTCGCGCCCCAGCACCTCGTCCGTACCGCGGAAGACGTCGGCCGTGCCGCCGGTTCCTATGGGCGCCCGGAGGCGGTAGCGGCCCCCGAGCAGGGTGTCGTGCTCGGGGCGTGTTCCGTACGCGGGGACGAGCCGGGCCGGCATGCGGGGTCCTCCTCCACTCGGGGCGGTGCCCCGCGCCTACCCCGGCACGCGGGGCCGACACCCCCGGGCTGCGGGACGCGGCCGGGTGGGTGTCGGGCCCGCGCCCGTGTCAGGAGGACCGGTGCGCCTCGGCTTCCCCCGCTCCCACGGGCGTGACGCTGTAGCAGCTGGTGTAGCACAGGGGGCGGTGGGCGGCCCCCGCCTCCGGCGAGGGGACGAGGGCGAGCTCGAAGGTGACGTCCTGTCGCTTTGCGGTCGTGTCCATGTCGTTGGCTCCTTCGTCGCTGGTGCCCGTTCCCGCCGGGGCGGGCCGGGCCGGACAGGACGAGCCTCGGCGGCCGGTGGGACCCGTGACGTCATCCGATCGGAGGAGCGTGAGGCGGAAGCCGCGGTGCGGCGGCGGCCGGTGGGAACGGCGAAGGACCCCGGTCGGGCGACCGGGGTCCTTCGCGCGTACGGGCCGGGGGCCCGGGATCGGGGCCGGTCGGGCGGCCGCCGGTCGCCGGTCGCCGGCTCAGCCCGCCGGCGCCGCCTCCACCGTCGGGGGCTCGGTTTCGGTGAGCTGCTCGCGCAGGTAGTTCCAGAAGACGGCGATGAGCGCGGCGGCGGGCACCGCGAGGAGGCTGCCCACGACTCCGGCCAGGCTGCCGCCCAGGGTGACCGCCAGGAGGACCACCGCCGCGTGGAGGCCGAGGCCGCGGCTCTGGATCATCGGCTGGAACACGTTCCCTTCGAGCTGCTGGACCACGATGATGATCGCCAGCACGATCAGCGCGTCCGTCAGCCCGTTGGACACCAGGGCGATGAGTACCGCCACCAGGCCCGCGAACAGGGCGCCGACGATCGGTACGAACGCGGACACGAAGGTCAGCACCGCGAGCGGCAGCACCAGGGGGACGCCCACGATCCACAGGCCGAGGCCGATGAACACGGCGTCGAGCAGCCCGACGAAGGCCTGGGAGCGCACGAACGAGCCCAGGGTGTCCCAGCTCCGGGCGGCCACGACGGGGACGTCGGTGGCGAACCGGCCGGGAAGTTGGCGGGTCAGCCACGGCAGGAACCGGGGGCCGTCCTTGAGGAAGAAGAACATCAGGAAGAGCGCCAGGACGGCGGTCACCAGGCCGTTGAACACGGTGCCCACACCGGTGACGACGGTGGAGACCGCGCTGCCGACGCTGTTCTGGAGTCGGTCCATGGCGGCGTCGAAGGCGCCCGTGAGTTGGTCGTCGCCGATGTTCAGCGGCGGCCCGGCGGCCCATTCCCGCAGTTGCTGGATGCCCTGGCGCACGCCCTCGACCAGCTCGCCCGACTGGGAGGCCACGGGGACGGCGATGAGCGCGACGATGCCCGCGGCCACCAGGAGGAACAGCAGGGTGACCGCGGTCGCGGCGAGCGCGGGCCGCCATCCGCGCCGCCTCAGGAACGAGGCCAGGGGCCAGGTCAGCGTGGTGAGGAACAGGGCGACTATGAGCGGCCAGACCACCGACCACATGCGGCCGAGGATCCAGAGGGCGACCGCCGCCATCGCCAGCACCACCAGCGACTCGGCACTGACGCGTGCCGACGTACGAAGAGCGGCGGCGGCTCTTCCGGAGCTCAATGTGACAGACATGGGGGTCACCTTAAGCACCCCGGCGCACGGCTCCGCCCTCCGGCCCCGCGGCCGGGGCACGCCGGAAGGACGGGCGCCGCCCCGACGTCAGGCGGGGCGTCGGCCCCACACCCGGGTGCACGACCTCGGCAGGTACAGGGACAGGGCCGCGCTGACGACGTAGACGAGGGCCAGCACCCCCATCTCCCGGTGGATCGGGAACAGGACCAGGACGGCGACCCCGCCGCACGCGAACAGGAGCCACGCCACCGGATGGAACGGGGTGATGTCGCCGTCCAGGCCGACACCGCTCCACCAGCCGCACAGCACGAGGATCCCCGCGACGGCGAACCAGATCCAGAACACGGGGTCGCCCAGCGGGTCCGCGGGAGGTGTGAACCAGGTGGCCAGGTCGACGTCGCCCGGGCCCTCGGTCTCGCGCACCGTGTGGTGGAGATGGCCCGCGATGAAGAAGCTCAGGCCGAGGTACACCGCCTGCACCAGCGCCGTGATCACGGTGCGGACGGCCGCGGCGGAGCGCACGGCCGCAGGGGTCCGCGACACCCTCGTGTACATGCCGCGGGCGTGCCGGTGGGCGGAGGTGACGAGGGCGTACCAGGCGAGTGCCCATGTGGCGATGACGAACGCGTGGAGGACGAGGCTGTCTCCCCCGAACACCGTGAGCAGGATCGCCTCGACGATGTCGTCGGGCTTCGCCGGATCCGGAACAGCCATGCGCAATGCCCCCGTTCAGCCCGACGGGCGAGGACGTCGACCCGTACGGCGCAGGATCGTAGTGCAACCGGAGTCCCCAATTACCCTTCATGAGCCATGTAGTCGAAGGTCGGGGACACTGCCATCGGAAACCCGGTCGACCGACTGCGAGGAAGCCAGTGGACCAGTCCCCGGAGCACCGCGCCACCGATCACGCCGCTCGTGCCGGCGGCCCCGACCCCTTCGCCGAGGGCGGCCCCTTCGGCGGCGCCATCGACCCGGACGCCGCCGACGGCGACCTCGCCCTGACTCCCCCGCCCTCCGCGGCGGCCGCCCTCCCCCGCTTCAGTTGGCAGTGCGGGTTGGACCACGACGACCCGGAGCACTGCGCGGTCGACATCCCCGGCAGCATCGACTTCCCCCGGCGCGGCGACGGCACCTGCCCCCACGGGAAGCTCACGTACCGGATCCGTCGGCCCGCCTGAACCCGCGCGGCCCGCCGGCCCCGTGGCGGAGGCACCGCACGCACACGTCGCGGCCACGGCACCGCACGGCGCGGCCACGACGCAGCCACAGCACGGAGCCGGCACCGGAGCCGGCATGGAGGGGGTCCGCCATGGGCGTCATGTCCGTACTCGCGTCCGGTCCGGCCAAACGCTGGACCGCACTGATCAGCGGTGGCGCGTACGCCTTCGCCGCCGTACTCGTCCTGCTGCTGCGGCCCTGGGTACCGCCGGCCGGTGTCTGCCCGGGTACGGGCCTCACCCGCGCGGCGTGCGACCTGCGCGAGGGCGGCGCGCCGGCGTTGACCGCCGCGGCCGTCCTGCTGCTGGTCACGGCCGTCGGCGCCTCGCTCGTGGTGTCCGCGCTCGCGTTCCCGCTGCTGCGGCTGCTGTCCGGAACGCTCGTTCCGCTCGGGCTCCCCGGTGCGCTGCTGCTCGCCGGCCGCACGCTCCGCAAGGAACGACTGCTGCGCGTCTCCGGCCAGAGCGGCGACGCGCGCCCGGCGTCGGCGGCATCGGTGGCACGGGCGCTCGCGACGCTGCGCCGGATGCCCGAGAGCGACGCGGCCCTGCTGCCGACCCGGATCGGCAACAGCTTCGCAGCGATGTCCGAGCGGGTCCTGGCACGGCACGGGATCGACGTGAACCTCTGCTGGCCCACCCTCCAGCAGGTCTTCGACGATTCGGCGAGACGTGAGCTGGAGCAGTCCTCCGAGCTGGTTCTGGGCCGGGCCCGGAACCTCCTGTGGTCCTTGATCACCGTACTGGCGGCCGTGGCGTGCGCCTTCCTCGACCGGGTCGGCGCGTGGCCCGCCGCCGTCGCGGCCGGAGCCGCCGGCGTGGTGACGCTGATCCTGCTCCAGGGCCTCGGGAACAGCGTCGACGACTACGCCGACACGGTCGAGGCCGCCGTGCTGCGCCACCGCGATCCGCTCTACCGGGCCGCCTGTTGGCCGCTGCCCGCCGACACCGCGACCGAGCGGGCCGGCGGGGCGACGCTCACCGCCCATCTGAGCCGCAAGGACCACGAACCGTTCACGGTGGTCTTCGAACGCCCCGAACCAGCAGCCGAGGAGCGCCCGCAGTGATCGACTACACGCGACCCGCCACAGGGCCGGATCCCGACGGGGACCTCACCGCGACGCTCGCCGGCAGCAGCGCGCGGGCCGACGCCGTCCTCCGCCTCGACGTGCCGCCCCGCGACGAGGACTACCGGGTCGAGGACCTCCAGGTCCTGGAGGACTGGTACGACTCCGTGGGCCGAGTGGGCGCCGCCTGCGCCGCCTCCCACGCGCGCGCCGACCGACCGGTCGTCGCCCGCCTGGACGCCCTCGAATCATGGCTGCGCCGCGCCCATGACTGCCTCGCCCCCTTCCGGGTCCTGTTTCCCCGGCGCCGGGACGACCACGGCGACGCGGCCGCCGCCGACGACGCGAGCGCCCGCGAGCTCTTCCTGGATCTCCTCGCCGGGCTGGACCAGGTCCACGAGGAGACCGACCGGCACCGGCGCCACCTGTCCTCGCGCCGTGACGGCATCGGCCCCCAGGACGCCCGGGCCCGCTTCTCGAAGGGCCGCGCCGCACACCGCGCGTTGGCGGCCGAGGCCCTGGAGGTGCTGCCCGTCGGGGACCGGCGTCGTGACCAGTGGCTGCTGCGGCGCGCCCTCGCCACCGTGCGCCTCGCCGAGTACGGGGACGGTGCCGGGCTCGCGGCGATCGACGAGGCCCTCGCGGACGCGGACGCCCTGGCGGAGCCGGGAAGTGTCCTGGACGACGACCAGCGCAGGTTCGCCCGTTCCATCGGCGCGGCCGCGGCGACCCTGCAGAAGACCGCGGGGGACGCCTCCCGGGCGACGGACATCGAGGCGTTGGTCCTGCGCGACCTCGCCGTCCGGCAGGAGTCGGAGGGCGACCCACTGGCCGCCGCCCGGTTCGGTTGCAACCTGTGGCGGGCCGTCCAGCTCGGCGCGACGGTGCCCGGCCTGGACCTGCGCGACGCGGCCGACGCCCTCGACGAGGCCGTGCGGGACATGGACCCCGAGACCGCCGAGTTCCCGGAGACGGCAGCCGTTCGCGCGCTCGTGCACACGCAGCTCCTCGCGGTCGAGATGGGCTCGCAGCGCCGGTTGGACGAGGTGATCCGCGGGCTCGACGCCGCCCGCGCCGTCCTGCCGCCCGGGCACGAACTGCTCGTCCCCCTGCTGATGGCGCTCGCGCAACTGCTCGCCCGGCGCGCCGACCACCAAGGCTCGATCGGGGACATCCGCTCGGCCCTGGCGCTGCTGCGCCGGATCAGCGAGGAGGAACTCCCGGACCCCCTGAGCCGGTTGTACATCGACACCGTGCTCGCCTCGGTCCACCTGCGATTCCACTTCCACACGGCCGCCGACGACGCGGACTGCACCGCGACGGGCGACGAGGGCGCCTCCCCGGACCTGCGGCAGGGGCATTCCGCGCGGGTGCACCAGCAACTGCGCCTGCACCTGGCGACCGCGAGGAAGCTCGCGGCCGAACGCACCGACCACGCGCCGGAGACCATGGCCCTCGTCCTGGAGTCGCTGGGGCACTCGCTGATGCTCGGCGCCACCTACCCCGACGGACCCGGTGCCGGACCGTACCGGGGGGATGCCCGGCTCCCGCTCGTCACGGAGGCCCGCGCAGCCCTGCGGGAGGCCTGCGAGCACACCGACCCGGCCTCCCCCCACCGCGCGGGGCGCGACATGCACCACCTCCTCGCCGCGACGGTCGAGGCCCAGCACGGGTCGGACCCGGCCGCCGTCCGGGCCTGCGTCGAAGCCCTCGGCCACCTCGCCGATCGCGCGGACGTCGCGTCCCGGCCGGAGCTGCGGACGGTCGTCCGCGGCATCCTCGCCCACGCCTCGGCGACCCTGGCCCCGGCCGCGGGCGGCGCGGGCACCTCCCGTCGCGCCGAGGTGCTGCGCGGGCTGGAGGCCCGCTGCGCCGAGCGCCCCGGCGCGGTCGACCCGGCCGCCGTCCAGCTGCGCCTGCACCTGGCGCGCGCCCACCGCACGGCCGCCCCCACTCCCGTGGCGGCCGAGGGGCCGCTCGGCCACCTGCTGAACCTGCTCGCGACTCCCGTGCCGGCGACCGCCTCCCGGCCCTCCGCGTCCGACGCCGGCCGGGCCCGGGAGGTGGGCCGTTCCGTCCTGCGGATGCTGGCCTCCCGGGTCCTGGTACAGGAGTTTCCCGGAGACGCGGTCCTGACCGCCGAGAGCGCGGGGCGCATCGCGCGGGAGGTGGCGGTCTGGTGCGTCGAGGACGGGGCGTACGGGGAAGCCGTCGAGGTGTTGGAGAGCGGCCGGGCGCTCGCCCTGCACGCCGAGATGGCCACGGTCGACGTGGCGGACCGGCTCGCGGAACTGGGCCGGGGCGACCTCGCGGCGCAGTGGCGGCGGTGGCGGGCGACGCGGGTGGATCGGGCGCCCGAGCCCGAGGAGGCGGCGGGGCCGTGGGACTCGTACGCACGCCATCCGGTGCCGGAGCAGCTCGGCGTCCGGGTCCGGACGGTCCTGGAGGAACACGGGGTGCTCGACGGGTTGTCGGCTCCGGTTCCGGTGTCGGACATCGCGGCCGCGCTTCGGGCGACCGGCGCGGACGAGTTGGTCTACCTGCTCCCGGCGGACTCCGGGCCGCGGTCGGCCGGCGCGCTGCGGGTCGGCTCCGACGGGCGGGTGCGGTGGGAGCCCATGCCGGGGCTGGGCGACACCTCGGTGCTCCAGGGCTACCTCGGGGCGCTTGAGGCATGGCTGGCCTCCCCGGAGTCCGCATCCGCCCGGCGGACGTGGCGGCTCGCGCTCGGCGGGCTCTGCGATTGGGCCGGCGCGGCGGTGACCGGCCCCCTGAGCCGCGCCGTGACGAGCCGGCGCCGGGGCGGGCCGCACCCCGTCGACCCGACCGGTACCCCCCCGACAGGTACTGCTCCGGCCGGACCGACTCCGGCCGGTCCGACCCCCAACCGGCCGCCGCACCTGGTCCTCGTGCCGCTGGGGTCGCTGGCCGCCGTCCCGTGGGCGGCCGCCACCACCGCCCCGGCGGGGCCCTCCGTCGGGGGTCGGGGCCGGCCCGCGGTCGAGGGGCTCGTGCTGTCCACCGCCCCCTCGGCGCGCATGTTCGCCGTCGCGGCCGCCCGGCCGGCGGCCCGGGCCGGCGACTCGGCCCTGCTCGTCCTCGGTCTGACGGGCAAACAGGCCCGGGCCTCCTCCAGCCGCGGGCTGTACCTCCTGTACGGCGGTCGGGGTCGGTTGCTGATCCCTGGGGGCGAGCCGGACGCGGACACCCGTCCCGCGACGGTGCTCCAGGAGATCCACCGGGCCTGCCGGGAGCACGGGACGGTGGACGTGGCCGCCCATCTGATGCCCGACCCCTCGGAGTCCTGGCGGTCCTACCTGGCCTTCGGCCGCCCGGAGGGGGAGCGCGCCGACGGGCCGGACCCCGCCGCCGACCGACTCTCCGCGCAGACCATCGCGGCCCAGCGGTTCCCCGTCGCGCCCGACGGGCCGGGGCTGTGCGTGTCCCTGGCCTCGTGCGTCAACCACCTGGCCCGGCGCCACCACGACGAGTCGTTCACCATGGCGGCGGCCTTCCTGGCGGGCGGCGCCTCCAGCGTCCTCGGCTCCCTGTGGCCGGTCCGACTGCACGCCACGGCGCTGGTCGACCTCCTCTTCCACCACCGGATGCGGGAGGGGGACACCCCGGTACGGGCCCTGCGCGCGGCCCAGTTGTGGATGGCCGATCCCGCGCGGAACGTGGAGCGGGCCTTCCCCGCCCCCGTCCACGAGGCCGCCGGCGAACTGCTGGCCGCGCTGCGGACCTCCGGCCACGACCCCGCCGATCCCGCCCTGTGGGCCGGGCTGGTGGCCGTCGGCCGCTGAACGCCCCGACGGCCCCCGGCCCGGCTCCGGCCCGGCGACGCCGGGCGTCGCCGGGCCGGGGGGTCAGATCACCAGTGGTGCCTCCGACCAGCGGCGGACCCGGTACGGGGCCCACCACAGGTGGTCGCCGAGACGCAGGACGAGGGTCTCCCCCATGAGGTCGTCCAGGATCGGCCCCGGGATGGCGTCGGCGCGGGCGCCGTCGGTCAGGGCCGTGATGGCCTCGTGGTATTCGGGTTCGTCGATGGTGAAGCGGCGCAGTTCGCCGTAGCGCCGGTCGCGCACCTGCACGAACCCGGGGCCGTACCGGAAGACGCATTTGCAGATGTAGTACGCGTTGCGCCAGGCGAGAGCCGTCGCGACGGGGTCGGCGGTACCGAGCACGGCCGTCGGCGGGTGCAGATGGCCGTAGTGGCGCCAGGCTTCGGGGTCCGGGCCCGTGTGCAGCTGCCAGTCGACCGAGATGGCCAGGCTGGACAGGTCGCCCACGAAGCTGAGCGCCCGGACCGACCAGGCGGCGTCGGCGGGGTCGGTGACGTCGACCGGGCGCGGCAGCGTGACGTGCCGGGCCCCCGCCGCGAAGAGCCTGCGCGCCGCCTCACCACCGGTGAGGTCGATCTCGTAGCGGCCCAGGAACATGCTGGGCAGGGCGCCCACCTCGGGGTCGTAGTCCCGTGAGGCGGTCACCGTGAAGGGCGCGGTGCCCGTGAGTGCTGGAGTCATCGTCGTCCCTCTGTCCGGCGGTCGTCAGGCGGTCGTGGCGGCGAGTTCGGCGTCGCGGGCGGAGGTGTGCCGCATGAAGTCGATCCGCAGGAACTCCTCGTTGAGCGCGGGCGGCGCGATCTGCACGAACTGCCCGCTGTCCTCGAAGACCACCCCGAGCGCGCGCCACCGCGTCAGCACGTGCCGCAGCGCCTCCTCGCTCCTGCCGTGGTCGTCGTGGAGCTTGCGGGCGGCGGCCTTCACCGTGTGCGGCTGGTCGAGCAGCCGGAACAGCGCCAGTTCGAACGGGTCGGTCAGTTCCAGGTGCGTCCAGTCGAAGGCACGGCGCTTGCTGACGAGCACGATGCGGTCCTCCAGGTCGCAGTGGGTGAGACGGCTGCCGGCGTAGTTCCGCTTCCAGTGCGAGATGGCCTCGTCGAGGCGTTCGACGACGTCCTCCCCGATGCCGCGCGGTGGCACGTCGAAGACGTACGCCAGGTCGAACATCTCGGCGTCGGGGAGGTCGTAGGTGAGCCGGTAGGGTTCGGCGGCGCGCAGTTCGGAGAAGCCGAGACCGGGGTTGTTGAAGTACGGGCTGAACCGCTCGATGGCGATCCGGGAGGACGGTCCGACCGGCGGGTTGAGGTGTTCCAGGGCGGCCATCTGGGCCACGACGTCCGTGTAGTCCTCGGCGTCCTCGCCGGGGAAACCGTGCAGGTAGTTCCAGGCGACCGAAAGGCCCACGGTGGCGGCGTCGCGGAGCATGCGGACGTTCTGGCCGCCGGTCACGCCCTTGTCCATGAGGGTCAGGACCCGGCTGTTGAGGCTCTCGATGCCCGGTTGGACGAAGATCAGGCCCGCGTCGGCGAGGGTCTGGAGTTGCCCCTGGCGCATGTTGGACTTGATCTCGATGTGCATGCGCAGGTCGAAGCCGCTGTCGATGATGCGGGGCAGCACCGTCTTCACGTATCCCATGTCCAGGATGTTGTCGACGACGTACATGTCCAGGACCCGGTGCTTGCGGGCGAGTTCGATGATCTCGTCGTAGAACACGTCCGGGCTCTTGCTGCGGAACTGCATGAACGATCCGTTCAGCCCGCAGAAGGTGCAGTGGTGCTTCTCGCCCCACCAGCAGCCCCGGGCGCCCTCGACCACCAGCTTGGGCTCGACCCAGTTCCGGGCGTGGGAGGAGGCGAGGCGCTCGAAGTAGCCGGCGTAGTCGGGCGGGAGGATCGCGGCGGGCGGCAGCGGTTTGGTGCTCATGGCGTTGACCACGGAGGTACCGTCCGTGTCGCGCCAGCACAGGCCCGGGACCTCCGACAGCGGCTCGCCGGCGTCCAGCGCCCTGAGCAGCGCGGGGAACGACACCTCGCCCTCGCCGCGCAGGACGTGGTCGACGAAGGGGAAGTTGCGGTGGACGGTCTCGCCCTGCTTGCCGTCGCAGTTGGCGCCGCCCATGGCCGTCACGATGTGCGGGGCGAGGCGCTTGACGTACTTGGCGGCGGCGAGGGCGGCCGTGTTCTGCTGGAAGGTGGAGGTGAATCCGACCACGTCCGGTGCGAGTTCGACGATGCGCTCGGCGATGTGCCGGACGAAATCGGGGGCGGTCTCGTGCAGCGCCTTCGTCATCTCCATGCGGGGCCCGCGCACCCGAGTTCTCATGGCCTCGGTGAATTCGGCGACCCTCCATTTGGGGTCGTCGTACAGGGCGGAGGAGAACACCCAGTCGCCGCAGCCCAGGAAATAGGATCCGAGTGAGTAGTAGGAGTAGTCCTCCAGGGTGAATTCCGTGTTCTTGGTGATCCAGTCCACGTATTCGATGTTGGCGTGGAGAACGTCCGCCGTGGCGTTCGGAACGCGCTCGTCCACGCTGCGCTTGAGAATTCCGAGAGCCAGCGACGGAAGGTCGATCGGGGCCCAGGGCATGTTCACCAGGAGTACGCGCATGGCTGGCCTCTTCTCATGTGATCGGTGCGCGGTTCATGCGGTCGGTGCGCGGTTTCATGGGTCGGTGCGCGGCGACGGTGGTCCGCCGGGTGTCCGGCCGGGAGCCGTCGGGCTCCCGGCCGGGCCGGTGGGGCCGGTCGCGCACGCGGTGCGTGGCCGGCCCCTCGTTGCTGCTCGGCTACTTGTCCTCGTCCTCCATCTCCTCCGCGGAGCGGAGGTAGACGACGACACCGACGCCCGGCTTGCGGCTCTCCTCGTCGCCTTCCAGCGGGTCGCCGTGGATGATGTCCTTCTGCATGCTGTTCACCTCCTCTCCGGGTGTGGGGACGGCTCGGCCCGCACGGGCGCCGTGGGCAGCCCGCGACCGAGAAATCTGAGGGACCGCCGGATCACGGCCAGGTGGTCGGCGCCGTCGTAGCCGTCGTGGCCGGAGTCCAGCCACATGAGCTCGTGGGCGACCCCGGCGCCGCGCAGGACGGCCAGGTAGGCCTCGACCTGTTCCGGTGGGCACTTGGCGTCCCGCCGCGCGGCGACGACCAGGAGCGGGGAGCGGATGGCGGCCGCGTACGTGGACGGGGAGGCCCCGGCGTAGGCGTCGGGCACCTCGTCCGGTGTGCCGCCGAACAGCCTGCTGTCGAGGGCCTGGAGGGCGGGCGTGGAGTGCCGGAAGGCCGTGGCGCAGTCGGCGAGCGGCTTGACGGCCACCCCGACGTCCCAGAGGTCCGGACGGGTTCCCATGGCCAGCAGGGTCAGGTAGCCGCCCCAGGACGTGCCGCACAGGCCCACGGCGCCCTCACGGCCGATTCCCCTGTCGATCAGCTCGGCGCGGGCCCGCACCAGGTCGGCGACCTGGGTGTGGCCGACTCCCTCGGTGTAGGCGGAGCGCCAACGCGGCCCGTAGCCCGTCGAGCCCCGGTAGTTGACGCGCGCCACGGCGTAACCCGATCCGACGAGGGCCTGCACCATGGGGTCGTAGGCGTCGCGGTCGTGGTCGGCCGGGCCGCCGTGGACGAGGAGGACCAGGGGATGCGGCGCGGGACGGTCGGCGGGTGTGGTGACCAGGGTGTGCGCCGGGCCGTCGGGGCCGGGGGTCCACAGGTCCAGGCGGTGGCCGAACCGCGGGAGCCGCCACTGGCTCTGCCCGGGCAGGGACGTGCCCGACAGGGTCAGCGCGCGCGGCACGTTCACCGCGTCGGTCCAGATGAAGTGGACGTCCCCGTCGGCGGCCGGTGCCGCGTCCAGGATGCTGCCCTCCGGGGTGGGCACCGGGGTCAACTCGCCGCGGTCCAGGTCGGCGGTGAACAGTCGGCTGCGGCCGTGCCGGTCCTGTCGGACCAGGATGCGCGTGCTGCCGGGGCCGGGGTACCAGCGGGCGGTGGTCTCGGTGTCGAACGAGCACCAGGGCAGCAGCTCCAGTCCCCGGTCGGGGGCCCAGGTGCCGAGGTGGTAGCGGCCGGCCCGTTCGCGCAGGACCAGCAACAGGGTGCGGCCGGGCCTCGGTTCCGGGGCGGTCGGGGCGTCGGGCAGGGGCGCGGGACCGGGTAAGGGCGGTGTGCCCGCAGGCGGCGCGCCCGTGGGCGCGAAGCCGAGCGCCCAGGTGCGCTCCCCGGTGCCGGAGAGCACCGCGACGGTGGTCCCGTCCGGGGTCAGCAGTGTCACGGCGCGCTCGGAGTGCGCGGGTCCGGACACCGCCAACAGGCTCCCGTCCGGCGCCAGGTCGCACAGCGTCCCGGATTCCGTCGTCCGCAGCACCGATGCGGCGGTGCCGCCCCGCCGCCCCAGGTGGACGGCGAGTCCCCCGGGCGTCCGGATTCCGACGGCGACCAGTCCGCCTGCCGCCAGCGCCAGCCCGGCGGGCCGCCCGTGCGGTACGCCGACCAGCGCGGGGCGGTCCGGGCCGCCGTCGAAGTCCTGGATGCGCCAGCCGCCGCTGCCGCCCGGGTCCTCGTCGAACCACCACACGACCTCGTCGTCGTCGATGGCGCACAGCAGTGTGCCGTGCGGCCGGTCGGTCAGTTGTCGGCCGGTGCCCTTGGAGCGGTCCCACGTGAAGATCTCGCAGCGTCCGTCGGCGTCCCCCGTGTACACCATCCGGTCGGGGTCGCGGGGGCTGGTCACCGGCAGCACCGGCCGGTAGACGCCGTACGTGCGCGTGGCCGTCGTCGGTCCGGGGCGCGTCACGGCGCCTCCTCCACGACGAGGGCGGCTCTGGAGGTCGCGTACAGGGCCAGCCCGGCGAACGCGCCCGCGCACCCGAGTGCGACGGCGCGTCCCCCGTACTGCGCCACCAGGACCCCCGCCGCCAGTGGGGCGAGCACCGCGACGCCCTGGCCGGCGGTGCCCAGTACCGTCCCCATCCGGGCGAGCAGCCGGTCGGGGGTGGCCAGCACCGCCCGGGTCTGGAGTACGACCACCACGGACGGCACGATCAACGACACCCCGCCGAGCAGCAGGCCGTAGGCCCAGGTCCGGGTCGCGAACGCGAGCCCGGCCGCGGTCGGCACCATGACCCACGAGGCGGCCGTCACGATCAGTGCGGCCGGGACCCGCCGCACCAGCCACGGGGCGGCGAGTGCGCCGAGCAGCCCGCCGACGCCCGCCAGGGTGAGGATGAGCCCGATCGAGGAGGGGCTGGCGCCCTGGGCGTGGGAGGCGAACACCGCGTGGAAGTACAGCGCGCCGAGGAGCGCGTTGATCCCCGCGGTCCACACCACCACGAAGCGCAGGAAGGGCTCGGCGCACACGAAGCGGAGCCCTTCGGCGAGCTCACGGGTGAACGGCTCGGCCGGGCCCCCGCGTTCGGGCGTCAGGTCCGTGCGGATCGCCCTGCTCAACACCGCCACCAGCAGGAACGAGACCGCGTCCGCGAGGAGCGGCACCCACCGCGACAGTTGGTACAGGACGCCGCCCAATGTCGGCCCGACGATCTGCACGGCCTGGTCCCGTGCCTGCAGGTATCCGATCGCCCGGGTGTACCCCTCGGGCGGCACCAGCCGACGGATCGTCCCGGAGGCGGCGGCGCCGTAGGTGGCACTGGCGGCCTGCTCGACCGCTGCGGCGACGAGGACGTGGACGAGGAGGACGTGGCCGAGGGCCACGGTGACGAACACCGATCCCATGGCGCAGGCCGCGACGAGGGCGGCCGCGTACATCATGGGCTTGCGGGGCCACCGGTCGGCGAAGACGCCCGCGATCGGCGAGACCACCAGTCCGCTGACGAGTGCCACCGAGGCGACGAGGCCGGCGAGACCGGCCGAATGTCCGGCGCCCAGCAGGATCAGCGGGAGGAAGAGGGAGGAAGCGCAGGTGCCGAGACCGTCGACGGCGCCCGCCGTCCAGAAGAGCAGGAAATCCCGGCTGCGCAGAGGGGATGTGGATCGACGCTCGGCTTCGGGTAATAAAACGTCGGGCGATAAGTCGGGTAATAAGGGGCCGGAGGGTTCTAATTTCTCCTCGGCCTCTCCCATCAGGAATCCCGCTCGGCGGATATTGCTGACACGAACGAACCCACAATACCCCCCATTGATATGTGGTACGTACGGCCGTTGAGGGTTGCGATCGTATCGAACGCGGACACCCCTTACAACACTTCGTTCGAATGTAATTCTGGATCAAGGAACAGGGTTTTCCGGGGGTGCCGGCCGCGCCCGGCGCGGGCTCCCCCGGGGGGCGAGGACCCGATACGAGGGCAGGGCCCGGGCCGCGCGTCGCGGTCCGGGCCCTGCCCCCTGTGCCGCCCGCAGCGGCGGCGCGTCAGCCCTGCGCGGCGTCGTCGCCGGCCTGCGCGGCGGCCTCGGCCGCGGCCGCCTTCTCGCGCATCTTGCGGACCAGCTCGGCCTTCTGGTCGGCCGCGCCCTGGCGGTCGCGGTTGCGGTGCGGGCCGTTGTTCTGCCGTTCGGCGCGGGACAGCCGCTTGCGCGGGCCGCCGCCCTGACCCACGGGGTTGTTGATGTTCTTGCTGTCGGTCACGGGTTCTCCCGGTAGTGATGTGGAGTGATCCACGGAGCGATCGGTGGGGGACGGGCGGTGACGTCGGGGGACGTCAGCAGGGGCCCATCACGCCCTCACTCGTAAATCGGCCTCTGGAAGAACATGACAAAGACGTTACCCGGTTCCCCCGGCCCCGCACACCAACCCCACCTCCGCCCCGACGTCGACAGGGCCCCCGCCGTCGTGGACCCCGACGGCCCCGCGCTCCGGCCGGTGCGGGCCGAGTCTTCACTTATGATTCATGGCGGCCGCGGGACGGCGACTCGTCGATCCGGACGAAGGACCCCCGACGCAGGTCACGAGGATCTTGGGGGAATCGAGTGACCGCAGGCATGCGTTGCGCTGGTGTGGTGTGCCCGGTCCACCCGCCCGCCGACGAACAGAAGACCCCCGGGAGAAGTGAGGTATGCCAGTGATCTGCGTCGGAGGCATGATCGGGATCGGCAAGACGAGCGTGGCCGAGCTGCTCGCCAAGGAGCTCGGCAGCCAGGTCTTCTACGAGAGCGTGGAAGACAACCCGATCCTCCCGCTCTTCTACACGGCGAGCCCCGAGGAGATCCAGGCGAAGCGGTACCCCTTCCTGCTCCAGCTCCACTTCCTACGGACGCGGTTCGCCTCGATCAAGGAGGCGTACAAGCAGGACGACAACGTCCTCGACCGGTCCATCTACGAGGACTGGTACTTCGCCAAGGTCAACCACGATCTGGGCCGGATCAGCTCCCTCGAGATGCAGGTGTACGAGGGACTGCTCGACGAGATGATGCGCGAGATCGACGGCCTGCCCTACCGCAAGGCGCCCGACCTCATGGTCTACCTCAAGGCGGACTTCGAGACGGTGCTGCACCGCATCGGACTGCGGGGCCGCGATTTCGAGCAGGACGCGGGCCTCGTCGAGTACTACCGGACCCTGTGGTCCGGCTACGACGAGTGGGTGCACGAGCACTACTCGGCCAGCGATGTCCTCGTCGTGGACATGAGCCGCACGGACGTGGTGAACAACCCCGAGGACGCGGCCCGCGTGGCACAGCAGGTCAAGGACGCCCTGGAGGCGGGCCGCCGCACCGCCTGAGGCTCGACGGCGCCCATTTCGAACACACGTTCCCCAAGGTGTCGGGAGGCCCGTGCCCCCGGCACCCGGGCCGCGTCCCGGGGCACCGGCGCCCGGGGACGCTCCACCGGAGGACGCAGCACCACCCCGCACTTATGGTGGGTGTGTGATCGAGTCTGGACGGCCGCGGCTCCGTCGGCGTTACGGCCGGGGGACGCTCGTACGACTGTCGCCGATCATTCTGACCGTCGTGATCGCGAGCCTGGCCTACGCCACTCCGCCGGAGATGGCCTTCAGTCGTCTCCTGCCGGCGGCGCCGGCACTCGCGGCCGCGATGTGGCCCGTCCTGCCGACCGTCCTGCTCGGGACGGTGTGCCTCTGCCTGATGATCGGCCTCGGCCTCGTCTTCCCCGACCTGGGGACGTGGTGGACGGCCGCGGGGATCATCGCCGTCACCGTGGCCGCCGCGTACGGGAGCCACCTGCGGCTCCAACGGGAGCGCACCCTCCTCCAGGTGCGGCTCGTCGCGGACGCGGCGCAGCAGGTGGTCCTCAGCCCCATGCCGCGCCGCTTCGGGAACGTCGAGATCGAGTCGCTGTACCTCGCGGCCGCGGCGGAGGCGCGCATCGGCGGGGACTTCTACGAGGTCGCCGACACGCCGTTCGGCATCCGGCTGCTCATCGGTGACGTGCGCGGCAAGGGGCTGCCGGCGGTGGGGGCGGCCGCCGCGATCGTCAACGCGTTCCGGGAGGCGGCCTACGGCGAGGCCGACCTGGTCGACATCGCGCGCAGGATGGACGCCAGCAGCGCCCGCTACAACGCCGCCTTCCCCTCCGACGAGCCGATGGAGCGCTTCGCCACCGCCCTTCTCGCCGAGATCCCGCACGAGGAACAGCGCATCGTCATCCTCAACTGCGGTCACCCGCCGCCGCTGCTGCTGGGCGAGAAACGGATCCGTGTCCTGGAGTCCATGACCCCCTCGCCCCTGCTCAGCCTCGCGGAGCTGATCGGCGATCACTACAACGTCGACACCTTCGACTTCGCCCCCGGCGACCTGCTGCTCCTCTACACCGACGGGATCGCCGAGGCCCGGGCCCGCGACGGCGAGTTCTTCCCGTTGGCGGCCTGGATGGGGCGCCAACCCCCGACGCCGCCCCGCGAACTGCTCTCGGCCCTGCACCGGGACCTCCTGCACTACAGCCGGGGGCGCCTCGACGACGACGTCGCCGCACTCGCCGTGCGGCTGAGGCTGCCCTGAGGCGCCCCGCCACCGCGTAGGGCTACCAGGCCTCCAGCCGGTCGCCCGCGACCAGCTCCGAGGTGAACCCGTCGGGTCCGGTCGCGGGCTCCCCGAGGACGGTGACGCGGTGCATGACCCGGTCGACGTCGAGGTGGCCGAAGTCGGTGGGGGCGAAGTGGCAGGTGCTCCGGTTGTCCCAGAAGGCGATGCTGCCCGGCTCCCACCGGAAGCGGACCGTGTACTCGGCGCCGGTCATGTGCTGGAACAGCAGGTCCAGCAGGTGGCGGCTCTCGATCTCGCTGAAGCCGACGATCCGGGTGGTGGAGCCGGGGCTGACGAACAGCGCCCGCTCCCCCGTTTCGGGGTGTACGCGGACCACGGGGTGGACGGCGACCTGGGGGTCCTTGCAGTAGATGTCGAGGATCTCCCGGTCACGGGGGTCGGAGTGGCGCAGGTGGACGCCGGTGAAGAAGGCGTGCTCGGCCCTGAGCGAGTCCACGAGGTCGCGCAGCTGCGGCGAGAGTGCCTCGTAGGCGGCGACGGTGTTGGTCCACTGGGTGTCGCCGCCGAAGGGCGGGGTGGTCTCGGCGCGCAGGATCGACAGGTCCGGCGGGTTGACCGCCTGGGTGAGGTCGCTGTGCCAGCCGGCGATCGGGGAGACCCACTTGCGCCGGTAGTGCTCCTCGAAGTTCTTGCCGTAGCGCTCGACGTCCGCCTTGGCGTCCACCGTGAGGATCTCGGGGAAGCCCTCGGGCGAGACGCCGTGCTTGCTGCCGGGGCGGCGGGTGAGGGCGCCGAAGCGGCGGCCGAAGGCCACGTGGCGGGCGTGGTCGAGCCGCTGCCCGCGGAAGAAGACGACGCGGTGCGTGAGCACGGCCCTGCGGATCTCGGCAACGGTGGCGTCGTCGAGGTCCTCCCGCAGGTCCACGCCGGAGACCTCGGCGCCTATGTGTCCGGCGATCTGCCGGACGGTGATCCGGGTGGTCGGAGCTGCCTGGGTTGTCTGGGTCACGGTCGGGATCCACCTCTCGGATGGTGGGGTGAGGGGTAAGGGGTTCGGGTTCGCGGTGCGGGACCGGCCGCATCGGCCTCAGCCGAAGTGGACGGTCCACTGCACCCACAGGGGCAGCACGAGCAGCGACGCCAGGGAACTCTTGACGACGAGTTCCGCGGACAGGGCCACGTCGACGTCGTAGCGCTGCGCGAAGATGAACAGGTTCTGCGGGGCGGGCATCGCGGCGATCAGCACCAGGTAGGCGAGCCAGTCGCCTTCGACGCCGAAGACGTGGCGGCACACCGCCCACGCCATGAAGGGGAAGACCAGGCATTTGAAGGCGACGAGCCACACCTCCTCCGCCGTGGTGCCCCGCAGGGTGAGGCCGGCTCCGCCCAGGTGCAGGCCGAGCGCGAAGAGGGCCACCGGGGAGGCGCTGTCGCCCACGAACGCGAAGCTGTCCAGGACGGCCTCCGGCAGTCGCACCGACAGCAGGTTCAGCACGATCCCCGCGTTGCACGCGAGGACGACGGGCGTCACCAGCGAGGCGCCGACCGCGCGGGCCAGGCGCGCGCCGGGCCCGCCGGTGCGCTCCGGCCGGCCCAGCTCCATGATCGAGATGACGACGAGGGACAGCACGCAGACCTGGAACAGCAGCACGGGGAAGATCGGCGCGGCGTTCCCGAAGAGCATGATGAACACCGGTACGGCGAAGTACGCGGTGTTCACCTGGACGCCCGCCATGATGCGCAGGGCGACGCCCCGGGGGTCCAGCACGCCGAACATCCGGGCCGCGGTGCCCACCACGACCACCGCGCAGGCGGCGGTGGCCGCGTAGCCGCCGATCGCCCGCCAGTCGAAGAGGGCGGCCAGGTCGCTGGCGTAGATGTTGCCGAACAGGTAGCAGGGCACCGCGAAGAGGAAGGCGTAGTCGGCGAAGACCTTGGAGCTTTCGGCCGGTACCACCTTGCGTCGTGCGAGGAGGACGCCGCAGCCGAAGGCCAGGACCACCGGCAGCAGCTTCTCCAGGGCGGTTACCGCCCCCATGCGTTCGGCACTTCCACCGGGCTCCGGCCCGCGATCAGGTCGTGGTAGCCGGTGATGAGCCGTCCGATCACGTCGTTCCCGGTCAGGTCGTAGTGCTGGTCGTCGATGCGTGCGACCGGGAGGATCTCGCAGGCGGTGCCGCAGATGAAGGCTCCGTCGGCCTCGGCGGGGAAGTCGCCGCCCAGGTCACCGATCTCGTACGGGATGCCCTCGTGGTCGGCGATGGCCAGGACGCAGGCCCTGGTGATGCCGTCGATGGTGCACCGCGTGGTCGGCGTGTGGAGGGTGCCGCCCCGGGTGAAGAAGACGTGGGCGCCGGTGGCCTCGACGATGTTGTCCTCGTCGTCGAGGAGCAGGGCGTCGTCGAAGCCGGCCCGCAGGGCGTGGTTCTTGCTGACCGTACCGATCATGTAGTTCCCGGCGGCCTTGCTCTTGACCGGGGCGTGGCGCGGGGACGGCCTGCGGTATTCGGCCGTCACGAGGGAGATGCCCGTCCGGAGGGCGTCGGCCGCGGCGTAGTAGCCCGCCGGGATCTCCCACGCGGCCACGGAGGTGTGCACGGAGGTGCGCAGCGCGGCCGTCTGGATGACCTCGGAGCCGCGCCAGGCGTTGATGCGGACGTAGCCCTCGGTGATGCCGGCCTTGGCGACGACGTCGAGGGTGGCCCGGTGGAGGGTCTCCTCGTCGTGTTCGAGGTCGAAGTCGAGGATCCGTGCCGAGGTCCGCAGCCGCGCGAGGTGTTCACGGAGCATGAAGGGGGCGCCGCCGTAGACGCGGACGCCTTCGAAGACGCTGCTGGCGTAGTGCAGGCCGTGGGTGAGGACGTGGATCTTGGCGTCGGCCCAGTCCACGAGGCGGCCGTCGAGCCAGATGTGACCGGTTCGCTGGTCGAAGGGAAGCAAGGGGGGCACCTCAGAGCGCAAGGTCGAAGAGCGGGTTCTGGAGATCACCGACGAGGGCGACGAAGCGCCGCTGGTGCGGTGTGAGGCTGCGCACCGACACACCGTGCAGGGCCAGCGGGTTGATGGGGTACATCACGAGCGTGTTGCTCCGGTACGGGACGGTGGCGACCTCCTCGACGTACCGCGGATCGATGTCGAACCGGTTGTCGCCGTACTCGGAGGCGCTGGTGGTGAACTTGTGGGCGCCCTCACGGTACTTGTAGAGGACGAGGTCGCCGCCGATGGCGTCGTCCTCGGCGAGGCGCATGTAGAAGAGTCCGCCGAAGAGCTTGTAGGGCTTGTCCACGTGGGGGCCGCGGTAGGCGGAGGGCCGGCCGGTCACGGCCGAATTGATGACGGCGGTGCAGTCCATGAGGATGTCGTGCGTGTCGAAGCCGTCGTGGTTGCGGCGGCCGACGCGCAGGTCGCGCAGGGGGCCGCACTGCTTCTCGGCGTCGGGGAGGTTGGCTAGCAGGTCGTCCTCGAACAGGTCGAGGAACTGGGCGTAGAACTCGGGCGACGCGTGGTAGGTGACGAAGTCCTTCCACACCTGGGCCGTCGCCTCGTCCTGGAGGATGTGTTCGGACATGTAGTTGTAGCGCTCGTTCGACGTGATCTCCTTGCCGATCCGCGTGCCGATGTACTCGACGTCGGGCATGGAGGCGGCCAGCGCGTCGTACAGGGGTTGGGGCAGCGCGTCGCTGATCACGATGTGCGGGAACGGGTCACGGCGGATGTCGTCCTTGGTGACGCCTGCCAGCAGCGAGCGGATGGGCGGGGTGGACTGCGACATGTCTGTCTCCTACGGGTTGAGGTTCCTGGCGGAGAGCCAGGTTTCGAGCATCAGCAAGGACCAGAGGACTTCCGCGGTGTGCGCGCCCGGGTTCTCGGACTGCATGCGGAACAGGTCGTGTACGACGTCCTGGCGGACGTGGTCCCGGTAGCGGGCGCCGGGGGCGAGGAGGGTGTCGCCGATCAGTTCGTGCAGCGCCTCGCCGGGCTTGATCATCGCCGCGATGGGGAGGGTGAAGGGCTGCTTGGGCCGGTCGATGACGCTCCTGGGGACCCAGCGCCGGGCGGCTTCGGAAACGGGCGCCTTGACGGTGTCGCCGACGACCTTGAGGGCGGCGGGCAGGGCGTGGGCGAGGCGCATCACGGACGGTTGGAGGAAGGGGATCCTGGCTTCCACGGAGTGGGCCATGCTCAGGTGGTCGACCCGGCGCAGGATGTAGTACGGGAAGCGTTCGAACTGGTCGTAGCGCAGCAGCGTTTCCAGTTTGTCGAGCTTTCCCGAGCGGACCCGGCGGTCGAGTTCGTCGCCGGTGCGGTCGCCGAAGAGACCGCCGTTCGCGGCGAGGTGGGCGCGGTGGGCAGGGGTGTAGAGCCGCGCGAGGGTGCTGGTGCCGATGGCGGCCAAGGTGTCCTGGTAGCCGCGGTGCCAGGTCGCGGAGTCGTCGCGCGCCGCCTTGACGAAGCGGGCGTAGCCGCCGAAGAGTTCGTCGGCGCCGTCGCCGGTGAGGGCGACCTTGAACCCGGCCTGGTGGATCGCTTCGAACAGGGCGAAGGTGCTGAGGCTGTGCGGGGCGTTGTTCGGCTGGTCGAGGTGACGGACGAAGCGGTCGACGAGGGAGGGAAAGTCCGCGGGGTCGAGCAGGACCTGGTGGTGGCGGGTGCCGCTGTGGCGGGCCGCCTCCTCGGCGAAGTGTCGTTCGTCGGCCGGCCAGTCGCCCCGGTAGGCGACGTTGAAGGAGGCCAGGTCGGGGACGATGCCGGCGGCGATGGCCGATGTGTAGCTGGAGTCGAGGCCGCCGCTGGTGATGACGCAGACGGGGACGTCCGCGTCGAGCATGCGGGCGAGTTCGTGGCGCAGCGTCCCGTCGAGGAGCTCGGCTGCCGCGCCGAGGTCGGGCATCGCGTCGGGCCCGTGCTGTTCGTCGGGTGACAGCGGGGTCCGGGTGAGGGTGAGGCGTCCGTCGGCGAAGCGCAGGGTGGTGCCGGGGACCATGGTGCGGACCTTGGCGTAGACGGTGTCCGGGCCCCAGACGGCCCTGCCGCCGAGGTAGCGGTCGATGGCGAGCGGGTCGAGGGCGTCGGGGAAGTCGGGGAACCGGGACAGGGCCTGGAGTTCCGAGGCGAAGCAGAGCCGGCGGCCGTCGGCGGAGAGGTAGTAGAACAGGGACTTCATGCCGGCGTGGTCGTTGAAGAGCTTCAGACAGGGTTCGGCGCGGCGGTCGACGACGGCGATGGCGAACATGCCTTCGAGGCGGGAGACGAAGTCGTCCCCGTGGCGTTCGTACAGGGGCAGCAGGACGTCGCCGTCGCAGTCGCCCTCGAAGGTGTGTCCCGCCGCGACGAGTTCGGCGCGCAGTTCGCGGTGGTTGTAGATCTCTCCGTTGAACACGCACGTCATGTCGCCCAGGACGAAGGGTTGGCGTCCGTGGTCGATCCCCTGGACGGCGAGGCGGTTGTTGCCCAGTGCCCAGGTGGCGGCGGTGTGGACGGTCCGGTCGTCGGGACCGCCGTGGTGCATCGCCCGTGCGACGGCGTGCAGGACGTCGCGGTCGACGGGCTCCCCGCCGAAGTGGCCGTAGATGCGGCACATGCTGGTGACCTCTGTCTGTGTGCTGACCGGCCGGGCTCAGGGGCCGACGGGTGTCAGGTGGTGGCCGGACGGGCTCTGGCGGGCCTCGGGGTGGTGGCGGTCGAGGAACTCGGTGACGATCTCGACCTGGCGGAGGATGTCGTCGAGCTGGTTGAGGGTGGGGCTGACGCCGTGCCCCTCCAGTGCGCTGTTGCCGGTCTTGAGGTAGATCGGCGCGGCCACGCGGACGAACTCGGGTGCCTCGTAGGTGCGGACGAAGCCGCCGGACATCCGGGGGTTGTCGACGTGGCAGTCGAGCGGGATGGACACCGCCTGGCGCAGCGCCGCGATCATGGGCAGGGTCAGGTCGCGGACGGGGTTGAAGCTGTCGGCGCCGAGCATCTCCAGCATCTGCGCGGAGGCCGCGTTGCCGTGGCCGCAGTGGGCGGAGACCTTGAGGTGGATGTCCGCGGGGAGTTCTCCGGCGGTGCGCAGCCGGTTCAGCACCCACAGCAGGCCCTCGTCGTAGACGACGAAGCCGCGCACGCCGAGTTCGAGACCGCGTTTGACGTCCTCGACGGCCCGTACCATCTGCTCCTGGCCGCGCAGTCGGTAGCCGATCCGGACGCCCTCGGGGGTCTGGACGCTGCCACCGGTGTCGTAGCTGGCGCGGGGGCCGACCGACATGAGGATCTCGGCCCCGTACTCCCTGCCGAGGGCGACGTACTCGCCGATCTCCCGGGCGGTGTGGCGGTACATGCCGCGGGTCTCGGTGATGCGGTTGATGGTGAAGCCGCGGCGTCTGCTCTGCGACAGGAGCGTTTCGGCGGCCTGTACGGAGTTGACGGTGGGCACCTCGACGCGGAAGTGGCAGCCGTCGGCGAAGGTCTTGCCCGAGCTCTCGGTCGCGGCGGGGTCGGCGTCCGGCAGTCCCAGGCCGGCGAGCTGGGCCCTGGTCTCGGCGAAGAAGGGCCGGGTGGGCGCGTGCTGCGCCGGGGGCGCGGCAGGGGCCGTGGTGGGCGTCGTCATGGTCATCCCGTCACCTCGAAGCCGAGCAGTTCCGCCGTCCGTCCGACGATCCGCTCCGCGATCCCGATCGATGTCGTGTGGTCGGCGTGGACGACCTGTACCTCGCCGAAGTTGCCGAGGTTGCCCCGGCAGGCGGGCAGCACGTCACCGTCCGGGAAGCGGACCGTCAGCGCGTGCAGGGAGTCCCCGTACTCCGCGGCGGCCCATTCCAGGGCGGGCACGCTTTCGGGGCGGGGGGCGGGGTCCGCGGCGCCGAACCAGCGGACGGTCGCGTACCGGTCGAAGGTGGGGGTGCGGGGTTCGATCTCCTCGTCGAGGTGGACGCGGACCAGCAGTTCGAAGATGTCCCCGCCGCCGGCGAGCCGGTAGAGGTTCGGCAGGCAGGAGCCCATGATGCGCGGGTTGAGTTCGATGAGCCGGGGGCGACCGTCGGCGCCGAGCATGATCTCGACGTGGAAGATCCCGAGGCGCAGGTCCAGGGCGCCGACGACGGCCTCCGCGAAGTCCATGACGGCCGTCCGGTCCTCGGTGGAGAGGGCGGCCGGGATGGTGGTGCCGGTCTCCAGGGCCTCGTGACGGTGCCAGGTCGAGCGTTCGCTGACGGCCAGCCGTAGGAAGCGGCCGTGCGAGAGTCCGATCTCGGCGGAGACGAAGCGGCCGGTCAGGTACTCCTCGACGAGGATGCCCGCCTCGTAGGTGACGTCGTCGGCGACGGCCCGGGCGAGGACCTCGCGCAGCGCCCTCTCGTCGGGTACGACGTGAGCCCCCTCGCTGGCGGAGCCGCGGGCGGGTTTGACGACGACGGGGTACCCGGTGGTGGCGGTGAGGGCGGCGGCCCCGTCGAAGTCGGTGACGACGGCGTGCCGGGTGGTGTCGACGCCGGCGGCGGCGAGGACCTCGCGGCAGCGGTGCTTCAGTTTGGCCGCCCGTGCGCCGCTCGCGGCGGTGAAGGGGACGCCGATCTCCTCGGCGATCTCGGCGACCGGCACGACGAGCGCGTCGACGGTGGCGACGAACCCGTCGACGGGCCGACGGCGGTGGACGTCGAGGACGCAGGACCGCAGGGCCTCGTGCTCGGTGGCGTCGTCGAGGACGTGGACGGAGTCGACGAAGGCGCCGTAGGGCGAGGCGTCGAAGTCGATGTTCTGGGACTTCTCCATGCGCAGCGAGCGGATGAGGGTGACCTCGTGGCCGAGCCGTTTGGCCGCCTCGAACGCCGCCGCGTTGCCGGTCTTCCAGGTGACGAAGAGGACGTGCTTCGGGGTGGTGCGGGGCGTTGTCATCGGACCTTCCTGGCGAACCGCTGGCCGATCCGCACGAATGCCGGGAGGCGGGTTCCGGGTGCGGGGATGAAGGAGATGGAGCCTGCGAGGACGTTCTTCCTCGACATGGAGCTGAAGCCGCCGGCGCCGGAGAGGACGAGGTCGCCCTCGTCGAGGCGCTGCCACGTCCCGTCGTGGCCGCGCTCGGAGTACTCGTAGCCGAGGTGCTCGCGGCCCCGCAGGACGGTCAGCCGGTAGCCGTCGGAGTCGTACTGGCCGGCGCAGGCGTCGAGGTCCATGTCGAAGGGGCGGCCGGTGCGGATGAGGCCCTCGCCGGTCAGGGCGCGCAGGAGGTCCTCGTACAGGCCGAAGGCGGGGTAGGCGTTGGCCAGGAGGAGCAGGAAGGTGCGCTGCTCGGGGAAGATCTGGATGAAGTTGTGGTGGCCGCTGCCGTTGGAGTTGAAGCCGAAGGCGGTCGGTCCGAACATCAGCCAGCCCAGGCCCCAGGCGTGCATGAAGTGGTGTCCGGGGACGTCGATCTGCGGGGTGCGCATCTGTTCGGCGAGGTCGGCGGAGAGCAGTCGCTCGCCGCCGGGGGCGACGCCGTCGTGGAGGGCGAGGAAGGCGATCTTCGCGAGTTCGTCGAGGGTGAGGCAGACGGAGAAGGAACCGGCCGCGTCGTCGGCGATGGTCTGGGGCGGCGGGTCGTGGCGGACGTAGCGCTGTTCGCTCTCGCTCCACAGGTAGCCGGCCGAGACGGTGTCCCCGTAGTGGCCGCCCTCGGTGATGGTCTCGGGGATCTCCTTGATGCCGAGGGGGGTGAGCATGAGCTCGTTGACGGCGCGGCGCCAGGGGATGCCGAGGAGCTTTTCGATGAGCGCGGCGACGATGGAGGTGCCGCAGGCGGAGTACGCGAAGACCTCGCCCGGTTCGAAGAGCTGTCCGTAGCCGGAGAAGGTGTCGAGGTAGCGGTCGAGGTCGGGGAGGTCGGTGTCGTGCCAGACCTCGTAGGAGTCGTCGATGCCGCTGGTGTGCGAGAGGAGTTGGCGCAGCGACACCTCGACGGTGCGGCCGTCGCTGCGCCGGAACGCGTGCGGCAGCAGGGTGGTGAGGGGCTCGTCGAGGTCTACCAGGCCCCTGTCGACGAGTCGGAGCGCGGTGAAGGCCAGCATCGGCTTGGTGATGCAGGTGACGCGCTGGCGGGAGGTCTCGTCGCGCGGGGCGCCGGTCTCGACGTCGTCGACGCCGTGGTGGACGAGCCGGAGCGTGCCGTCGACGTACACGGCCGCGGCGGCTCCCGGCACGCCGTGGCCGCGGCCGGAGGCGTGGAGGGTCTCGGCGACGGCGTCCAGTCGGGCATCGGTTCCTGCCCCGTGGGTGGCGGCGGGTGCCTGTTCGCGCTTGCGGCGCAGCAGCCGCGCCTGGGCCGTCAGGGTGCGGTGTTCGTAGATCTCGGCGACGCGGACGGGGCGGCCGGCGGCGTCGCCGAGCCGGGCGGCGAGCAGGTTGGCCAGCAGCGAGTGTCCGCCGACGGAGAAGAAGTCGCGGTCGGGGCCGAGTTGGGCGACGCCGAGCAGGTCGGTCCAGACGGCGGCGACGACGGCCTCGTCGGGATCGTCGGTGGTGAAGGCGCGGTCGTCGCCGGCGGGGCCGCTCCGGTCGACGTCGCGGGCGGCGAGGGCCTTGCGGTCGACCTTGCCGTTGGGCAGTTGTGGGAGCCGTTCCTCGACGAGGATCCTGGCGGGCTGCATGTAGTGCGGCAGCTTGCGGCGCAGGTGGTCGGCCATGGCCTCGACGGGGACGTCGGCGCCTTCGAGGCCGACCCAGCAGACCAGTCGCGTGTCGCCGTCCGTGCGGACGGCGAGGGCCGCGACGTCCTTGAGGCCGACCGCCTCCCGGAGCACGGCCTCGATCTCGCCGAGTTCGATGCGGAAGCCGCGGACCTTGACCTGATTGTCCTTGCGGCCCATGAAGCGCAGTTCGCCGTCCTCGGTCCAGCGGGCCAGGTCGCCGGTGCGGTAGAGGGTGCCGGACGGCAGGGGCGGCGGGGCGGCGACGAACACGTCGGCGGTGCGCTCGGGGTCGTTGATGTAGCCGCCGGCGAGGCCGTCCCCGCCGAGGTGGAGTTCGCCGACGACGCCCCGGGGCACCAACCGTCCGCGTGCGTCGAGCAGGTGGGCCACCGTGTTGTGGACGGGTACGCCGATGGTCGGGCTGTCGGTGACGGGGCCGGTGAAGCACTTCCAGGTGGAGTACGTGGTGTCCTCGGACGGCCCGTAGAGGTTGAAGAGCCGTTCGACGCCGGTGGTCGCGAAGGCGGCGTTGACGAGTTCCTTCGCGAGGGGTTCACCGGCCACGTTGAGGACCGTGGTGCAGGCGGGTACGGCCGACCGCTGGAGCAGTACGTTCAGGGCGCTGGGCACGGTGTTGACCAGGCTCGGTCGCAGGGTGTCGTCCTCGGTGAGGGCGAGGACGTTGTCCACGACGACGACGGTCCCGCCGGTGGTGAGGGGGGCCCACAGCTCGAACACCGAGAGGTCGAAGTTGAGGGAGGTGGCGAAGAGCACCCGGGCCAGTTCCGCGGGCCGGTAGGTGTCGCGGACCCAGGCGAGCAGCGCGGCCACGTTGCGGTGGCCGATGACGACGCCCTTGGGCAGGCCGGTCGAGCCGGAGGTGTAGATCAGGTGGGTGGTGGCGGCCGGGTCCACCTCGACCTCCGGCGGGTCGGGTCGTTCGGCGCCGGCCTTCTCCCACAGTTCGTGCCAGGGCAGAGCGGTCGCGGGCACGGCGTCGAGCCAGGCCGCGGCGCCGGGGGCGTCCTCAAGGACGACGGCGGCCATGTCGGCGGTCGCGGCGATACCGCCGAGCCGGTCCGCGGGGTAGGCCGGGTCCAGGGGGACGTAGGCGCAGCCGGCCTTGTGGACGGCGAGGAGGAGGCAGACGGTGCGGTGGGTGCGGGTGACGGAGACGCCGACGCGTGAGCCGGGGGTGATGCCGTGCGCCAGGAGGGCGCGGGCGATCCGGTTGGCCTGCTCGTCGAGCTCGCGGTAGGTCAGGGTGGTGCCCCGCCACTCCACGGCCGGGGCCTGCGGGGTGCGGGCCGCCTGGGCCTCGACGTGCGCGTGGAGCGTGGTGTCGTCCAGGTGGGCGCGGGCGGCGACGCCGAGCTCCGTGAGCAGGTGACGCGTCTCGGCCTCCGAGAGCACGGTCAGGTCGCCCACGGGAGCGGTGGGGCGACGGCAGGCGTCGAGCAGGAGGGTCCGGTAGTTGGCGGCCATGCGGGAGACGAACGCCTCGGTGAACAGGGCGCCGTCGTAGGTCAGGGTGAAGCGGACGGTGTCGGGGGCGTGTTCGACCTCCAGGAGGAGGTCGAGGCCGTCGGGGCGGGCGGGCGCCGCCGCGGCCCGGGCCGGGGTGTCGCGGCCGACGAAGCCCACGCGCAGTCCGGTGCCGAGGTCGGCGGGTACGTCGGCGTGCTCGGGGTTCCGGGCCGCGGCGCGGTGGCGGGCGGAGAGCGCGGCCGTCAGGGTGGCGAAGGTGACGTCGTCCCCGATCCGGGAGCGGACGGCCACGGGGTGGACCCGGTCGGGGTCCGCCGGCCCGCCGGCGCGGGCCAGGACGAGGTCGTCCTGGCCGCTGTAGCGGTGCAGCAGCACGGTGAACGCGGCGTTGAACAGGTCATCGGGCTCAAGTCCCCTCGCCCCGACGAACTCGCTCAGCGGCTGGAAGGCGTGGTCGGTCCAGGAGTGCGCGGCCGGTGACTCCGATGCGCGACCACCGGTGTCCCGAACGGGGAGCTGGAGGGCCGGAACGGCTTTCGTCATCTCTTCGGGCGCGATGGATGTGGCGGCAGGCATTTCGCCCACGGACGTGATTCCCCTCGTTCGATGGCGCTTTTCGGTTCTGCGGGCGCGACGGACCGGCTTTCCCGGACGGTGCGGTGCACGGGAAAGCGTCCGGACGGGGCACGCAGGCCTTCTGGAATGTGCGCACGCCGATGGAACCCGGGGCCCGGAGGACGCGCGCGACACGGAATTGTTGAATGGCGGAATGGAAGAATGACGCAATGACGTGATGGCGAGGTGACTGGAGGAAATGACGGCGAATGACCGGAAAAGCGCAGCGGGTGCCGGTCAGGGGGTGGAGGGTTCGCGCGTGCGCTCGGAATGTCTGCTCCGGTCGGCCCAGCGCGCCACCGGTGGCATCAGGGCACCGACCGCGGCGAACCCGACGGCCATGACGAGCCACCCGACGGCGCCGTGTTCGATGGCCAGCCAGGTGAGCACGGCGGGCGCGATCATCTTGCCGAGGTCGGCGCCCATCGCGGCCGTGCCCTGGTACTGCCCTTGGGCGTGTTCGGGCGCGAGGCCGAAGGACATGCCCCAACTGCCGGCGGACTGTCGGATCTCGCCGAGGACGTGGGCCAGCGCACCGGCGACGAGGAGGGCGCAGGCGACGGCCGCGGAGGCGCCCTCGGTGAGGGCGAAGATCACGCAGGCCACGCCGAGGCAGAGCGATCCGGCCCGGGACGCGCGGGCCGCGGCGATCGGTTCGTCGGTTCCGCGCGCGGCCCTCACCTGGAGCAGGACGACCGCGACGGTGTTGGTGATGAGGATGGCGGCGATCATCCAGCGGGGCGCGCCGGTGTGGTGGAGCACCCAGAGCGGGAGGACCACGTCCAGCAGCAGGTTGTGCATGGAGAGCAGGCCGTCCAGCACGACGAAGGTGAGGAAGGGTCTGTCGCGCAGCACGATCAGGGCGGGCCCGGGCCTGGCCGGCTGTGGCGGCACGGCCGGGAGCAGCAGCGTGAGCAGGCCGGTGATCAGGTACGTGGTGGCGTTGAGCACGACGGCGGCCCGGTAGGCGGCGGGCGTGTCGACCACGAGCGCCAGACCGGCGAGGGCGGCACCGACGGAGACGCTGACGTTGCTGGTGGCCCGCAGGTGGGCGCGGACGGTGACCCGGTCCTCGGGCGGGACCAGTCCGGCGACCATGGCCATCCGGGCGCTGCGGCTGGCGCTGTACGCGACGGCCTGCAGGGACAGCACCAGCAGGTACTGGCGGAACCCGTCGACGACCAGCAGGGAGGCGGTGAGCGGCCCGAGGGCGAGGAAGGACCAGATCTGCACGGCCCGGGGGCCGATCCGGTCGGCCAGGTGCCCGCTGGGGGTGCTCAGGGCGAGCGCGACGCCCGCGGCGACGCCGACCCCGATGCCGAACTGTCCGGGTGAGAGCTTCAGGACGGACACGGCATAGATGGCGTTCAACGCCATCCAAAGGCCTTGTCCTAAGGTATGCACCAGCGTGATGCCGGTGAGTGTGCGGGCGGGGCCGCGCTTCGGGAGCAACTGGTTCAGCATTGCCGTACCGCGTCACTCGGATTGAATTGTCCGGACCATTTCTCGACCGCCAGGATCACTGACACCGCTCCGACCTCTCGTTCAGCACCATTGCCAACGACAAGATTCGGGAATTTCCCCCGTAGATACCCGGCCAAGATCGTCGGCCGGACACGAAGACCTATTAGAGACAGTGCCGATGCGACCCGTCCAGGGAATAACCTGTGGCGCTCGTCACACACCAATACCGCCCCGCGAGGGCAGTAAATTCTTGGTGAAATCATCCGGAGCAATGTCGCGAACGTCCGAACTACTCGCCGGTAGCAGGGGGCGGGGCGGCGCGGAACCGTCGACGCGCTCGCCACCCGTCGCGGACGGGTCGACGAACCGGGGGCCGCCGGCCGGGTATACCGGGCCGTGGGCGGGGCAGGCGGGGATCGGTTCGGTTCATGACGAGACAGGCGGTCGTATGCGCAGCGTGGGTGTGGAAGAGGAACTGCTTCTGGTCGATGCCGACAGCGGTGAGGCCCTGGCCCTCGCGGAGGCGGTGCTGGCCGCCGCCGACCGCGCGTGCGCGCCCGCCGGCGGCAAGGGCGGTACGGACGGAGCGGAGGGTCACACCTTCGAGGCGGAGCTCCAGGAGGAGCAGGTCGAGTTCGCCACCAAACCGGTGACGGAGATGGGCGAACTCCAGGAGGAGATCGTCCGCTGGCGCGGGGAGGCGGCGCGGCACGCCGCCACGGCCGGTGGGCTCGTCGTGGCGGTGGGCACCTCCCCGCTGGCCGTACGTCCGTCCATCAGCACCGGCCCTCGTTACGAATGGGTGGAGCGTCAGTTCGGACTGACGGCGCAGGAGCAACTGACCTGCGGCTGCCACGTGCACGTGTCGGTGGAGTCGGACGAGGAGGGGGTGGCCGTACTGGACCGCATTCGGCCGTGGCTGCCCGTCCTCACCGCCATGAGCGCGAACTCGCCGTTCTGGCAGGGCGAGGACAGCCTGTACGCGAGCTACCGCAGCCGGGTGTGGAACCGGCTGCCGTCGGCGGGCCCGGTGGACGTGTTCGGCTCGGCGGACCGCTATCACGAGGAGGTGGGCGCCATGGTCGGGACGGGCGTCCTCCGCGACACCGCGATGATCTACTTCGACGCCCGACTGTCGGCCTCGTACCCGACCGTGGAGATCAGGGTCGCGGACGTCGCCCTGCACGCCGGGACCCCGGTGCTCCTCGCCGCACTGGCCCGGGGACTGGTGGAGACCGCCGCCCGTGCCTGGCGGGCCGGGGAGCCTCCCGCGCGGATCAGCACCAGCCTGCTGCGGCTGGCCTCGTGGCGGGCCGGCCGGTCCGGACTCGACGGGCCCCTGCTCCACCCGGAGACCATGCGGGAAGCCGCGCCGGAGGCCGTGGTCGAAGCCCTCCACGACCACGTCCGCGACGCACTCGTCGACCTCGGCGACGACGGGCTCGTCCGGGCGGGCATCGCCGAACTCCTGGAACGCGGCAACGGGGCGCGCGTCCAACGCTCCCTGCTGCGCTCGACGGGCAGCCTGGCGGAGGTGGTGCGGCATTGCGCGCTCGTCACGACGGGGGACGCCGGCTGAGCCGCCGGGGCTCCGGGATCACGCAGGCGCGACCACCCCGGGCGGTCGTGGGCCGCTGCGCGCGCGACCGCGCCCCGTAGGGTTCGTCCGACGGGCCCCGGCCCCGCACCGCCGGACGCGGTCGGGACCGTCTCCCCCGGATCTTGTCGGTCGGGTCCGAAGGAGACGGCCCAGGAGGCCCACCGACCGATGGAGGCCGCGTGCCCACCGCACATGACTGGATCAACACCCTCGGCCTGGAGGAGCACGTGGAGGGAGGGTACTTCCGGCGCACCTTCCAGGCCGACCACCGCCCACGGACGCCGACGGCCCGCGGGGAGCGGCACACCCTGACCTCGATCCACTACCTGCTCACCCACTGGTCGCCCGTCGGGCACTGGCACCTCAACGAGTCCGACATACTGCACTTCCACCACCACGGCGAGCCGGTCACCTACCACCTGATCCACCCGGACGGCCGGCACACCACCGCCGTCCTGGGTCAGGACCCGGGCCGGGGGCATTCCCTGACCCTCGCGGTCCCCGGGGGCGTCTGGAAGGCGTCCCACCTCACCGCCGGGGACCACGCCCTGATCAGCGAAGCCGTCGCCCCCGGTTTCGACTACGCCGACATGACCCTCGGCCGGACCGGCGACATGCTGCGCCTCTTCCCCGACCACGCCGAGCTCGTACACCGCTACTGCCGGACCCCTTCGGAGCGGTGACGGCGGGGGTGCGGGACGTGCCGGGGGTGCGGGACGCGCCGGGATTTCCGGCGCGCGTCCCGCCCGCTCGACGTCAGAGGTAGGGGTCGAAGGGGATGCCGGCCGGCTTGGCCTCGGCCAGGTGGGAGGCGAAGGAGCCGTCCTTCAGACCGAAGTGCGCGCTGCCGAAGTCGGCCCGGGTCAACTTGTCGCGCACGCCGGACGGATATCCGTTCCACCCGACGAGCGCCGGGTACTGCCAGGTGTGCTTGTGGTTCTCGGGCGGTTCGTCGTTGGTGTTCGCCGCGCGGAAGCAGTGGGTGCCGAGACCGTCCTTGTGGTAGACGATCTTGGGGTGGCTTCCCTCCCAGCGGATCCGGTCGCGCGCGTGGACGACGAAGTCGCCGTGGGCCGAGGTCGCCACGTACTTGGCCTCGTTGCCCTGGATCCACACCACCACGTGTTCCCAGTCGTGACGGTGCCCGCCGAGGCTGATGCCGGGTATCGCCTGGTCCTTCTCGAAGTACAGCGCGTACACCACGGCGCACCAACCGTTGTTGCAGGTCGATCGGGAGTAGCCGTTGGTGTTGTCGAGGTCCGAGGCGTCCCGGCAGTTCCCGTTGAGGGCGCCGGTCGGGTTGAGGCCACCGTTCAGCACGCCGGTCGAACCGATGGCGGGTGTCGGGTAGCAACCGTCGGTGTCGTAGTCGTAGGCCGGTTGGTAGGTCAACTCGATCGCTTCGGCGTTGACGGGCAGGGCCGGCGGCGGCGCGGCGAAGGCCGGCTGGGAAACCCCGATGACGAGGGCGAGGGCCGCTCCGGCGACCACGAACGATCTCCGCGTACGACGGTACGTCCGCAAGGTACGCCTCCTGGCCGGCCGGGTGCGGGTGTGCGTGCGGGGTCCGGCCCGTGCCGAAATCCGGACGCCCGCAGCATCATTGGCCACGGAACCCCATCCGACAAGGGTTCGGATGCCACGAACTTGCCTTCATCCGGACGGAGTTGACACACCGCACCGTTCCCCGCACCGCCGGTTCAGCTCTCCGTGGTCTCCTTCACGGCCCACGCCAGGTACTCCTGCGAGGCGTGCGCCGGGGTCAGCGCAATCCACTGCGGCACCTCGTACGGGTGGCGCGCGTGCACCCACGCCTCCAGCTCGGCGACCTTCTCGTCGGTCGTCTGGAAGGAGACCCGGTACTCCCGCTCGTGCCGCACCTCGCCCTTCCACCAGTAGAAGGTGGTCATCCGCGCGTCCACGTGCGCGCCGGCCGCCAGGCGGGCCTCCACCGCGGCCCGCGCGATGTCGTACGCCTTCTCCTCGTCGTCCACGGTCGTCTGTGCGATGACGATGCTCGTCACTCCGGTCCTCCTCCGTCGGGTGCCGCCGACCCTATCCACCGCGCGTGGGGTGGGGCGGGCCGTCGCGGGTTCCGGCGGCCCCGGTCGCGGCCGTCCGTGCCTGCCGCGACCGGGGCCTTCGGCCCGACGGCCTATCGGGCCACGGGGGTGTTGCCGGTGACCGTTCCGTCCGTGCCTGACACCGTGACGGCGTGTCGGACGCCGTCGGGGCCGAGGACCACGGCCAGCCATGCGCTGCCTCCGCCCTCCTGGGCGACCGCACGGAGGCTCTCCACCTTTCCGCCGGTGACCGCCGCGGCGGCCTTGCCGGCCGCGTCACCGATGGCCAGGGAGGGCAGTGGCGCCGGAGCGGCCTGGACGGGACCACCGCCCGTGCCCCGACGCTCGGGGCCGCCACCGCCCGCGCCCCGGCCCTCCGGGCCGCCGAGCGCTCTGTGTTCCCCGGGGCCCGCCTGGTCTCCGTCGTGCCCGGGCACGGCTTCGGCGCGGTGCTCCCCCGGACCGTGGACGCCCGGTGCGATCCGCGCGAAGCGCGGTCGATCGTCCCGGTCGTGGTGGTGCTCGGCCGCGGCGAGGACCGCCACTCCCCCGGCGACGAGCACCACCGCGGCGCCGAGCGCACCCCATCGGGCGCCGTTGCTCCGGGGCACCAGCCGGCCCAGTGCCGCCCGCCCGCGGGGGCCGGGGGCCGGTGTGCCGTCCTGGGGCGGCGCGGACGGGCCGGGCTGCGCGGCCGGCTCGGGCTGAGCGGACGGGGGGATCGACGAGTCGGGCATGCTGTTGCTCCTCAGGACAACCGGGCGCGTCACCCGGCGGGGTCCCCGAGCATGCCGAGCCGAAGCTGAAGCCCTGCTGAAGCCACCTGAAGACCTCTTCAGCCTCCCGCGGGCCGGGCCTGAGACCCTGTTCGGCATGCGCGTACTGGTGGTGGAGGACGAACGGCGACTGGCCGTGGCCCTGCAACGGGGACTTCAGTCCGAGGGGTTTTCGGTCGACGTGGCCCACGACGGGCTCCAGGGCCTGTGGATGGCCTCCGAGCAGGACTACGACCTGATCGTGCTCGACATCATGCTGCCCGGCCTGAACGGCTATCGCGTCTGCGCGAAGCTGCGCGCCGCCGGCAACGAGTCGGGGATCCTGATGCTCACCGCGAAGGACGGCGAGTACGACGAGGCCGAGGCACTTGACACGGGCGCCGACGACTTCCTGTCCAAGCCGTTCTCCTACCTGGTGCTCGTCGCCCGGCTCCGCGCGCTCGCGCGACGCGCGGGCAGGCGCAGCCCGCAGGTGCTGCGGTGCGGCGACCTGGTGATCGACCCCGCCCGGCGGTCGTGCGCCCGGGACGGCACCGACATACGCCTGACCGCGCGGGAGTTCGCGGTCCTGGAGTGCCTGGCCCGCCGCTCGGGCGAGGTGGTGACCAAGCGGGACATCCTGGAACAGGTCTGGGACAGCGCCTTCGAGGGCGATCCCAACGTCGTCGAGGTGCACGTCAGCGCCGTGCGCCGGAAGATCGACGCGGCGTTCGGGCGCGCCGCGCTGGAAACCGTGCGCGGGGCCGGATACCGGCTGGCGGCCGACGGTGGCTGAACCTCGCCCCGCCCACGACCCCCACGGCCCGCGGGTGCGCCGCCGCCAGGTCTGCGACCTCCTCCTCCACCGCGCGCGCACGCGCGGGCCGTTCCTCCGTCGCCGCCTCCTGGAGGGCCGCCCGGCCGCGGCCGGGCGCGCGGCCGCCGCCGCGATGCTGGAGCGGTGGCCGGCCCTGCGCCGGCTGTGGCCGACCACCGTACGGGCCCGGGCGACCGTGGGGGCGAGCCTCGTCGTGGCAGCGGCCCTGTCACTGGCCTCGTTCGCCCTGCTCGGCCTGCTGGAGGCCAACCTGCTGCGCAACGCGGAGAACGACGCGCGGCGGCAGGCCGACAGCGTGGCGGAGCTCGCCGCCGCCGGTCGGCTCGACCGCGTCCGGCCGACGGGCCGCGGCGTCGAGTTCGTCCAGGTGGTGAGCGCCGACGGCAGCATCCTTTTCGCCACCCCCAACCTCCTCGGCGTCCCCGCGTTCCCCTCGGCGGGCCCCGACGTACCCGGGATCCGCTTCCAGACCTGGCGTGTTCGCCCGCTGGGCGGGGACCACCGTCAGCGGGTCGTCCGGGTCGTCACCGATACGCCGAGCGGTCCCGCCGTGGTGTACGCCGGGGCCTCCCTCCGCGACGCGGACGCCGCCGACGACACCACCACCGCGGCCCTCGTGATCGGCATGCCCCTGCTGCTGGCCACGGTCGCCCTCGTGACGTGGCGGGTCACCGGCCGCGCGCTGCGGCCCGTGGAGGCGATCCGCGCCGAGGTCGCCGAGATCTCCGACCGCGACCTGCACCGCCGGGTGCCCGTACCGGCCACCCACGACGAGGTCGCCCGTCTCGCGGAGACCATGAACTCCACCCTGGACCGGTTGGAGGCCTCCGGTGCCCGTCAGCGGCAGTTCATCGCCGATGCCTCACACGAACTGCGCTCCCCCATCACCGTCCTGCGCACGCAGTTGGAGGTGGCCCTGGCCGTCCGGGACCCGGAGCTGTGGCCCGAGCTCATCGGTGGCGCCCTGGAGGACGTCGAAAGGCTCCAGCACCTCGCCTCGGACCTGCTGCTGCTCGCCCGCATCGACGCCGCGCAGCCCGTGGCCGCCGTCGCACTGGACCTGACCGCCCTGGTGGACGAGGCCGTGGAGGCCCGGCTGGGCGACCGGGTTCCCGTACGCGTGTCGCTCGAGGAAGGGGTGGGCATCACCGGCAGCGCCCTGTGGCTGAGTCGGGTCGTCACCAACCTCTTGGACAACGCGCAGCGTTACGCGGACGGATCCGTGGAGGTCACCCTGCGCACCTCGAAGGGCCCGGGACCGCGCACGGCCGTGCTGGAGGTCACCGACGACGGTCCGGGCATCCCGCCGGCCGACCGTGACCGGGTCTTCGAGCGTTTCACCCGCCTCGACGACTCGCGCAGCCGCGATCACGGCGGGGCGGGCCTGGGCCTCGCCATCGCCCGGGACCTGTCGACCCATCACGGTGGGACGCTGACGGCCGAAAACGCCGTCCGGGGCGCGCGCCTGGTCCTGCGGTTGCCCGCCGCGCCCGTGGCGCCCGGCACGGACGCCACCCCGTCTATCATGCGTTCCAACCGTAACGAAGGGAGCACCCAGAGTGGGTAGCAGTGTCGAGACGCTCGAATTCCAGGCCGAGACGCGCCAGTTGCTCCGGTTGGTGATTCACTCGATCTACTCGAACAAGGACATCTTCCTTCGCGAGCTGATCTCGAACGCCTCGGACGCCCTGGACAAGCTGAGGCTTGAGTCACTGACCGACCCCGACCTCGGGGTCGATACCTCCGACCTGCACATCGTGCTGGAGACCGATCCAGACGCCCGCACGCTGACCGTACGGGACAACGGCATCGGCATGAGCCGCGACGACCTCGTGGAGCTCATCGGGACGATCGCCAAGTCCGGCACGGCCGGCCTGCTGGAGAAGATCAAGGACGCCGACGACCCCGCCGCGGCGCAGAACCTGATCGGGCAGTTCGGCGTCGGGTTCTACTCCGCCTTCATGGTCGCGGACAGGGTCACCCTGCGCACCCGGCGGGCAGGCGGCGAGGAGGGAACCCGGTGGGAGTCCGACGGCGAGGGCACCTACGAGATCGAGGCCGTCGACGGCCTGCCCGTGGGCACCTCGGTGACCTTGCACCTGAAGCCCGCCGACGGTGAGGACGGACTGGCCGACTACCTGGCCGAGTGGAAGATCCGTCAGATCGTCAAGCAGTACTCCGACTTCATCCGGTGGCCGATCCGGATGGCGGTCGAGCGCGCCGACGGCGATGACGCGACGACGTCCGAGGTCGAGACGCTGAACTCGATGAAGGCGATCTGGGCGCGGCCGCGCAGCGAGGTGACCGAGGCCGAGTACAACGAGTTCTACAAGCAGATCAGCCACGACTGGCAGGATCCGGCCGAGACCATCCACATGAAGGCCGAGGGCAACTTCGAGTACGAGGCCCTGCTGTTCGTGCCCTCGCAGGCACCGTTCGACCTGTACTCCCGCGAGAGCAAGCGCGGGGTGCAGCTGTACGTCAAGCGCGTCTTCATCATGGACGACTGCGAAGCGCTGATGCCGAACTACCTGCGCTTCGTCAAGGGGGTGGTGGACGCCCACGACCTGTCGCTGAACATCTCCCGCGAGATCCTCCAGCACGACCGGCAGATCCGCAGCGTGCGCCGGCGACTGGTGAAGAAGGTCCTCGGCGCCCTCAAGGGCGTGCGGAACGACGACAGTGGTCGCTACGCGGAACTGTGGTCCCAGTACGGCCGGGTCCTGAAGGAGGGGCTGCTGGAGGACACCGACAACACCGAGGCCCTGCTGGAACTGGTGTCGGCGGACTCCACGCACGACAAGGGGACGACCACCACCCTGCGCGAGTACGTCGAGCGCATGCAGGACGGCCAGGACACCATCTACTACCTGACCGGCGAGAACCGCACCACGGTGGAGAACTCTCCGCACATGGAGGCGTTCGCCGCCAAGGGGTACGAGGTCCTGATCCTCACGGACCCCGTCGACGAGGTGTGGACCGACCGGGTGCCGGCCTTCGACGGCCACCGGCTGCAGTCGATCGCCAAGGGCCAGGTCGACCTCGGCGGGCCCACCGGCGAGGACGAGGACGCCGAGTCCGGGGCCAGGCGCGACGAGGAGTTCGCCGCGCTGCTGCCCTGGCTGACGACCGCGTTGTCCGACGAGGTCAAGGAGGTCCGTCTGTCGTCGCGGCTGACGACCTCGGCCGCCTGCGTCGTCGGCGACGCCCAGGACATGACCCCGACCCTGGAGAAGATGTACCGGGCGATGGGACAGGAGATGCCTCCGGTCAAGCGGATCCTGGAGCTCAACCCCACGCACCCGCTGATCACCGCGCTGCGCACGGCGCACGGAGCGAACGCCGACGACGTCGCCCTGAAGGAGATCGCCGAGCTCGTGTACGGCAGCGCGCTGCTCGCCGAAGGCGGCGACCTGCCCGACCCCGCCCGTCTCTAACGCGCGGCTTCGCGCGACGCCCCGTCCGCGCCGCCGCCGGCGTCGTGCCGACGTCGCCCGGGGGTGGTGAGGACCACGAGCCGCTGGGTCGCCCGGGTCATCGCGACGTAGCGGTCCACCGCGCCCGCGACGCCCGGGCCGAAGTCCTGCGGGTCGACGAGGACGACCAGGTCGAACTCGAGTCCTTTCGACAGCGCCGGGGTCAACGACCGGACGCGGGACGTCGCACGGAACGAGGGATCCCCGATGACGCAGGCCACCCCTTCGGCGTGCGCGGCGAGCCAGCCGTCGAGGATCGCGTCCCGCTCCGTCACGGATCCGTGCAGGACCGGAATGCCGCTGCTGCGGACGGACGTCGGCACGTTGGCGTCCGGGAGCGCGGCGCGGATCACCGGCGCGGCCTCCGCCATGACCTCTTCCGGGGTGCGGTAGTTGACGCTCAAGGAGGCCACGGTGATCCGATCGATCCCGACCCGCTCCAGCCGTTCCCGCCAGGACTCCGTGAACCCGTGGCCGGCCTGGGCGCGGTCCCCGACGATGGTGAAGCTCCGGGACGGGCAGCGCAGCAGCAGCATCTGCCACTCGGCGTCCGTCAGTTCCTGGGCCTCGTCCACGACGATGTGCGCGAACGGCCCGGCGAGCCGGTCCCGGTCGGCATCGGGCAGCGCGGCCGCGTCGATCAGGCTGTCCTGGAGGTCCCTGCCGCGCAGCATCGTCACCGCGCCCTCGCCGTCGGCATCGGCGGCGAGCACGCTGTCGATGACCCCCGCCATGCGCTCGCGCTCGGCGGCGACGGACGCCTCGTGGCGGCGCTTGCGCAGGGACGCCCGCGGGTCGCCGAGGCGCTGCCGCGCCGCGTCCAGGAGCGGCAGGTCGGACACCGTCCAGCGTCGGGCGTCCGCGCGTTGCAGCGCGTGCGCCTCTTCGCGGCTCAGCCAGGGGGCGCACTTGCGCAGGTAGGCCGGCACCGACCACAGGTCGGCGACGAGTTCCGCCGGTTCCAGCGTCGGCCAGGCACGGTCGAGGGCCGCCGCCAGTTCCCGGTTCGCGCGCAGCGACCTGCGGAACAGTTCCTCCGGGACGTCCTCCTCGTCGCCGTCGTTGTCCCACTGGTGCTTCTCCAGCAGGATCGTCTCCAGTTCGGCGCGGATCTGCTCGCGCGCCTCGTTGTGCGCGGTGCCCGGCTCCACCGCGTCGAAGGCCGTGGCCCAGTCATCGGCGGTCAGCGGGATGTCGGACCAGTGGGTCGTGACCGTCATGCCCTTGGCGGGCGGCTCCTCGTAGATCCTGACGGCTGCCTCGATGGCCTTCACCAAGCCCGCGGAGGACTTCAGCCGGGCCACCTCCGGGTCGCTCTCGACCGTCGCCCCGGCTCCTTCGGCCACGAGGTCCTGGAGGGTGCAGGTCTGTACGCCCTCCTCCCCGAGGCTGGGCAGGACGTCGGAGACGTAGGCCAGGTAGGGGCGGTGCGGGCCGACGAACAGCACTCCGCCGCGCCGGTGTCCGAGCCGCGGGTCGCAGTGGAGGAGGTGGGCGGTGCGGTGCAGGGCGACGACGGTCTTTCCCGTGCCGGGGCCGCCGTCGACGACGAGGGCGCCGCGGGAGCCGGCCCGGATGATGGCGTCCTGGTCGGCCTGGATGGTGCCGAGCACGTCCCGCATCCGGGACGACCGGTTGGCGCCGAGGCCGGCGATGAAGGCGGACTGGTCGTCGAGGGCGGCGTGCCCCTCCAGGCCGTCGGTGGTGAACACCTCGTCCCAGTAGTCGCCGATCCGGCCACCGGTCCACCGGTACCTGCGCCGGCTGGTCAGGCCCATCGGGTTGGCGTGGGTGGCGGCGAAGAACGGCTCCGCCGCCGGGGAGCGCCAGTCGACCAGCAGCCGGCGGCCCGTGCTGTCGGTGAGGCCGAACCGTCCGACGTACAGGGGGCGGGCGTCCTCGGCGCCGACCATGCGGCCGAGGCACAGGTCCAGGCCGAAGCGGCGCAGCAGGCGCAGGCGGGCACTCAGTCGATGGATCTCCGCGTCCCGGTCCATCGCCTCCCTGCCCAGGCCTCCGGGTGCCCTGCGGGCGGCGTCGAGTCGCTCGGACACCTCGGCGATCGTGGAGTCGAGGCTCTCCGCGAGGGCCGAGAAGTGCTGCTCGTCGCCGGCGACCAACATGGGGTCGGCCTTGGCGGAAAGGTGGTCGGGAAGGTCGAACACGCTGGTGGTCAGCGGGTGCACGGATGCGGCTCCGATCTCGGGTCGGTCGTCGGCGACCCCGGTGTGCGGGAGGTTCTGTATGCGGGGGCGGGGGCGCGTCGGGGCGTCCGGGCGGGAATCGGGGGCGGCGTGCGGGCGCCGGCTGCGCCCCGACGCCGTCCAGCCGCTCGGTGAACTCCTCGTCCGGCGGCGCGCACGGCGGACCCCTCCTGCCTCTTGACATTGGCTTGGACCGGTGATTCTGCTTCACCACCGGGGCCTTGCCGCAAGCCCCCCTACGCGCTATAACTTGAGAGTGGCAAGGAGTGCGTATCCCTCCTTGCCTTTGTTGTTTGCCGCCCGTTGCGGACGGACCGCCCGGCGCGCGTGACGGGGCGCCGCGCGTGCGGTGGTCCCTCGTCCCGGTCGCGAGGGGGCCACGGACGTGGCACGCGTCGACGTCGATCCCGGGACCCTCGCCTGGCGGCACGAACTGCCGGAGGGCGTTCTCGTGTCCCGCGACGGCGCGGGCTCGAACTCGCGCCTCGTGGAGGCCCTCTGCGGGCCGGACGCAGGCCGGCTCACGGGCTGGGACGCCTGGTCCGGGCAGCGACGTTGGGAGCGTACGGAGCCGACGACCCACTCCGTGCTGGACGGCTGCGCACGCGACGCGGCCCTCCGCCGCACCGACCGGTGCGAGACGTACCTGGTGGCGGGCGAGCGGATCGCCCGGGTGGACCCGGACACGGGGGAGCCGCACCGGGTGGAGGGGCTGCGGCTCCCCGAGGGTCGGATCGACCGGGTGGCCGTCCAGGGCGGTGACCGGCTGCTCGTGCTGACCGCGCCGACCGAGGGCGACTGCCGGGCCACGGTGATGGCGAGCGCCGTCACTTCCGGATCGGGCGACGCGGGCCGGCGCCAGGACGTCACCTGGGACCAGCCCCAGGTCGCGCGCGACGCCGCCACCGGATGCCGGTGGGACCGCACCGTGCCGCTGGACGCCGGATTCCGCCTGGTGGTCCCGGACGCGCGGGGAGCGTACCTGCTGGACCCCTGCTTCGGCACCCTGCGACCCTTCACCCGCCTGTCCCCCGACGAGTGCCCGCTGCCCGACATCGAGGCTCGGACGGTGGTGCGCGCCCGGCCGGAGCGACCGCGACGTGCACGAGGCGGACCGGCCGGTGCGCCCGGCGGGCCTCGGGCCCGGCGCGGTACGGGTCGGTGAGGGGTTCTGGCGGGACGGGCGTCACCTGTACCTGTACGTGCGCGACGAACGGGTGCTGTGGCGCGCGGAGTCCGGGTGTCGCGCGAGGATCACCCGGCACGGCGAACTGGGTTACTGCACCGGCGGCGAACTCGTCCTGCTCAGGACGGTCGCCCCGCGCTGGGCGGGACGGGCGGCGCCTTGCCGGCCGGTGGCCGTCAGTACGAGTGGTCGACCGTGACGTCGGCCGACAGCCGCAGGGCCTCCTCGGCCGGCGCCCCGCGCAGCCCCAACAGGGTCAGCGTGAGGGCGTCGATCACCGCGAGGTGGGCCAGTCGGCCCGCCACGGTCTCCAGGCCGAACACCAGGTCCTGTCCGCCCGCCACGAGCGTGCAGTCGCTGGTCCCGCTCAGGGGCGAGCGGGCGTAGCTGGTGACGGCCACCACCTGGGCGCCGGCCCGTCGTGCGCGCCGGGCGGCGTCCACGGTGCTGCGCGTGGCGCCCGTGTGGCTGATGGCCAGGCAGACGGCGGGGGCCGTGAGCTGCGACGCCGCCAGTTGTGCGGTCAGCGGGTCGGCCGGCGCGTCGACCACGCAGCCCAGGGCGCGCAGCCGGTAGGCGGTGTCCAGGGCGACGGCGCCGGACAGTCCCGCGCCGACCACCAGCACCCGGGTGGCCGCGTCGACCAGTCCGGCCGCCGTGCTCAGTCGCTCCGGCGTCACCGTGGCCGCCAGCCCGTTCAGTGCCTCCTGGGCGGCGCGGACGGTGTCGGCCAGGGCGCGGGCGGCCGGGTCCCGCTCCCGGGAGGGTTCCGGCGCGGGTGCCTGCCGGGCGGCGTTGATCTTCAGCTCCTGGTAACCGCGGAACCCCAGCCGCTGGCAGGCCCGCACGACCGTGGAGGGCGCGGTGCCGGCGAGGGCCGCGACGTCGCTGACGCTGAGGTGCACCAGCTCCGCGCCCTTGTCCAGGACGACCCGCGCCACCCTGGCCTCGGTCTCGCGCAGCTCGGGCAGGTGGGAGCGGATGTGTGCGGCGAGCCCGTCCCCCGATGCGGAATGAATTTCCATGGGGCTAGTGTAGTGGGGAATCCTGTTCCACAACCCTTCCATGACTCCTCGGAGTCATGTCACTCCGTAGGACCACCGTGGGGAGCACACGTGCCCGGGAACCTGCCCTTCTTGACGGGCTCGGCCGCCGTGCCAGTCGTCGTCCTCGCCTCGGCGGTGCTGCACGCCACCTGGAACGGCCTCACCCACGGCCTGCGCGACAAGCTGGCCGGGTTCACCCTGATCAGCCTCGCCTCCGCCGGATCCGGCGCCGTCCTCGTCTGTTTCGCCCCGCCGCCCGCCCCGGCGGCCTGGCCGTACATCGCGGCCTCCGCCGCCCTGCAGGTCGCCTACCAACTGCTGCTCCTACGGGCCTACCAACTCGGCGACTTCGGTCAGATGTACCCGACCGCCCGGGGCACCTCTCCCGTCGTGGTGGCCCTGGTCTCCACGACCCTGCTCGGCCACTCCCTGCCGGTCGGACAGGCCGTCGGCATCGCGGTGATCTCCTGCGGCCTGGCCGGGCTCGCGCTGGCCGACGGCCTTCCGGGCCGCGCCCAGTTCCCCGCGCTCGCGGCCGCCGTCGGGACGGGGGTGATGATCGCCTCGTACACCCTCGTGGACGGCAGCGGCGTCCGCGTCTCCGGCAGCGTCTTCGGATACATCGCCTGGCTCTTCCTGTGCCAGGGACTCGTCCTCCCGTTGATCGCCCTGGCCCGCCGGGGGCCCGCGCTGTTCACCGCGCTGCGGCCGCTGTGCGGTCGCGGCCTGGTCGGCGGGCTGCTCTCCCTCCTGGCGTACGGGCTCGTCGTGTGGGCGCAGTCCCGCGGCGACCTGTCCACCATCGCCGCGCTACGGGAGACCAGCATCGTCTTCGGCGCCCTGATCGGCGCGTTCGTCTTCCGCGAACGGCTCGGTCACCGACGCGTCACCGCCGCCGCCACCGTCCTCGCGGGCATAGCCGTGCTCCAGCTCACCGGTCAGTAGCGCCCGTCCGACGGGTCACTTCGCGCAGGTGAAGGTCACCTGTGCGCTGCGTGCGCTCTGGTTCTGGTCCGGTAGGTGCAAGGTGACGAAGGTGCTCACCGTCGAGGCGTTCGGCTGTGGCGGGACCTCCACGACGTGCAGCAGGGCGTGGCCGGTGGTGGGGGGCTTGAAGTCGACGGAGCCGGGCGAGACCGGGGTGGAACTGGAGGCGAAGGTCCAGTAGTAGCGGACCTTTCCGGTGCCGGTGGCCGTGATCTTGCCGTCGAACTCGGCGGTGGTCGGCTTGGCGCAGTCGATGACGGTACCGGCGGGCGTCAGGACGACCACCTCGACCTTGGTGACCAGTACGTCCTGCTTGCCGCCGCCCGGTTTCTGGGCCGCGGCCGTGGCGCAGGTGACGCGCTTGGCCTGTTGGGACCCGGCCACCTTGTAGCTCACGCCGTACGCGCCCTGGCGCAGGCCCGGTCGGTCCAGGACCCCCTTGGCGTTGACCTTGACCTGCACGGACGTCTTCGGCCCCTCGATGCGCACCGTCTGGTTCGCGGGGAACCCGCCGAGGTGGAGCTTGTAGGACGTGTCACCGGCCGGCCCGCCGTTCCCACCCGGCAGCAGTTGGCAGGAGGGTGCCGCGGGGGCGGCTCCCGGCTGCGTCGCCGTGCCGCCGTGGGCCGCCAGGGCGGGGGTGAGGGCGACGGAGGAGGCGAGGAGCGGAGCCGCGAGGAGCACGAGACACCGACGCCGGTTGGTCTGCCCGTTCATCGCGCTGCCCTTCGTGAGGAGAGCCCCGAGCGAGGACCTCAGGATATCGGCCGTCGCCTCCACGGGCAGCGCGTGCGGCACGTGCGGCTCCCGGTCAGGTGTTGTCCCGGTCCGGGCGCGGATCGTCCGCGGGTCGGAGCTGTTCCACCGTGCTGGTGCCGCTTCCCGGCCGGGACTCCCACGTCCACGTCTCCTCCATGCGGAGGCGGCCGTCGGCGAGCTCGGTGATGAGGGAGACGCAGTGCCCGGAGGCGGTCGTGCCGTCGGTGCGGAGTTGGACGTAACGGAAGTCGATGGTGTCGCCGGCCCGGGTGCCGACCAGGTGGCCCTTCACCACGTCCCCGCCGGCGTACTCGGCCCATATGCGTCCGTCCGCCTCGTGGTATTCGAACAGGGTCCGCAGACCGACCTGCCCGGGCTCCTGGTCGGCGATGGGGGCGAACGTGAGGCCGTCGAGCGAACGCGTCATGAATGGTCCTCGGAAGTGGGAAGTGGGTGGGTTGGCCGGTGTCGCATACTGCCCGACGCCCGTCGGAAAGGCGGAGTGGGGTGGGCCCCGGGACTATCTGCCGAAGAGGAAGAAACGGGCCGGGACGAAGATCTCGTGGCCGGTGGGGAAGCGGACGCGCACCCCGGACTCCGTCCATGTGGTCGATTCGACGCCCTTCGCGCCGAGGACCGGGTCGATGTCCAACCAGTGTCCGTACGACGCCCCGGGATATCTTCCGACGATCATCTTGTAGGAGTGCCGGCCGGACAGGGTGTGTTCGTGCACCAGCCCCAGGTGGTGCGGTGCCTCGTCGGCGTACTTCACGTTCGAGGGGGCGGCGCTGGTGTACGTCACCTCGGTCCGGGGCCACCAGAGGACCGTCAGGAGACCGGCGGTCAGGAGGATCCCCGCCGCGGCGCCGAGCAGCAGCCTGCCGATCCCACTCGTGCGGCGGGGACCCGCGACCCCGCCGGACCTCTCGGGTGTGTTGGTGTCGATGGTGTTCCTCCAGGACCTCGCTCCGCACCCGGTCGGTCGGAGACGGCTCTGCGCGGAAGACGCGGAAGCGGGCCGACGGGTTGTCGTGACGGCGGCTCAGTTCCGTGTGCGCGCCTCGGCGGGTGCTCGCGCGCGCCCGCCGGCGCCGGGTGGGCGACGCGTCGTCCGCGACCCGTCCCATACCCTCGTGCAGGAGATGCTCCGTGATGCCGTGCGCATCCGTACCCGAGGAGGCGACGGTGAGGGGAACAGGCCTGCGGTGGTGGCTCGCGGGGGCCGTGACCGCGCTCTGCGTGGTGCTCCTGGGCCCCAGCGCACCGAGCAGTGCCCTCATCGTCAGGCCGCTACCGGCCCACGCCGTGCAGCACATCGTGCCCGACCGGGTCGCCACGTGGAACATCTGCAACCCCTGTGGTGGGGTCGGGCAGAACCTCGGCCGGGCCGCGGAGATCGCCACGTACGCGCCCCAGGTCATCGGCCTGCAAGAGGCGTGCGTGCGCGACGTGGAGAAGATCCGTGAGTACCTGAGGAACTTCTACGGACTCGACTACCACGTCGAGTACGGCATGGTCCTCCGGAACCGGAACCGCTGCGGGGGGCTTCCGTGGAGCCCGGGGGCCTTCGGCCAGGCCATCCTCTCGGCGGCGCCCATGACGGACAGCAGGCAAGTGGAATACCCCGACGGTGGATCCGAGGACCGCGGGTACATGGCGGTCACCACCACCGTGGGCGGTCGATCCGTCCGCGTCCTCAACACCCACCTCGCCCAACGGCGGCAGGAGACGGTCCGGGCGGACCAGGTCGGCGTACTCGCCGCGGAGGTCGCCCGGCACGACCGGGCCATCGTCCTCGGGGACTTCAACGCCGTGCCGGAAGCCTCCGAACTCGGCCCGGCATGGGCCCTGGCCGCGGACGCGGACCCGCAGTGCCGACCCTCGCCCGGCGCGGGCTGCGGGCCGACCACCGACTGGAACATGAAGTTCGACTACGTCTTCCTGCGGGGCATCACCCCACGGGCGCAGCACGTGCAACCCAGCCGGTACTCGGACCACCACCTGGTGCACGCCGATCTGAACGTCACCTGAACCCGACTCGAAGCCGGCTCGAAGCCCGCTGTCGGATCAACCCTTCCAGGCGCGTCGCACCCTGCCCTCCTCGACCTCGAAGTTCAGGCGGCCCTCCAGGTATTCCAGGGTGATCATCGCGCCCGGCGGCAGTCGGCGCAGGGTCGACCAGCCCCGTAGGCGGGCCCGTTGTTCGGCCTCCCCCGCTTCGAGCCCGACGTAGCGGGTCGGGTCGTCGTCGGGGGTCGGGTCGTCGTCGGGGGTCTCGGGGAGGGAAGAAGGAGTCATGGGTCCCTCCTGCCCCGCCGGTCCCCTGCCGACTCCCCGGGCGGCGGAGCGGTGCGGAGCGGTGCGGGGCGGTGCGGGGCGGTGCGGGGCGGCGCCGGAGGACGCCCGGGGAGGATGGTCGGCAGTGGCGCGAAATCGGACAGGTGTCCGGTCCGGTGGGATCCGGAACCGCCCGACGAAAGCCCTACTGACCAGTACTTTCGGCGCCCCGACCGATGCGGATGCCCGTTGAATTCTCGCCTTTCATTCACGTCGACGCATGACGCCCGGAACGCCGATATCAGGAATGGGCCACCCTTCGAAGGCGCGCGGACACCCTGGAGCCCCCTGCGGATCAGGGCCGCAGCGTTGACCCCTCAGTAACTTGCCGCTACTTTCGCTACGTCCACCGAACTGCCCGAATTCCCGTTCCGGGCGCGCGCGACCTCATGCCTTCCTTCGGCGCTTTCGTTTGACCGAAATTTCCCCCCGGGTAATGCATCGCACATTCGGAGAATTATGACGTCGGCAGAGCACGTCCTGGACCTGGTCATTGGATTGACTCCTTTCGGTGAGCCCGACGCGCGGCTGGCGGCCGCCGTGACGCGCGGCGGGGGGCTCGGCGTGCTGGACCTCGGGAGCGGGGACCGCGCCGCCCGGAAGGAGTGGGCCGACCTGCGCGGGTGGCTGCCCGGCCGCCACGGGATCCGCGTCGGTCCGCGGTGCCGATTACCCCTCGACGACCTCGTCCGCGACGGCGCCCCGCCCCACACCGTGATCCTCGGCGTCGGCTCCGCGTGGTCTCCCGGCATCCTGCCCCGCGGCGTGCGCGTCCTGGCCGAGGTGACCGGGGCGGACGAGGCCCGGGCCGCCCTGGACTCTGGCGTCCACGGCCTCATCGCCCGTGGCGGGGAGTGCGGGGGGCGGATCGGCGAGCTCGGCACCTTCGTCCTGCTCCAGCAACTGCTCGAAATGGTCGGCCCCGACGGTCCACCGGTGTGGGCCTGCGGCGGCATGGCGCCGGGCACGGCCGCCGCGGCCGTGGTGGGCGGGGCCGCGGGCGTGGTGCTCGACACCCAGCTCGCGCTGCTGGCCGAGTCGGCGGTCCCCGAATCCGTCGCGGCCGTACTGCGGGGCATGGACGGCTCCGAGACCACGGTCATGGGGGGCCACCGGTTCCTGCACCGCCGCGCCCTGGGCGCCGGGCCCACGGACGGGGTTCCCGACGACCCGGCACGGGTGGCGGCCCTGCTCGGCGGTCGTGACCCGGACGGGCAACTGCTGCCCGTGGGCCAGGACGCCTTCCTCGCGGCCCGTTTCGCGGACCGCTACGGCGACGCCGCGAACGCCGTCCGCGCCGTCACCGAAGCGGTGCTGACCGCCGTGGAGGGGGACCCCGCCACCGGCGTCCTGCTCCCCGGATCGGCCATGAGCCGCGCCCTGGGCACCCGCCTGCCGATCGCGCAGGGCCCCATGACCCGCGTCAGCGACGGCGTCGACTTCGCCCGGGCCGTGGCCGACGGCGGGGCCCTGCCCTTCCTGGCCCTGGCGCTCGCCGGCGGCGACCGGGCCCGCGCCCTGCTCGCCGAGGCGGGGACGGCGTTGGCCGGCCGCCCCTGGGGGGTCGGCGTGCTCGGCTTCGCCCCCGAGGAAACCCGTACCGCCCAGCTGGAGGCCGTCCGCGCCCACCGGCCCACACACGTGATCATCGCCGGCGGCCGGCCCTCACAGGCGCGGTCCCTGGAGGCCGACGGCATCAAGGCCTTCCTGCACGTGCCCTCGCCGGGACTGCTGCGCCAGTACCTGGAACAGGGCGCCCGACGCTTCGTCTTCGAGGGCGCCGAGTGCGGCGGCCACGTCGGGCCCCGCAACAGCTTCCCGCTGTGGGAGGCCCAACTCACCGTGTTGGGCGACTGGATGGACGAGAACCAGGGCCGCGGGCACGGCCCGGGAGGGCGGCCGGGTCCCGACCGGGAGCAGGGCACGGACGACGCGGCGGGCATCGAGGTGTTCCTCGCGGGCGGGATCCACGACGCCCGCTCGGCGGCCATGGTGGCCGCGCTCGCCGCCCCGCTGACCGCCCGCGGCTGCGCGGTGGGCGTCCTGATGGGCACCGCCTACCTGTTCACCGAGGAAGCCGTGGCGTGCGGGGCGGTACGGCCCCTCTTCCAACGGCAGGTGCTCGCCGCGGAGCGGACCGCGCTGCTGCGCACCGCCCCCGGGCACGCCACCCGGTGCGTTCCCAGCCCGTTCAGCGACGGATTCCGCGAGGTGGAGGCCGGGCTGCGTGCCGAGGGCGTTCCCGGGCGCGAGATCTGGGAGCGGCTGGAACGGCTCAACGTCGGCCGGTTGCGGATCGCCAGCAAGGGTGTCGAACGCACCGGCGCCGGGGCCCTGGAGACCGTGGACGAGTCCCGCCAGTACGCGGAGGGCATGTTCATGGCCGGCGAGGTGGCGGTGCTGCGCAACTCGACCACCACCGTCGCCGCTCTGCACGCGTCCGTCACCGAGGGCGCCGTGGACTTCCTCGACCGGCGCACCGCCGGCCTCCGCGGCGACCGCGTACCCGGGGCGGACCCCGCCGAGAACGCCGCCGACGCCGAGCCCGCACCGGCACCGCTGGACGTGGCGATCGTCGGCATGGCCTGCATGTTCCCGCAGGCTCCGGACCTGGCCGCCTTCTGGTCGCTCGTCCTCGACGGCCGGGACGCCGTCACCGAGGTGCCGCCGGAGCGCTGGGACCCCGCCGTGCACCACTCCCCCGAGCCCGGGGCCGCCAGCGCCTCGAAGTGGGGCGGTTTCCTGCCCCGGATCCCCTTCGACCCGCTGCGCTACGGCATCCCGCCGACCTCACTGGGCAACATCGAGCCCGTACAGCTCCTGGCCCTCGAATCCGCCCGGCGCGCCCTGGAGGACGCCGGGTACGGGGAGGAGGGCCGGGCCTTCGACCGGACGCGGACGGGGGTCGTCTTCGGTGCCGAGGCGGGCAGCGACCTGTCCAACGCCACCACCCTGCGGGCGGTGCTCCCCTCCTACTACGGGCACGTCCCCGCCGAACTGGACGACCAGTTGCCGCGGTTCACCGAGGACACCTTCCCCGGCATGCTGGCCAACGTCATCTCCGGGCGGGTCGCCAACCGCCTCGACCTGCGCGGCGCCAACTACACGGTCGACGCGGCCTGCGCCTCCTCCCTGGCCGCCGTCGACGCCGCCTGCAAGGAGTTGGTGCTGGGGACCAGCGACCTGATGCTGTGCGGGGGCGCCGACCTGCACAACGGCATCAACGACTACGCCCTGTTCACCTCCGTGCACGCCCTCTCCCCCACCGGCCGGTCGCGCCCCTTCGACGCCGGCGCGGACGGCATCGTCCTCGGGGAGGGCGTCGCCTGCGTCGTCCTCAAGCGCCTCGCGGACGCCGAGCGCGACGGCGACCGCGTGTACGGCGTGATCAAGGGGGTCGGCAGTTCCAGCGACGGCCGTTCCCTCGGGCTGACCGCCCCGCGTCCGGAGGGCCAGCGCGCCGCCCTGGAGCGCGCCTACCGCAACGCCGGTGTCTCGCCCGCGCAGGTCTCCCTCGTGGAGGCGCACGGCACCGGCACCGTGGTGGGTGACCGCACCGAACTGGGCGTGCTCACCGAGGTGTTCTCCGAGGCGGGCGCGGCGAGCGGCGCGTGCGTGCTGGGATCGGTGAAGTCGCAGATCGGGCACACCAAGTGCGCCGCGGGACTGGCCGGGCTGATCAAGACCGCGCTCGCCCTGCACACCGGCGTCCGACCGCCCACCCTGCACCTGGCGAAGCCGGTGTCCGCGTGGAAGGAGGGCGAGAGCCCGTTCGTCTTCCACCGGGAGGCGCTGCCGTGGCCGGACGCACCCGAGCGGCGGCTCGCGGGGTTGAGCGCCTTCGGTTTCGGCGGCACCAACTTCCACGTCGTGCTCGCCGCGCACGGCGGTGACGGACCGCCTCCGGTCCACTCCCGGGACGACTGGCCGGCGGAGCTGTTCACCTTCCGGGGCGCCACCGCGGCGGCGGCCCGCCGAGCCGCCGCCGAGCTGCTCGACCTGGCCGCCGGGGCCGAGTCGGGGGCGACGCCGTGGCGGCTGCGCGACCTGGCCGTCACGGCCTCGCACCGCGCAGCCCGCGCCCAGGGGCCCGTGCGCGCCGCGTTCGTCGCGCACGACCCCGCCGACCTGCGCCGGCGGCTCGGACACGTCCTCGAAGCGCTCGACGCCCACACCGCCCTCGACGACCTTCCGCCCGATGCCACCCCCGCCCCGGAGGCGGCGCGCCTTCCCGCGGCCGCCGCCGGAGGTCCGGCGCCGGAGGTCCACCTCGCGGAGCCGGCGGATGACGGCGGCCCCGGCCTCACGGCGTTCCTGTTCCCCGGACAGGGCAGCCAACGTCCGGGCATGTCCGCGCACCTGTTCACCACCTTCCCGGAACTCGGCCGACTGCTGAACACCCGCGGTGGCGCCCACGTCCCCGCGGCCCTCCACCCGCCCGCCGCGTTCGACGACTCCGGACGGGAGCGCGACCGACGGGCCCTGACCGACACCCGGGCGGCCCAGCCGGCCCTGGGCATCGTCGAACTCGCCGCGTACGACGTCCTCACCCGCGCCGGGGTCCGCCCCGACCTGGCCGCCGGTCACAGCTACGGAGAACTCGTCGCCCTGTGCGCGGCGGGCGTCATCGACACCGACGCCCTGCCCGGTCTCAGCGCCGCACGGGCGGCCGCCGTACTCGGCGCGACCGGTGACGATCCCGGCACCATGGCCGCCGTCGCGGCCACGCCCGAGGAGGTCGAGCGGGTCCTCGGCCGGCGGCTGCCGCAGGGGCTGGTCCTCGCGAACCACAACGCCCCCCGGCAGAGCGTCCTCTCCGGCCCGACCGCCGCCGTCGACGCGGCGCTGAGAACGCTGCGCGACGCCGGTCTCGGTGCCAAGAGGCTGCCGGTCGCGTGCGCGTTCCACAGTCCGCTGGTCGCGGCCGCCGGCCCCGCCTTCCGTCAGGTCCTCGCACAACAGGCGCTCCGGGAGCCGGAGTTCCCGGTCTGGGCGAACCGGACCGCCCGCCCGTACGAGTCCCGCGCCGACTCCGTGCGCGACGAACTCGCCGCCCAGATCGGTTCACCCGTGCGCTTCGTGGCCCAGATCGAGGCCATGTACGAGGCCGGTGCGCGCACCTTCGTCGAGGTGGGGCCCGGCCGGGTGCTGACCCGGCTCGTCGCCGACATCCTGGGCGACCGCCCGCACCGGGTCGTCGCCTGCGAGCCCCGGCCCGGCAGTGGTCTACCGGACCTGCTCGACGCGCTCGCCCGGCTCGCCGTCGCCGGACTGCCCGTGGTGACGGACTGGATGTTCCGGGGCCGCGACGCCGTCGACATCGACCGGACACCGGCGCCGCGCCGCGCCGGTTGGACGGTGGACGGACACCTCGTACGCACCGCCGCCGGCGAGACGCTCCCCGGCGCCCTCGCGCCCGCCCGACGAGTCGAGGAGATCCCCGTGACAACGAATCCCGGTCAGCCGCCGACCGGTTCCGCCGACGCCCTCGTCGCGGAGTTCCTCCGCACCAGCCGGGACATGATCGCCGCGCAACGCGACGTCCTGCTGGCCTACTTCGGCACCGCCCCGGAGCCGGGACACCCCCTGGGGAGAACGGGGCCGCCGGCGCCGGCGCGGGAGCTGCCGCAGCTCCCGGCCGCCCCCGGGGCGTACGTCGAGGCGTACCCCGAGCCTGCCGCCGCGGGCGGTGCCGTGGCCCCGCCGGCCGTCGCGGCGGTGGTCGCCGGAGCCCCGGAGGCTCCGGGGGACCTCACCGAAGCGGGGGTGCTGCGCACGGTGCTGGAGCTCATCAGCGAGCGCACCGGCTACCCCCTGGACATGGTGGAGCCCGACCTCGACCTGGAGGCGGACCTCAGCGTCGACTCCATCAAGCGCGCCGAGATCGCCGGTGAGCTGGCTCGGCGCCTGGGCGCCTTCGACGGCTCCGCCGCGCTCTCCCTGGACGACACCGAGCTGGAGGAGCTCACCCGGGCCCGGACCGCCTCGGCGATCGCGCACTGGCTGGTCACCCGCGTCTCCGGCCCCTCGGACGGCGAGGGCGGCGCAACCGCAGCCGAACCCACCACCGCGTCCTCACCCGAACCCGAACCCGTCTCCGTCTCCGCGTCCGCGGTGCACGACGCACCCGGCGAGCCGCCACGCGCCGCCGCCCCCCGGCGCTTCCGGATGTCGCCGGTACCGCTGCCCGACCCGCGGGGTCCCGAACCGGTCGGACTCGCCGGTGCGCGGTACGCCCTCGTCGGCGACGGCAGCGGGGTCTTCCGCGGGGTCGCGGCCGAACTGTCCGCACGCCTGACGGGGCTCGGCGCCGAGCCGGTCGCGTTCGCGGCCGACCACGCCCCGAGCGGGGACGACGGGCCAGTGGCCGGCGTCGTCGTCCTCACGGCCCTCGGGGAGGACGGCGCTCCGTTCCTGCCGGCGGGTTTCCCCCTCGTACGGGACGTCCTGCGCGGCGGACCCCGCCGGCTGCTCCTCGCCCACGAGGCGGCCGGGATCCGGGCCGCGGGAGTGGACGGGCTGTTGCGGTCCGCCGCCCGGGAGTACCCGGCCGTGGGCGTGCGCTCGGTCGGGCTCGACCTCGGCGGCGCCGGGTCCCCGGCCCGCGCGGCGGACGCGCTGGTGGCCGAGCTCCTCGCGGACGACGCCGTACCCGTGGTGCTGCGCACCCCTGCCGGGCGGTTCACGACGGAGCTGACCGAGGCGCCGCTCGGGGCGCTGGGCAGCACGGGAGCGGGACCGGCCGGTGAGGGCGCCGCGGAGGTGGCGGCGCTGGGCCTGGACCGGGAGAGCGTCGTGGTCCTCGTCGGCGGCGCGCGGGGGATCACCGCGCGCTGCGCGGTCGCGCTCGCGACCGCCTCACGGTGCCGGATCGAACTCCTGGGCCGCACCCCGGTGCCGGACGGACCCGAGGACCCGGAGACCTCCGGCGCCGTCGACCGGGCGGCCCTGCGGGCCGTGCTCGCGGGTACCGGCCGCTACGGCACTCCCGCCGAGATCGACCGCGCCGCCGACCTGGTCCTGGCCCGGCGCGAGGTGACCGCGACGTTGGACGCGCTGAACGCCGCTGGCAGCCGGGCCCGCTACCGCAGGGTGGACTGCCGGGAGGCACCCGCCGTACTCCAGGCGGTCAAGGAGATCCACGCCGAACACGGTCGCGTCGACGGGGTGGTGCACGCCGCCGGGATCATCGAGGACCGGCTGATGGAGGAGAAGTCCGTCGCCTCGTTCGGTCAGGTCTACGGCACCAAGACGGAGAGCGCCTCGGCGTTGCTCGCCGCCCTGGAGCAGTTGCCCCGACCGCCGTCCTTCGCCGTGCTGTTCGGCAGCATCGCCGCGGTGCTCGGAAACCGGGGGCAGTCGGACTACGCGGCGGCCAACGACGCCCTGGAGGCGATCGGTTCCGCGTGGGCCGCACGGACCGGAGGGCGCGCGCTGACCGTCCACTGGGGACCCTGGGCTCCTTCCGCGGACCACGCCGGCATGGTCGGGCCCGAGCTTGCCCGGCACTACGCGCAGCGCGGGATCACCCTCATCGACCCCGAGGAGGGCGCCCTGGCCCTGTTGCGGGAGCTCGCCTGGGGCGAGGAGACGGTCCGCTCGGTCGTCCACACCGCCTCGGAGTGGTGAGATGGCCCTTCCCTCCCACGGGGGCGCGGCCCACGCCCCCGTCGCCATCACGGGCATGGCGGTGCTCCTGCCCGGCGCGCCCGACCTGGCGACGTACTGGCACAACCTCGCCGCCGGCGTCGACGTGATCGGCGAGGTGCCGGCGGGGCGTTGGGATCGCGACTACTACCACCCCGGCAGTGCCTCGGAACCGGCCGCGGCCGACCGGGTGTACTGCCGGCGGGGCGGCTTCGTCGACGCCGTCGCGGAGGTCGACGTCACCCGGTTCGGGATCATGCCGCACTCGGTGCCCGGCACCGAGCCGGACCAGCTGATCGCCCTGCACGTCGCGGCGAGCGCCCTCGCGGACGCGGGCGGCGTCGAGCGGCTGCCCGACCGCGACCGGGTCGGGATCGTGCTCGGGCGCGGCGGCTACCTCACGCCGGGGCTGGTCCGGCTCGACCAGCGCGTGCGGACGGCGCGCCAGCTGGTACGGACGCTCGGCGATCTCGTGCCCGGTCTGGACGCGGAGCAACTGGAGCGGGTGCGGGCGGCGTTCACCGACCGGCTCGGTCCCGACCGGCCGGAGGACGCCATCGGTCTGGTGCCCAACCTGGCCGCGTCCCGGGTCGCGAACCGGCTCGACCTGCGGGGGCCGGCCTACACCGTCGACGCCGCCTGCGCCTCGTCGCTGCTCGCCGTGGACCAGGCGGTGTCCGCGCTCGCCTCCGGGCGGTGCGACGTGATGCTGGCCGGGGGTGTGCACCACTGCCACGACATCACGTTGTGGAGCGTCTTCTCACAGTTGCGCGCGCTCTCCCCCAGCGAGCGCATCCGGCCCTTCCACAAGGGCGCCGACGGCATCCTCATCGGTGAGGGGACCGGCGTGGTGGTGCTCAAGCGCCTCGCCGACGCGGAGCGCGACGGCGACCGCGTGTACGCCGTGATCCGGGGCACCGGCGTCAGCAGCGACGGTCGCGCCTCCGGGTTGGTCAATCCCGACCCCGCCGGGCAGAGCCGGGCGGTGCGGGCCGCGTGGCGGGCAGCGGGGCTCGATCCCGCCGAGCGTGGCTCCCTCGGGCTGCTGGAGGCGCACGGTACGGCCACTCCGGCCGGTGACGCCGCCGAACTGGCGACGCTCAGGGACGTTTTCGGGCCGGAGCCGTCGTCGGGGGCGGATCCGGCGGACCGGGCGGTGATCGGTTCGGTGAAGTCGATGATCGGGCACGCCATGCCCGCGGCCGGGGTCGCGGGTCTGGTCAAGGCCGCGCTCGCCGTGCACCACGGCATCCTGTTGCCCACCCTGCACTGTGAGGACCCGCATCCGGCGCTGGCCGGCACCCGTTTCCGCCCGCTGGCCGAGGCGGCTCCCTGGGAGAGCCCGTCCGGGCGACCGCGCCGCGCCGCCGTGAACGCGTTCGGCTTCGGGGGGATCAACGCGCACGTCGTCCTCGAACAGGCGCCCGGCGCCCACGCCGGCGGCGGCTCCCCCGCGTCGGCGCCCGCCGCCCCGGTCGCCCGCCGGGCGGTGGTCAGGGAGGACGAACGGGTGCTGCTGCTGGGCGCGGCGACGGTCGAGGCCCTGGGGGTTCTGCTCGACTCCCCCGACCCGGCGCCGACCCCGGGCTCCGACGGGCCCGTACGGCTGGGCATCGTCGGCCCCACGCCCAAACGGCTCGCGCTGGCCCGCCGGGTGGTCGCCAAGGGCGAGGCGTGGCAAGGACGCAACGACGTCTTCTTCAGCCCGCGTCCGCTCCTCGGCGGCGCGGCGGGGGGCCGTACGGCGTTCCTCTTCCCGGGTCTGGAGGGGGAGTTCGCGCCGCGGGTCGACGACGTCGCCGACCACTTCGGGCTGCCCCGGCCGCCCCTTACCGGGCCGTACGCCGACGGTCGCGCGCCGGAGTCCGGGGGCGGCCCCGCAGAGACCGGGGACAGCCCCCGCGGTCCGGTCCGCAACGGACTCGGCCGGCACGGGCTCGGTGTCGTCGCCGTCGGGAGGCTGCTCGACACGGCGCTGCGGCGCATCGGAGTCGTGCCCGATGCCGTCGCCGGGCACAGCGTCGGCGAATGGACCGCGATGGCCGTCGGCGGGGTGTACGAGGAAGCGGCCGTGGACGCCTTCATGGCGGCCCTGGACCCGGAGGCGGTTCGGGCCGCGGACCTCGCGTACGCCGCCGTGGGCACGCACGCGGACCGGGTGGCCCGGGTCCTGGCCGGTGGTGGACACCCGTCGGTCGTCCTCTCCCACGACAACGCCCCGAACCAGTCGATGGTGTGCGGGCCGCCGGACGCCGTGGAGGCGTTCGCGACGGAATCGCGCGCCGAGGGGATCCTCGTGCGCGTCCTGCCGTTCCGGTCCGGTTTCCACACCCCGATGTTCGAGCCGTGGCTGGGGCCCTTCAGGGAGGCCGCCGAACGGATGCGGCTGCGGGCCCCGCACGTCCCCGTCTGGTCGGGGACCACGGCGGCCCCCTTCCCGTCGGAGGAGGCCGCCGTCCGGGCCCTGTTCGTCCGCCACCTCCTCGAACCGGTCCGCTTCCGCGCCCTGACCGAGGCCCTGTACGGGGCCGGCTTCCGCGCCTTCGTACAGGCCGGTCCCGGGCAGCTCGGCTCGCTCGTCGGTGACACCCTGGCCGGACGCGACCACCTGGTCGTCGCCGCCAACTCCCCGCACCGCACCGGCCTGGCGCAACTCCGCCGGGTGGCGACCGCGCTGTGGACCGCCGGGGCGCCGACCGACCCCCGGGTGCTGGACGGTTCCGGGCCGGTCGGCCCCGCCGGACCGCTGCCCGCCCCCGGGTCTCCGCCGGCCACGGCCGGTCCCGCGCCCTCCGCGGCAACCGCCCGGCGGGGCGTGCGCCTCGACCTGGGCGGTGCGCTGGTGGACCTGCCGGCGGATCCCCTGCTCGTGACCGCGTTGTCCCGCGATCCGGCGGCCGCCCTCGCCCCGGCCGCGTCCGCCTCGCCGATGGCGGCCGAACTGACGGCCCTGCTCCGCGAGACCGCGCAGACCGCCGCGACCCTGATCGCCGCGGCGGGCACGGCCCACCCGCCCGGTGTGCGGCGCCCTCCGGCCACGCCGGTACCGGAACCCGCCCGCACCACCCGGCCCTCGCCCCGCCGCGCGGGGGCCGCCGGGCCGCCGGCCGGGCCGCCGGTCGACGGTTCCGCCGCCGTGCGGCACGAGAACGTACGGGTCGGGGTGGACCGGATGCCGTACCTGCTCGACCACTGCTTCTTCCCTCAGCGCGCGGGCTGGCCCGACGTCGCCGACCGGTGGCCCGTGGTGCCCGCCACCACCATCGTCGCGCACCTGATGGCGGCGGCCGAGCGCTCCGCACCGGGTCGCGTGGCCGTCGCGGTGCACGAGGCGTGCTTCGACCGGTGGCTCACGGCCGCCGAACCAGTGGACGTGCCCGTGACCGTGACGCCGCGGGGGCCGGACCGGGTCGCGGTGTCGTTCGGCCCGGACGCCCGCGCGGTGGTGGAGCTCGCCGACCGGCACCCCCAGCCGCCCTCCGCTCCGGAGCCTCCCGACCCCGGCTCCGAGCGCGCGCCCGCGCACACCGCGGAGCAGGTCTACCGCGAGCGGTGGATGTTCCACGGCCCGGCGTACCGGGGCATGACCCGGCTGTCCGCGATCGGCGACCGGCACGTGCGCGCCACGTTGACCACCCCGTCGGCGCCCGGCGCGCTGCTGGACAACGTGGGGCAGGTGCTCGGCTACTGGATCATGGCGACGCACACCGACCGCACGGTGGTCTTCCCGGTCCGGATGCGGCGCATGAGCTTCTTCGGCCCGCATCCGGAGCCCGGCACACCGGTGGAGTGCGTGATCCGGATCGTGTCCCTCACGGACGCGGCGCTCGAAGCGGACGCGGTGCTCACCGTCGCCGGCCGGGTGTGGGCGAGGCTCTCCGGCTGGCAGGACCGCCGCTTCGACAACGACCCCACCACCCGGCCCGTCGAGCGGTTCCCGGACCTCAACACCCTCTCCGCCGCCCGCCCCGGCGGCTGGTCCCTGGTGTACGAGCGCTGGCCCGACCTGGCCTCCCGGGAGCTGATCATGCGCAACGCGCTGGGCGGCCCGGAACGTTCGGCGTACGCCGAGCGGCCGCCGCGGGGTCGCCGCCAGTGGTTGCTGGGCAGGATCGCGGCCAAGGACGCGGTGCGTCATCTGCTCTGGGAGGGTGGCGAGGGGCCCGTCTACCCGGCCGAGCTCCTCGTCCGCAACGAGGCATCGGGCCGGCCCTACGTCACCGGGCGCCACGGCCGGGAGCTGCCGCCGCTGGAGGTGTCGATCGCGCACCGCGCCGAGGCCGGTGTGGCCATCGCCCGGCTCCGCCCGGGGCGCGCGGACGACGGCGCCGACGCCGGACCCGGTGACCGGGGTGACGTGCACGGCTCGGCGGCCCGGGGCCGCCGGGGTCGCCCCGGCATCGACATCGAGGAGATCGTCGAGCCGGCCGGGGCGACCGTCGCCACCGCGCTCTCGCCGACCGAACGGGTGCTGCTGGCCTCCCTGCCGGTCACCGACGAGGAGTCGCCGGCGGTGTGGTTCACCCGCTTCTGGGCCGCGAAGGAGGCCGTCGCCAAGGCGGAGGGCACCGGCCTGGGCGGCCGGCCCCGCGACTTCGAGGTGACGGCGGCACGGGCCGACCGGCTGACCGTGATCGTGCGCCCGCCGGACGCACCCGCCGGCCCGTACCCGGCCATCCGCACGTACCGGGTGGATTGCGAGCGGGTCGCGAATCCACCCGGACTGCCGCCGCGCTCGTACGTCGTGGCCTGGACGTCCGGCCCGGACCCGGACCGGCCCGAAGCGGGCACCATCCGCAACGAAGGGAACCAGACGTGACCACCACCCGGCCCGGCGGCTCCGTGCCCACGGACTCCGCGCACGCCGCCCATGCCCATGCCGACCCCGTGCGGGCGGACGAGGCGTCGGTCCTCGCCGATCTGACGGCGATGATCGAGCAGGTCCTCGGGGAATACGGTCTCGACGACACCGAGATCGCGATGGAGACCAGGTTCGGCCGCGACCTCGAACTGGAGAGCATCGACCTGGTCACCCTCGCGGGCCTGCTGGAGGACCGCTACGGCCGCCTGGTCAACTTCGCCGAGTTCGTGGCCTCCATGGAGCTGGAGGAGATCATCGAACTCAGCGTGGGCCGGCTCGTCGAGTACGTCTGCCTGTGCCTGAAGGCCGCGGGACGGGACTGACCGATGGCCATCGTCGACACCGGTGACGTCCGGCTGCACGTGCAGCGCCTGCCCGCCCGGCCGGACGCCCCGGGCGCGGTCCGGGAGGCGGACGCCACCGTCGTACTGCTCCACGGGCTGCTCACGGACAGCCTGGCCAGCTACTACTTCACCGTCGCCCCGGCCTTCGCGGCGGCCGGCCTGGACGTCATCATGTACGACCACCGGGGCCACGGCCGCAGCGGTCGGCCGGAACGGGGTTACACGCTCGGGGCGTTCGTCGACGACCTGGACGCCCTCCTGGACCGGCTCGACGTACGGACCCCGGTGCACCTGGTGGGCAACTCGTACGGCGGCACGGTCGCGTTCGGCCTGGCACTGCGCCGGCCGGAGCGGGTCGCCGGCATGGTGGTCATCGAGTCGGAGCCGGCCACCGCGTCCTGGGCGGTCAAGCTCGCCGGGCTGCTGGAGCGGGTCCGCCACGAGATGGACGTCAACGAGGACGCGGCGCTCGACTGGATCGCCACCCACCACGGCGGCCACACCGCCCGGTTGGCGAAGTCCGCCGGACGGCTCGTGCGGGACACCACCCTCGCCCGGGACATCCCGGCGAGCGCGGTGCTGGGCGACGACGACATCCGCGCGATCGACTGCCCGGTGCTCGCCGTCTACGGCGCCGACTCCGATCTGGCGGCCCAGGCCCCCCGCATGCGGTCGTTGCTCCCGCACTGCGCGACGGAGTTGCTGCCCGGCCACCGGCATTCGGTCCTGGTGGAGGCGCCCGGCCGGGTCCGCGACCTCGTCCTGGACTGGGTCGGCCGGCATTCCCGGCCGACCGTGGGCCCCCGGGTGCGTGCCCGGTGAGCCGCTTCCTGTTCGTGGTGCCGCCGCTGGTCGGTCACATCAACCCGGCCGTTGGGGTGGCCGCCGCGCTCGTCTCCCGGGGCCATCGGGTGGCGTGGGCGGGTGAGCCCGCCCTCGTACGCCGTCTCGCGGGACCGGACGCGGTCGTACATCCCTGCCCGCCGCCCGGTGCGGGTCGGGGCCCGGAGGGGGAGCCGGCCGCCGCCCGGCCCGCGGAGATCCGGGGGCCCGAGGCACTGCGGTTCCTGTGGGAGCGCTTCCTCGTACCGCTCGCCGAGGCGATGGCGCCCGGGGTGAGGCAGGCCGTCGACGCCTTCCGGCCGGACGTGGTCGTCGCCGACCAGCAGGCACTGGCCGGGGCTCTCGTCGCCGAGGACCTGCGGCTGCCGTGGGCCACCTCGGCGACGACCTCGGCCGAGTTCACGGACGTCCTGGCGGCCATGCCCCGGGTCGCCGCCTGGAACGAGGCCCTGCTGCGTGATCTGCGCGCCCGGATCGGCGATCCCGCGGGGAGCGGCGACCCTCGTTTCTCCCCGCACCTCGTCCTCGCGTTCAGCACGCCGGAGCTGGCGGGTCCGGTCGTACGGGGCGGTGACCGGGTGCGCTGGGTCGGACCGTCGCTGACGGCACGCCCCTCGGCCCCCTTCCCCTGGGAACGGCTCGATCCGGGACGCTCCCTGGTCCTGGTCACGCTGGGGACCGCCAACACCGACGCGGGGGCGCGCTTCCTGGACCGGGCGGCGCAGGCCCTGCGGGCCCGGGCCGACCGGGTGCAGGCCGTGGTCGTGGACCCGGAGGGCACGCTCGCCGGCGGGCCGGGTCCGGGAGCCGGTCCCGCGGACCGGGACGTCATCGCCCTGCCCGTGGTCCCCCAGTTGGAGTTGCTCGCCCGCGCCGACGCCGTCGTCTGCCACGCGGGGCACAACACCGTGTGCGAGGCCCTGTGGCACGGCGTCCCGCTGGTGGTCGCGCCCATCCGCGACGACCAGCCCGTGGTGGCCGGTCAGGTGGCCGACGCCGGGGCGGGCGTACGGATCCGCTTCGCGCGGGCCGGGGCCGAAACGATCGGAGCGGCCGTCGACACCGTCCTGCGGGACCCGCGCCCCCGCGCGGCGGCCCGTACGGTCTCGCGGGCCTTCCGCGGCGCGGGCGGCGCCCCGGCGGCCGCCCGTCACCTGGAACGACTGGCCGACGGCCGGAAGGACGAGACATGAGCTCCGCATCCCGCAAGGCCCGTACCCTCAGGGTGGCCGCACTGCGCGCCGCCTACCGCGCGGAACTGGCAGAGGGCACGGACGTGTTCTTCGCGCCGCGCGCCCATCGGTGCCCCTGGTGCGGCTCGGCCCGGCTCGGCGGACACCTGCGCACCACCGACCTGTTCCAGCACAAGCCGGGCGACTTCGCCCTCGACCGCTGCCACGACTGCGGACACCTCTTCCAGAACCCGCGGCTGAACGAACGCGGGCTCGCCTTCTACTACCGCGACTTCTACGACGGCCTCGGCGAGGAACGACTCGGCGGGGTGTTCGGCGGGCGCACCGGGTCCTACCGGTCCCGGGCACGGTCCGTCCGACCGCACCTGGCGGGACCCGCCGAGTGGCTGGACGTCGGTACCGGCCACGGCCACTTCTGCGAGAGCGCCCGCGAGGAGCTCCCCGCGGTGGTCTTCGACGGGCTCGACCGCTCCGACGGCGCGGAGCTCGCGGAGCGGGCGGGGCGGGTGCGCGTGGGGCGCCGGGGGTCGTTCCCCGATCTGGCCGACCGGCTGCCCGGCTCGTACGACGTGGTGAGCATGTTCCACTACCTGGAGCACTGCGACGTCCCCCAGCGCGAACTGGACGCCGCCCGCACCGTGTTGCGGCCGGGCGGGCTGCTGGTGATCGACGTGCCGGATCCCGAGAGCCGGTTCGCGCGCCTGCTGGGCCGTTGGTGGCTGCCCTGGCTCCAGCCGCAGCACCTGCACCTCGCGCCGGTGGCCAACCTGCGCCTGCGGCTGGCGGAGACCGGTTTCACGGTCCTGGCCGAGGAACACGTCGAGCCGCACGACCCGGTCGACCTGGTGGCCGCCGCGTGGGTGGCGTTGGACTCGGTCGCCCCGCGCGAGGACCTGCCGTGGCTGTCATCGCCGCCCGGGGCCTGGCACCGGTCTCTGCGTACCGCGGTGCTCCTCGCCGGCGTTCCACTGCTGTTGGCGGCGACCGCCCTGGACCGGCTGGCGGCGGGACCGCTGGCGGGCCGGCTTCGGCTGACGAACGCGTACCGACTGATCGCCAGACGCGAGGAGTAGCAACGTCCGGGGGCGTCGGGCGTCGTCCCGGCGCCGTCGGTCATTGCGGTCGGCGGGGGTCGGCGCCGTCAGTCGGTGGGGGTCGGCGCGCCGTACAGGTCGCGGTAGGAGGGGAAGCAACCGCCCGGTCCGTCGAAGCCCTCCGCGGCGCGCACCGCCCGGACGATGGCGCGGGTCACCGCGTCCGCGGCTGCCGCCAGGACCGTGTTCATGACGGCGACGTCGGGTATCCCCAACTCGCCGGTGGCCAGCGCGAACGTCGTGTCCCCGTCGTTCATCAGGTGCACCGGCCGTATCGCCCGGGCGAACCCGTCGTGTGCGCAGCCCGCCATCTTCTGCGCCTGTGCCTTCGAGAGCACGGCGTCCGTCGCCACGACCGCCAGGGTGGTGTTGAGGGGGCCCGCGCCACCGACGTCGTGCCGGCGGCGCGCCTCCGTCTCGGCGCGGGCCCGGTCGAGGCGCCGCCGCGCCGCTGCATGGGCCGGCGCCGACGGGTGCTCGACGGCCCGCCCCTCGAACAACTCGCCGTACAGCACACCGGTTTCGGGGTCCAGGACGGATCCCACCGCGTTGACCACGACCAGCGCCCCCACGGTGATCCCCGAGCTCAGCCGGATCGCCGAGGAGCCCACCCCGCCGCGCAGCCCTCCCGCGACCGCGCCCGTACCGGCTCCGACCGACCCCTCCTCGACCGGGGCGCCCACTGCCGTGCGGGCCGCCGACTCCACGGCCGCCCGCCCGAGCGCCGCATCGGGCCGAGCACGGAAGTCCCCGCCGCGACCGAGGTCGAACAGCGCCGCACCGGGCACGACCGGCACCACCTCGCCGACGCCGGCCCCGACGCGATATCCCCGGTCCTGTTCCTCCAACCAGCCCATCACCCCGTGCACGCTCGCCAGTCCGTAGGCGCTCCCACCGGTCAGGACGATCGCCTCGACGCACCGCACGAGGTTGCGCGGATCCAGCGCGTCGGTCTCGTGGGTCCCCGGTCCCCCACCGCGCACGTCCACTCCGGCGACGGCGCCGCCGCGCGGCGCCAGCACCACCGTCGTACCCGACAGCGCGCCGCCACCGGCGAGTCGCGCATGGCCCACCCGTATGCCGCGCACGCTGGTGATCGCGTCCGCCCCCGAAGCGACTCCGTTGGCCTCCATACCCCTGGCATACCACCGGGCCCCGCCCCCGGGCGACCCCCTCACCGAACGACTCCCGGGTTGAATGCGCTATTCCGCATACGTGTTTCTCCCGGCCGCCGCAGAGGGCCGGCCCGGGGCGGCCCGAACTGTTATGGTCCGGCGCACCTGTCGCGAGTAATGTACGACCTTCGCTCTTCGACCACAGAACCGGAATGAAGGATCGTGCGTTTCCCACGAAACCGCGCCACCTCCGTGGCGATTCTCCTCACCGCGGCGACGGCCCTGGCCGTCATCGGCCCGTTCACGGCGAAATTCGACAACCCGGCCTGCCAGGCCGTCTCCCTGGTCTTTTCCGGCGGGTGGTCATGGGCCTGCTTCGCCTTCCTGGTGGGGTTCTCACGCCGCTCCTGGATCGGCGCGACGGCGCTGGCCTCCTCGTCACTGGCGATGGCCGTGGTCGTGTACTACGTCTTCAAATTCTCTTCCCGACCACCGTCACCGGCCTGCCCGGGTATTCCGTTTCGGTGGACGAGCTGGTGTCGAAAATAATCGCGTGGGGGGCGGCGGCCTTCATTCTCGGGGCCCCGGTCGGGTTGTGCGGATACATCGCGCGCACGCCCGGGATCGCCGGCATTCCATTCCGCTTGCTCATCCCGCTGACCGCCTTCTTCGAGACCTCCGTCCGGTTGGAAACGGAGGCCGCCTCACCGGGATCGACCCTCATGATCACCTGGCACGTGATCCGCGTCGCGGCGGGAGCCGCTTTCGTGGCCGTGCCGGTCCACGGGCTTTGGACCTGGCGGTCACGGCGTCGCCCACGGGACCGGCAGGGTCCGCAGGACCCACGGGACCGGCAGCACGCGGGCGTGGACGTGGTGCGCTGACGTGGTGCGCTGACGTCGTGCACCACGGCCGTCCCGCCGGCCGGGACGATGGGCCCGCAGCGGCCGTCGGTCGTCCCGGACGCCGCGCTCAGAGGGCGGCGCGACGGTATTCGTCGTTCAACCGCTGGGCTTCCTGGAGTTGGTCCTCAAGGATGACGATGCGACAGGCGGCCTCGATGGGCGTGCCCTGGTCGACGAGCTCGCGGGCACGGGCGGCGATGCGCAGTTGGTAGCGGGAGTAGCGTCGGTGGCCGCCCGCGGATCGGAGCGGGGTGATGAGGCGGGCTTCGCCGATGGCGCGGAGGAAGCCCTGGGTGACGTCGAGCATCTCGGCGGCCCGACCCATGGTGTAGGCGGGGTAGTCGTCGTCGTCGAGACGGTCGTAGGAAGCGTCTGCTGTCATTCGCACCTCTTCGTGGAACGCGTCGAGGGGCCTTGGCGCCGTACCGGCACCAAGGCCCCGAAGGAACTGCTACACCATCCGTCGGCCTTGACGTCGGGCCGACCTTCTGTTTCCGCGGGCCCTGGCTGAACACTGCCGGGCGTGCGGGGATCGCGAATGCGAGACCGGAGACCACCTGCCTATCGATGTCCTGCGGTACCCGGGCCTCGTACTGCCCGCCCGGGCGATCCTGATGGCGCTCAATCCCTCCGTTCTCCTCCTGGAACGATCATTTGCCGAGCCGGTACGGCGAGGGTCCTGCTGGTGGCGGCCCCTGATCACCGCGGGCCACCCGGTCCGGTCGTCAGCCCCGTCGCCGTCCTGCAACCACCATGGCTTCGGAGCTCCACCACCGCACCGCTCTGCACACTTCGCTTACGGGTACCGCTGCCCGGCGCTTCATCCCCGCCGGGCTTTCCCGATCTCGGCTACGGGAGAAACCATAGCCACCCTGAAAGCGAATGTCTACGGTGGCCAGGATAGATTTTCGCGAGCTGCGCAGTGAGGTAGTCGACGGTGTGGCCGGGGCGAGGGGCTCGGATGCACCATGGGGTGCATGAACGCGTCCGCGTCCGCGCCCACGGCCCGCAGCCTGCGGGGGCGGATCGGCGCGGGACTGTTCGGCAAGGTGGCCGGCCCGTCCGGTCCCGCGAACCGTGCCCGCATCCACGGCGCCCCCGGCCCCCGCTGGTTCGGGCCCGACCGGCCCATCCGCACCGTCCACGGCGACGCCTCGATGTTCATCGGCGGCCTGAGCGCGCTGCTCCTGCAATCCCTGCATCCGCTCGCGATGGCGGCCGTGGCCGCCCATTCGGGGTTCCGCGGCGATCCGTGGGGTCGGCTCCAGCGGACCAGCACCTTCCTCGCCGTGACCACGTACGGGACCGCCGACGACGCCCAGGAGGCCGTCGAGCGGGTGCGGGCCGTGCACGAGGGCATCCGCGGGACGACGTCCTCCGGCGAGCCGTACCACGCCGCCGACCCGCACCTCCTCGGGTGGGTGCACGTGGCGGAGGTGGACAGTTTCCTCCGCGCCCACCAGCGCTTCGGTGCCCGTCCGTTGGACGCGGAGGGCTGCGACGGCTACCTCGCCGACTCGGCGCGCGTCGCCCGCGCGCTCGGCGTCCCGGACCCGCCGCGCGATCGGGCGGAGCTCGCCGCGCGGCTGGCGGCGTACCGGCCCGAACTGCGGGTCACCGCCGAGGCCCGTGAGGCGGCGCGCTTCATCCTGCGCGAGCCCCCGTTGCCGTGGCCCGTCAGACCCCCGTACGCCGTGCTCGCCGCGAACGCGGTCTCCCTGCTGCCCCCGTGGGCCCGCCTCCCCCTCGGCCTGCCCCACGCCCCCCGCGCCGAGCGGTTCTGCGTCCGCCCCGGCGGTCGCGCCCTGACGAAGGCCATTCGCTGGGCCATGACCCCACCTCCCGGCCCGTAGGCTCGGGCGCCGTCCGTCGCGCGGGCGGCCGCGGCGACCGGTCACCGCCCGCCGCCACCCGGCCACCCGGCTTGTCAGCGCTGGGACGTGGCGAGGATCCCCCGCGGGTCGAAGGTGACCCGGATCCGGGTGATCCTCCCGTTCTCCACGTGGGTCCAGTTGGCCGTCGGGGTGGGCGGCGCGCCGACGGTGTGCAGGTCGAACCAAGTGATGACGTCGGTGCCGTTCGCCACCCGGGCGTGCACCTCGATGCGTTCCAGGATCCGGCCCAGGCCGCGCAGGCCGGCGAGGCAGTCCTCGACGCCGGTGGCGCGGCCGAGCGTGCCGACGAAGTCGACGTCGTCGGCCAGGAGCCCGCGCAGGGTGTCGAAGTCGCCCGCCTGCCAGGCGGAGAAGTACGTCTCGGAGATCTGCGTCGGAGTCGTCATGCGTCCATGCTCTCCGAAGCACTCCCATCCGTCCAATGGATGATTCGGATGGCCAGTATCATCACTGCTTATGGAGATCCATCAGCTTCGGTATCTCGCGGCGGTGGTGGACGAGGGCACGTTCACGGCCGCGGCGGCACGACTGCACGTCAGCCAGTCCGGCGTCAGCACCCAGGTGGGCAAGCTCGAAAGGGAGCTGGGGCAGCGGCTCCTGGAGCGCTCGGGCCGCAGGGTGCGGCTCACGGCCGCGGGCGAAGCGGTGCTGCCGCTCGCCCGGGAGGCGCTGGCGACGCTCGACAGCATCGAGCACACGGCGGCCGAATTCGCCCACGCCGTTCGCGGACGGGTCCGCCTGGGCATGATCGCGGGCTGCTCGATCCCCGGCTTCCTCGATGCCGTGGCCGAGATCGGGAGCGCCCATCCCGGCATCGTCCTCAGCCTGCACGAGGGCGATTCGCGCGCCCTGCGCTCCCAGGTGCTCGCGCGTTCCCTCGATCTGGCCCTGGTCGCGTTCGTCGGCCGGGCCGAGCCCGACCTGGACGTGGACGTCATCGTCGACGAGCCGATCGCCGTGGTGGTGCCCGAGGGGCACCGGCTCGCCCGGACGCCGGTCCGGCTCGCCGACGTGCAGGAGGAGAAGGTGCTCTGCCTGCCGCACGGTACGGGCATCCGGGAGGCCTACGAACGGTCGTGCCTGCGGGTGGGCATCGAGCCGCGTGTCGACATCGAGGCCAGTTCCCCCGAGACGCTGCTCGGACTGGCCCGACGGGGCGCCGGGGTCGCCGTCCTCAGCCCGTCCTCGGGGACCGCCGAGGGCACGCACACGGTGGTCATCGCCGACGCGGGGACGCGGGCCTGCCTCGGTCTGGCCATCCGACCGGACCTGCGTTCCCCGGCCGCCCGCATCGCACTGGCGCGACTGCGCGACGCTCTCGTGCCCTGAGCCCGCTCCCCGGGGTCACCGCGGTGCGACCGCGGCGATCCTCACGGCGCTCGACGCGTCACAGGAACCGGCGGATGGGGGTGACGGCCAGTTCGCGCAGCCGCTGGGCCGGGGTGCGGCGGCTCCAGCGTGCCTCGTCGATCGGCTCGCTGACCTTGAGGTCGTCGTCGAAGTGGGCGTCGAGGGTGGCCGTGAAGTCCTCGTCCAGGACGGCGAGCATGACCTCTTCGTCGTGGTCCAGGGAACGGCGGTTGAAGTTGGTGGATCCGGTAAGCGCGGCGATCCGGTCGACCGTGATGACCTTGGCGTGCATCATCGTCGGCTGGTACTGGAAGATCTTCACCCCGGCGGCGAGGAGGTCGGCGTAGAAGTGCTGCCCGGCCAATTGGCAGACGCGCTTGTCCGTATGGGGGCCCGGGAGCAGGATCTCCACCTCGACCCCCCGCCGGGCCGCGGCACACAGCAGCTCGATGAAGTAGGCGTCCGGCGCGAAGTAGGCGGTGGCGAGGCGGAAGCGGTGCTGGGCGGACTCGATGGCGACGCGCATCAGCGTCTGCATGTCCTGCCAGCCGAAGCTGGCCGAGCCGCGGACGACCTGTACGACCGCACCGCCGCACGGGGCGTGCTCGGTGAAGCGGTCCCGGTCGTCGAAGAGGGTGTCGTGGCACTCGGCCCAGTTCTGGGCGAAGGCCGCGGCGATCCCGTCCACGGCCGGTCCGCGCACTTGGACGTGTGTGTCGCGCCACTCGTCCGCGTTCCGTGCGTTGCCGCACCATTCCTCGGCGATGCCGACGCCGCCGGTGAAGGCCGTCTCCTCGTCGACCACCAGCACCTTCCGGTGGCAGCGGTGGTTCTGCTTGAGGGGCGAGAGGTGCAGCGGCTTGCGGAACCAGGTCACCTCGGCCCCTGCGTCCGCCATGAGGTTCAGCAGGTCCTGTTCGATGAGCCGGCTGCCGAACCCGTCCAGCAGCAGCCGCACCCGGACGCCTCGTCGGGCCCGGTCCGCGAGGGCCTCGGCGAAGCGTTGGGCTATCTCCCCGCGCCAGTACACGAACGTCATCATGTCGATGGTGTGTTCGGCGGCGCCGATGGCGGCGAGCATCGCGGCGAAGATCTCGTCCCCGTTGCGCAGGACGACGAGGGAGTTGCCTTCGGTGGCGGCGATGCCGATCAGTCGTTCGAGGCGGCGACGCATCCGCTGCTTCGCCTCGTCCGACGCGACGGCGGGCGCGGTCGACACCCCGGCTCCCTCTGATCCGCTGCGCGTACTCGTCATCAATCCACCTCACAGGTCGCCGGGGCTCACGCCCCCGAACGTTCGTCCGGTGCAGGGGCCAGCCGACTGTACACACCCTGCACGAGGGCGATTCGCGCGCCCTGCGCTCCCAGGTGCTCGCGCGTTCCCTCGATC
>NZ_JBHVPG010000024.1:0-124809 GCF_042887545.1 Streptomyces sp. NPDC057939
CTCGCCCATCACCGAGCGGCTGACGCGGCACGCCCTGTCGCACCGACTGGGGGGGATCCCGGCCGGTGACCTCATCGTGGAGAGCGCCGGTACGTTCGGCCGGGCGGCGGGACCGTTCGGAAGCCGAGGGAAGTACCGCTCAGAAGCCGAAGCCGCCCGCGCCGAGGTGTGCGGGCGTCGGCTCCGGCGCGGGGGCCGGCGCCGCGGGCGCGGGCCGGCGCTCCTCCAGCGGGACGATCGCCGGGACCGGGACGGCCTGTCCCAGGAAGACCCGGCGCACGACGCGCTCGGCCGCGTGGCCGTCGTCGTAGGAACAGAACCGCGAGCGGAACGACGCGCGCAGCTGGGCCGAGCGGGAGCCCTGCCAGTGACCGGTCGCGAAGATGTCCACGAGCTCGTCCTCGGTGCGGGCCACCGCCCCCGGCGGGCACGTCCGCAGGTCGAAGTAGGTGCCGCGGGCGGCCTCGTACGCCTCCCAGTCGTCCGCGTGGATCACGATCGGCCGGTCCAGGGTCGCGTAGTCGAACATCAGGGACGAGTAGTCGGTGACGAGCGCGTCCGAGGCGAGGCACAGCTCCTCGACGGAGGGGTGCGCGGAGACGTCGATCAGCCGCGGGTGCGGCTCCCACGTCGGGGTGGTGCCCGCGTACGTGAGGTGCGTACGGGTCAGCACGGTGAACCGCGGACCCAGATCGCGCAGCACCCGCTCGAAGTCCAGGTGGTCGGGGCGGCTGCGCCGGTAGTCCCGGTGCGTCGGGGCGTACAGGATCGCGGTGGAACCCGGCGCGATGCCCAACCGTTCGCGCAGTTCGAGGACCTCGGAGCGGGTGGCCCGGTGGAAGGCGTCGTTGCGCGGGTAGCCGTACTCCAGCGTCGTGTACGAGGACGGCAGCGCCCGCTCCCAGACGAGGGTGGAGTGCCGGTTCGCGGAAAGCAGGTAGTCCCACTGGTCGGCGCCGCGCAGCAGCCCCGCGAAGTCCGTCGTCGGGGTCGCCGCCGGCCGGTCCTGGAGGTCCAGGCCGACCCGCTTGAGCGGGGTGCCGTGCTGGGTCTGCACCAGGATCTGGCCGGGCCGCTTGACCAGCGCGCGGTCGAAGTTGACGTTCGTGGTCAGGTAGGTGGCCCGGGCGAGGGCCGTCCAGTACGCGGCGGAACCGGGACGCAGCGCCGCCGTCGTCGCGGGCAGCGTCGCCGCGTGCTCCGGGTCGCAGATCCACGCCGTCCGCATCCGCGGGGCCAGTTCGCGCAGCTTCGCCTCGATCGCCGCCGGGTTGCAGGCGTAACCGCCGTGCCAGTACGCGGAGAAGACGGCCAGCTCCGGGCGCAGCGGCAGCAGCCGCTGGATCCGGTAGTGCAGCCGCAGCAGCGTCTCGCGCAGGCCCCGCCCCAGGACCAGGGCCCCGCCGCCGGCGGCCAGGGCGGCCCGGCGGGCCGTCGACAGCACCCGGTAGGTGCGCCGGACCCCGAGCCGCATCAGGGCGTGCCGCAGCCGGTCGGTGCGGTTCGGGGACGGCGACCGGCCGGCCGGGCCGACCGGGGGCCGCCGACGGCGCAGCAGGGCCGAGGCCCGGGCGAAGAACTCGGCGCGCCCGGCGCGCGGGAGGCGGCGCGGGTCGGCGTACAGGGCGCAGAAGTGCTCGGCCATCCGCCGGTGCACGGCGGGGCGCCAACGCTCCAGCTCGGGCCGGGTGCCGAGGAAGGCGAAGACCCGCTCGTACTGGTCGAAGATGTCGAGGTGGCGGCGGCTCGACGTGGTGAGGATCGACCCGGTGCGGCGCTGGCGGTAGTGGACGCAGACCCGGTCGAGGACGGCCACGGACTCGGCGGCCAGCAGCGCCGGATAGGTCCAGGGGGTGTCCTCGTAGAAGCCGGGCGGGAAGGTGAGGCCCTCGCGTTCCACGTACTCGCGGCGGTACGCCTTGTTCCACACCACCATCAGCATGCCGAGCAGGTCCGGACGGTCCGAGAGCCGGAAGCTGGCCGGGCCCTCCTCGTCCAGACGGTGCGCGAGGCGGTTGCGCACCACCTCGCCGGTCCAGAAGGCGCGCGCGTAGTCGTAGACGAGGACGTCCGGGGAACCGGTGGCCTTGAGCCGGTCGGTGACGGCCTGGAGGGCGCCCGGTGCGAGGGTGTCGTCACCGTCGAGGAAGATCAGGTAATCGCCGCAGGCCCGGGCCAGGCCCGCGTTGCGGGCCGGGCCCAGGCCCAGGTTGTGCGCCAGGTGCACGGCGGTGACGCGGGGGTCACGGGCCGCGTACTCGTCGATGATCGAACCGCAGGCGTCCGGGGAGGCGTCGTCGACCGCGATCAGCTCCAGATCCGGGTACGACTGGGACAGGACCGAATCCAGACTCTCCTGGAGGTACGCCTGAACCTTGTACGCGGGCACGATGACGCTGAACCGGGGCACGGCACATCCAGGGGTCGGCGCGGGCATATGGCCCAGGAACCCCGGGCGTGGTGATCGGGTTACGCCACGTGCGCCATACGGGTTACCCGGCGTCAACGTCCCACGTCAACACCGTGATCAAGAGCGGATCACTTGACCGCGCCGGCCATCACCCCCGTCACGAACTGCCGTTGGAACGCGAAGAAGACGACGAGCGGCACCACCATCGACAGGAACGCCCCGGGGGCCAGGACGTCGATGTTGTTCCCGAACTGCCGCACCTGCTGCTGGAGCGCCACCGTCACCGGCGGGTGCGCGGAATCGGCGAAGACCAGCGCCACCAGCATGTCGTTCCACACCCACAGGAACTGGAAGATGCCGAGCGAGGCGAGCGCCGGCCCGCCGAGCGGCAGCACCACCCTGGCGAACAGGCGCAGTTCACCGGCGCCGTCCAGGCGGGCCGCCTCCAGCAGCTCGCGCGGGATCTCCGCGAAGAAGTTCCGAAGCAGGAACACCGCGAAGGGCAGCCCGAAGGCCGTGTGGAACAGCACCACTCCCGCCGTCGTCTCGAACAGGCCGATGGAGCCGAAGAGTTCGGACACCGGGATCAGCGCGACCTGCACCGGCACCACCAACAGGCCGACGACGAGCAGGAACAGCCAGTCCCGGCCGGGGAACTCCAGCCAGGCGAAGGCGTATCCGGCGAACGCCCCCAACACCAGGACCAGCAGCGTCGCCGGGACGGCGATCGCGACCGTGTTCAGCAGCGAACCGGTGATCGTGTCGTTCTCCAGCAGCCGTCCGTAGTTCGACGCCGTCAGCCGCGACGGCGCCGTCAGCACCTGCCACCAGCCTCCCCGGTTCAGGTCGTCGGGAGCCAGGAACGAGGACAGCAACAGTCCGAGCGCGGGCACGAGCCAGAACAGGGCGACGACGACCAGGAACACCCGCACCGCCCCCGACGCCACCCGGGCGGCGACCGCCCGGCCCGCCGACGTGGTCCGCCTGCCCGCGGCGCCGCTCATCGCGATCCCTCCTTCCGCAACCTGCGGATGTTCACCAGCATCACCGGCACCACCAGCACCAGCAGCAGTACGGCGATGGCGCTGCCCAGCCCCGGATCGGCATCCGTGCCGAACGACGTCCGGTACAGCTGGAGCGCGAGCACGTTCGCGTCGTCCTGGACCGCTCCCGGAGCGATCACGAAGACCAGGTCGAACACCTTCATCACGTTGATGACGAGCGTCACCAGCACGACCGCCAGGACGGGCCCCAGCAACGGCACCGTGATCCGACGGAACACCTGCCACTCGCTCGCCCCGTCCACCCGCGCCGCCTCCAGCAGCTCCCGCGGCACCGAGGCCAACCCGGCCCCGATCAACACCATCGCGAAACCGGCCCACATCCAGACGTACGCACCGATCACCGCCGGGGTCACCAGCGCCGGGCCCAGCCACTGGACCCCCGCGTACGCCTCCCGGAAGTTCTCGGCGGGCAGCCGCAGCAACGCCCCGTCCGCCTTCGCGGACATCAGGAACGTCCCGTCGGCGCGGGTCGTCGCCGACTCCACCACCCTGTCGCCCCTCACCGCCTCGAGCCGCATCCCCGCGAAGGCCGACTCCGTGGGATCCACGGTGTTCGTCGTACCGCCCCCGCCCCGGGTGAAGTCCTGCCAGACCGTGCCGGTGACCTTCCGCGGATCCGAACCGGCCGCCTCGGCCGTCGCGGTCCCCTCCGGCAGGTCCTCCGGCGCCACCCCGACCAGCGGGAGCAGCACCGGCACGCCCGCCCGTGCCGGCTCGCGCGTCACGAACGCGCCGCCCGCCACCGGCTCCAGCGGCGAGTCCCGGCCCGGCCGGGCCCGGGGGAAGGCCGAGGACTCCGCGAAGGTGTCGTGCACCCCCACCCACACGGCGTTGGCGACGCCCTTGCCCGGGTCGTGGTCGTACACCAGCCGGAAGATGATGCCCGCCGCCAGCATGGAGATCGCCATCGGCATGAAGACGATCAGCTTGAACGCCGTTCCCCAACGCACCCGTTCGGTCAGCACCGCGAAGATCAGGCCGAGCGCGGTCGCCGTCGTCGGCGCCAGCACCACCCACACCGCGGTGTTCTTCAGCGCCGTGCGGATCGTGTCGTCGCCGAGGATCTCCCGATAGTTGGCGCCGCCGACGAACACGTCGCCGGAGCGGTCGAAGAAGCTGCGGTACACGGAGTAGCCGATGGGGTGCACGACCAGCGCACCCAGCAGGACGAGGGCCGGGAGGAGGAACGCCGCCGCGATCAGACGGCGCCGCCGGTCCTCGGCCGAACGCGGGGCCGACTTCCGCGGGGCGGACCTCCCCGGACCGGACCTTCCCGCAGCCGGCTCCCGCGGGGCCGACCTCCGTGAGGCTGTGGCCGCCACCGGTCAGCCCCCGTAGGCCTTGGCCGCTTCCGCCTCCAGTTTCGCCTGCGCCCCCGCCACGTCCGCCGGGTTCGCCAGGAAGTCCTGGAGGGCCTTCCACTCGCCCGACCCCGGCGTACCGCCGAACGCCGCCGGAGCCTGGTCCGACATGTCGAAGCGGAAGTCGTCGCCCGCCGCGATCAGCGACTTCGCGATCCCGCGCTGGATGTCGTTCGGATAGGCGGCCGGGTCCACGGCCTTGTTCGGCGAGACGAAACCGCCCTCGCGGGCCTGGATCTCCGCCGCGTCCGGCGACGCCAGGAACGTCAGCAGCGCCTGCGCGCCCTTCGACGGCTTCAACGCCACCGCCACGTCACCGCCCGAAACGACCGGGGGCTTATCGCCCACCGCCGGGAACGGGAACACCAGGGCGTCCTCACCCACCTTCGCCTCGGTCTGCGCGATGTTCACCGCCACGAAGTCGCCCTCGAAGACCATCGCCGCCGCAGGCCGGTCACCACCGGTGAACGTCTGCGTCACCGACTTCGGGAACTCCGTCGACAGCGCCCCGCTCTGGCCGCCAGCCAGGAAGTCCTTGCGCCCGAACAGCTCGCCCAGCGTCGTCAGCGCCTGCTTGACGCTGTCGTCCGTCCACTTCAGCTCGTGCTTGGCCAACCGGTCGTACTTCTGCGGACCCGACTGGGAGAGGTAGACGTTCTCGAACCAGTCCGTCAGCGTCCAGCCGTCCGCCCCCGCCACCGACACCGCCGGCGTACCGGACGCCGAGAGCGTGTCGGCCGCCGCGATGAGGTCCTTCCAGGTCTTGGGGGGCGTCACGCCCGCCGCCTCGAAAGCCTTCGCGTTGTACCAGATCAGCGACTTGTTGGCCGCCTTGTAGTACACGCCGTACTGGGTGCCGTCGACCGCGCCGAGGTCCTTCCAGCCCGCCGAGTAGTTCGCGTCCAACTGGGCCTTCGCCTCCGGACCCACCGGCTGCGCCCACTTGTTCTGCACCGCCGCGCGCAGCGCCCCGACCTGCGGGAGCAGCGCCACGTCCGGCGGGGCGCCGCCCGCCACCTTCGTACCGAGGAACGTGACGATCGGGTCCTGCGCCGGGACGAAGGTGACGCTCGCCCCCGTCCGCTTCTCGAACTCCTTCAGCACCTTGGTGAAGTTGGCCTGCTCCGGGCCCGTCCACACCGCCGCGACCTCAAGCTTCTCCCCGGGCAACTGCGGTAACCGCACCCTGGAGGCCGAGGGCCGCTCCCCCTGCGGGGGGCCCGGCTCCGGATCCTTCCCGTCCCCGCAACCGGAGAGGGCCAACGCCCCCACCGCGGCCAGGGCCGTCCACGCCCCGCCCGGCACAAGGGCCCGCGTCCGGCCCGTACTTCGCTGTCCCCGCTGTCGTCCCTGTCGTCGCATGGTGTCGCCCCCGATGCCGTGTGGCCTTGGTGGTGTGTCCCGTGCCACAAGGTCTACGCCGCCCCGCGCACCCCCGCAATACCGCGTCGCGGGGGTGCCGGGGAGGCCGAGGCAGACGTCAGGGGGCCGGCGGGAAGAGCACGGGCACCGCGGACACCAGGTGGGACGCCCGGTCGAGGGCACTGGCCAGGAGCGCGAGGTCGGTCGGGCCGTTGCCCAGTTCCCGCACCGGCCGACGGGCCGGCGGGTCGCCCATCCGGTCCCACTCCACCGGCACGACCGTCGGTCGCAGCGTCGCCGTCCGAGGGATCCGGCCCGTGACCCGGCCGCCCTGGAAGGGCACCCGGCGGCCGTCGGCGTACCGGAGCACGCCGCGTCCGGGACCGGGCTGGTCGGGGGAGTCCAACTCCACCCGCAACGTCGCCAACCGGGCCGGCTCGGAGTCGGCCGTGCGCTCCGGGCGGGCCGTGGCCGCGATCAGGTGCACCCCGAGCCGGGTCCCCTCACGGGCCACCGCCTCCAGCGCACGCACCACCGAACCGGCCGCGGGCCGACCCGTACTGCCCAGGGCGGGCGCCACCAGCGCGTCGAAGTCGTCGACCAGGACCACCAGCCGCGGCAACGGACTGGGACCCGCCGCGGGATCGGTGCGCGGGGTCGATGCCCGCAACCGCAGGGTGCCGCTGCGCGGCGGATCCAGGTCGCCGTGCTGCTCGCCCGGCGTGGGCCGGCGCGGGGACACCATGTGGTCGGACAGGGCCCGGTGGGCGTGCCACTCCGCGAAGGGCACCCCGTCCAACAGCTCGTGGCGGCGCTTCAGTTCGGCGCCGAGGGCCTGCGCGAACTCCCGCATGCGCACCGGGTCGGACGCCACCAGGTGCGCCGAGACGTGCGGCAGCTCCGTACAGGGCAGGAGGCCGTCGCCGCGCTCGCCGCCCGCTCCGTCGAGGAGGACCAGCGCGAGGCGGTCGGGACGGGCCGCCGCCGCCAGCGAGGCGGCGAGGGAGCGCAGCAGCTCCGTACGGCCGCTCCCGGCCGGGCCCTCGACGAGGAGGTGCGGGCCCTCGTGGGCCAGCTCCGCGCCGACCGGACCGCGCTTCCCGGTGCCGAGGACGATCTCGGCGAGGCCGCCGACGCCCTGCCCCTGCTCGGTCGCGGCGGCCCAACGCGCCATCAGGGAGGCCGGGGTGGCCCGGGCCAGCCCCAGTTCGTCCAACAGCCGCGAGGTCGCCGGCAGGTTGGCGGCGGCCGGCCGGTACCCGTCGTCGCCGGCCGGCGCGTCCGCGCGCAGCGGGGCCAGGGCCCGGGCGAAACGCTCCGCCCAGGCGGCGGACACCGCGTCGGCGACGGCGGTGCCGCCGGGCGCCACCGGTCTGCCGCCGCTGACCGCGAAGGTGCGTACGGCGGTGGCGACGTCCCCGCTGAGCAGGGCCGCCGTGGCGCAGTGGCGGAAGGCGGGCGCGGCCGCGCAGGCGCTCTCGTACGTGTCGACCACAGGGGAGGCGGGCGTCGCCGCCGGCGCCTCCGCGAGGGCCACGACGTGGATCCCGGCGGCCGGCCCGTGGGAGGCCAGCCGGCAGGTCACCTCGCGCAGGGCGCCCGAACCCGGATCGCCGTCGAGGACGACGACCGTGCGCGGCCCCCCGTAGCCGCGGGCGGCCTCCCGCACGGCGGCCGGGTCCGCGCCGGCCCAGTTGGTGCCGAGCGGACTGTCGTCCAGCCGGCGGGTCAGCTCACCGGTCCGGGCCGCGGCCTGGTCGCGGTCGTACGCCAGCAGGAGCCGGCAGTCCTGTCCGTGAGCGGGGCGCACGTGGGGCAGCCAACCCAGCCAGCCCCAGTCGCGCAGGCGTTCCTGGACGGGCCGGGCCCGGTCGGCCGCGATCAGTACGATCTCCAGCTGCCCGGGCGCGTGCAGCGCGGCCAGCTGCGCGACCACCGAGCGGGCCACCCCGGTCAGCCGGGCGCGCGGGCCGGCGATGCCCAGCGAGCCGACGCCGAGCAGCGCGACCCGGCTTCCGGCGCCGAGCCCGACCTCCAGGAACCCGGGGTGACCGGCGCCCCGCGACCAGAGCCGGCCGGTCGGGCCGAGCGCGGCCAGCAGCAGCGAGGCCGGCTCGTCGGGGTCGGGAGCCGCGGCGACGGGTGCCTCCGGCTCGGCCACGGCCTCCGGCTCGGTCTCCTCGCCCCGGACCCACTTGCGGGCCCAGGCCCCGATCCCGCGGCGCGACCTGGCGCCGCCGGACGCCACGGCGTCGGGGACGGCGCCGGTGCGGGGGTCGGCGGCCCCGGCCGGGTCGCCGCCGCCCGCGGTTGCCCCGTACGGGACGGCGCCCGCGGTCGGCGGCCGGCCGGCGGCGGGCGCACCGGTGTCGTGAGCCCCGGCGGGGGCGGGGGCCGGGGTCGGTTCCGGTTCGTGCCCGGCCGGGGGGCGCGGCAGGGCGAGGTGGCCCTCCAGGTCCGGGACCACGGTCAGGGGGGCCGCGCCCGCGCGGGCCAGCCGCAACGTCGACTCGCCGATCCGCAGCAGGGCGCCCGGGGCCAGTGCGACGGGGCGGGCGCCGACGGGCGTCCCGTCCAGCGTGGTGCCGTTCGTCGAGCCGAGGTCGGCCACGGCGACCCGCCCGTCCGCCATCACGGTCACCGCGCAGTGCAGCCGCGACACGTCCGGGTCGTCCAGCGGCACGTCGGCGTCCGCCGAGCGGCCGATCCGTACCGCGCCGGGGTGCAGCAGGTGCACCCCGCCGGCGTCCGGGCCGGCCACCACGTGCAGCTGCGCCGCGCCGGGGCCGTCGTCGGGCAGGGCGTCGGCGTTCGGCAGGGGGGTGTGCAGGGCCAGTACCGCCCCGTCGACCAGCGGGGGCTCGCCCAGGACGGCCCGCTGCGGGTCGAGTCGCTGCGAACCGGCGTACAGCACCACGGTGCCGCCGGTGTCGGGCCCGCCGGCGGTCGCGGCGAGCCCGGAGGCCACGGCGGCCAGGGGGGTGCCGGCGGGCGCGGTGACGAGTACGTCACCACTGGCCGGCGCGGTGGCGGTCTGGTGGCCGCTGCGCGACCCAAGCACGGTCAGCCGGATCTGCATCGCCGTCAGCGGTCCCTTCTGCGCGGAGCGCAGTGCGCGGAGCGTGCGCCCGGCAGGGAACCGGCGGGACATGCCTTCCCGACCACCCCCACCCGGCGCGGACGCCTCGTCCGGTCAGGTACGCCGGAAGGGCAGGGCTCCCGTCCCGGCCGTTCCGTACGGGTGCATCCTCGCACCTGTCACACACAACACGCCCGGCACCCGGCAACAAATGATCTTGATCGGTCGGCAGGGGTGCCGGGACCGAACAAATCCGGACAGGCCGCCGGATGAAATCCGAGCGAAAACGCCCCCGGCATACCCGGTAAATCTCACCCTTCGTACATATGTGCGGCAACCAACCTCCGTCGCCCCGCGTCTTCCCCGGGGACACCCCCTAGAGTTGGGGGGGCCGAAACCCATCCAGCGGAATCAGCCGAGGAACTCCGGTACGACCCGAGAACCGGAAGACCCGAACAACGGAACAGACGACAGCAGGGGAGCGCGAGACGTGCGGCCAGTCGGCAGCAAGTACCTGCTCGAGGAGCCGCTCGGACGCGGCGCCACGGGCACTGTCTGGCGTGCCCGCCAGCGGGAGACCGCCGGTGCGGAGGCAGCCGTCGCCGGGCAGCCCGGCGAGACCGTGGCGATCAAGGTCCTCAAGGAGGAGCTGGCCCAGGACGCGGACATCGTCATGCGTTTCCTGCGCGAACGCTCCGTCCTGCTGCGCCTGACCCACCCCAACATCGTGCGCACCCGCGACCTCGTCGTCGAGGGCGACCTGCTGGCGCTGGTCATGGACCTGATCGACGGTCCCGACCTGCACAAGTACCTCCGCGCGAACGGCCCCTTCAGCCCGGTCGCCGCGAGCCTGCTGACCGCGCAGATCGCGGACGCGCTCGCCGCCAGCCACGCCGACGGCGTCGTGCACCGCGACCTCAAGCCCGCCAACGTGCTGCTCGACGAGAGCAACGGCCAGATGAAGCCGATGCTCACCGACTTCGGCATCGCGCGCCTCGCCGACTCCCCGGGCCTGACCCGCACCCACGAGTTCGTCGGCACCCCCGCCTACGTGGCCCCCGAATCCGCCGAGGGGCGCCCGCAGACCTCCGCGGTCGACATCTACGGCGCCGGCATCCTCCTCTACGAGCTGGTCACCGGCCGACCGCCGTTCGCGGGCGGCACCGCGCTCGAAGTCCTCCACCGGCACCTGAGCGAGGAGCCGCAGCGACCCCCGACCCTGCCCGAGCCGGTCTGGATCGTCATCGAGCGCTGCCTGCGCAAGGAGCCCGACGAGCGCCCCAGCGCCCAGAGCCTGGCCCGCGGCCTGCGCGTGGTCGCCTCCGGCATCGGCGTGCACTCCTCGCCGGGCGAGGTCGAGGCCGCCCTCGGGGTCGGCGCGCTGCTCGCCCCCGACCCCTCGCCCGCCCCGGTCCCGGCGACGCCCGGGGCCGTCGGTCCGGCGCACGCCCCGGCCGGCCCGCAGGGCTCGTACGACCCGAACGCCATGACCAGCGTGATGCCGCCCATCGGAGGGGCCGACGCCACCACCGTGCTGCCCAGCACCGGGCCGGCTCCCGCCGACGCGACCTCGGTCATGCCGCCCGTGCAGCAGCCCGACGCCCCGCACCCGTGGCAGTCGCAGATGCGGGCGGTCCGCGACCGCAACGAGCAGACGCAGATGCACCGGCTCGACCCGAGCGAGGACCCGCTGCGCCGCCGCCCGCAGCGCCAGGCCCCGCCGCCCCCGCAGCACCAGCCCCGACCGCCGCAGCAGCCGCAGCAGCCTCCCCAGTACCGCCAGGCCCCGCCGCCGCAGCACTACCAGCAGCAGTCGCAGCCGCCGCAGCAGTACCAACAGCCTCAGCAGCAGCCCCAGCAGCGGGCGCCGCAGTACCAGCAGCCGCAGCACCAGCCCCAGCAGTACCAGCCCCAGCCTCCCCAGCAGTACCAACAGCCTCAGCAGCAGCCCCAGTACCGGCAGCCGCCGCAGTCCCCGCCGCCGCAGCAGCGGGCCCCGCGGCCCCCGCGCGAACCGCGTGAGCCGCGCCGCCGCAGCGCCAACCCGGTGCGGATCCCCGGCCTCGGCTGCCTCAAGGGCTGCCTCGTCATGATCCTGCTGTTCTTCGTGGCGGGCTGGCTGGTCTGGGAACTCACCCCGCTCCAGGAATGGGTCGGCACCGGCCGCGGATGGTGGGACCAGGTGTGGACCTGGGGCTCCGACACCGTCGACTGGGTCACCTCCGTCGGCGACGGCTCCGGCGGCGGCTCCGCCACCCCCTGACGCCGGTCCGCACGAGCCGCCGGTCCGCACGAGCCGTCGGTCGTGGCGTGCGGGGCACTCGTACCGGGCATCCGTGCGAGGCGTCCGTATGAGGCGTCCCGGGGAGGTATCCGTACGAGCCTTTCGCGACGGCGGCCGTACGGCCCGCCGTCGGGCCGCCGGGGCCGCCCCGCGCGGCCCGGTGGCCGGCCGTCGACGGCGCCCGGAGCACCGAGTTCGTGGATTTGTCGACATCCGGGACGTGATTTCGCCCCCAGAAGTCAAGGTCGCCGCGATCCGGAGCGCCCAACCCCCATTCGGCCGCGTAGCTTTGGTGCGTACTTCAGCCGCTGAGGGAGCAGTCGTGGCACGGAAGATCGGCAGCCGGTACACCGCGCACCAGATCCTGGGGCGCGGCAGCGCGGGCACGGTGTGGCTGGGTGAAGGGCCGGACGGGCCCGTCGCCGTCAAACTGCTGCGCGAGGACCTCGCGTCCGACCAGGAACTCGTCGGGCGGTTCGTACAGGAGCGCAGCGCGCTGCTCGGCCTGGAACACCCGCACGTCGTCTCCGTCCGCGACCTCGTCGTCGACGGCAACGACCTCGCCCTCGTCATGGACCTCGTCCGCGGCACGGACCTGCGCACGCGCCTCGACCGCGAGCGCCGCCTCGCCCCCGAGGCGGCCGTGGCCATCGTCGCGGACGTCGCGGACGCCCTGGCCGCCGCGCACGCGGCGGGCGTCGTCCACCGGGACGTCAAGCCCGAGAACGTCCTGCTCGACATGCAGGGCCCGCTCGGTCCGGGCGGCGCGCACCCCGCGCTGCTCACCGACTTCGGCGTCGCCAAGCTCATCGACTCCCCGCGGCGGGCGGCCGGGGCGCCCGGGACGCGGGCCTCGGCCCCGACCACCCGGATCATCGGCACCCCCGACTACCTGGCCCCGGAGATCGTGGAGGGCCTGCCCCCGAGGGCGGCCGTCGACATATACGCCCTGGCCACGGTGCTGTACGAGCTGCTGGCCGGCTTCACGCCCTTCGGCGGCGGGCACCCGGGCGCGGTCCTGCGCCGGCACGTCACGGAGACCGTGGTCCCGCTGCCGGGGATCCCGGACGAGCTGTGGCAGCTGATGGTCCAGTGCCTGGCGAAGGCCCCCGCCTCCCGGCTGCGCGCCTCGGAGCTGTCGGTCCGGCTGCGGGACATGCTGCCGATGCTGGCCGGGATGCCGCCGCTGGACGTGGACGAACCGGACGACGTCGAGCCGGAGGAACCGGAGGCCGAGGACCTGCCGGCCGACCCGGTCCGGCGGCGGGGCGTGGTCCCGCTGGTGCCCGGCTCCGCCACGGACTCCAACCGCGACACCCACACCTCCATGCGGGTGCCCGGCCCGGACGAGCTGGCGGGCGGGGCACTGGGCACCGCCCGCGTCCCGCGTCCCGCCGGCGGACACCGGCCCGGGTCCGCCCGGCACCGCGCCGAGGCCGCGCGCAAGCGGCGGCTGGTGATGTCCGCCTCGGCGGTGGCGCTGGTCGCCGCCGTGGGGCTGGGCAGCTGGCTCGCCGTGTCCGGCGACGAAGACGGCGCCCCGCCGCCGCAGGACGGGAAGCGCTCGGCCCCGGCCCGCCCGTAGGTTCCGCGCCCCCGGGCCGTCCGGCCGGGGTTCCCGGCGGTCCCCGGCGGTCCCCGGCGGTCCCCGGCGGTCCCCGGCGGTCCCCGGCGGTCCCCGGCGGGTCCCCGGCGGTCCCCGGCGGTCCCCGGCGGTCCCCGGCGGTCCCCGGCGGTCCCCGGCGGTCCCCGGCGGTTCCCGGTCCGCCGGGGTCAGCCGGCCGGGTCCCGGCCGCCGTCAGGCCGTGATCAGCTCCGGGTGCCACCGGCGGGCCACCGTCGGGTGGGCGCGCACCCAGCCCTTCAGCTCGTTGCGGCCGTACTCCGCGTGCAGCGGGTTCGACGCGTCGTGCGCCACGCCCGGGGCGGTGCGCAGGTACTCCCCGGGGACCGTCTCCACCACCGAGTCCAGCCGCGGGTTGTAGAAGAACGGCACCGAGAACCGCTCCACCGCGCCCGGCGGGCTGACCACCCGGTGGTCGGTCGCCACCAGGTACCCCTCCGTCGCGATCTCCAACAGCTCGCCCAGGTTGACCACGAAGGCCCCCGGCATCGGCGGGATGTCGACGTAGCCGCCGTCGCGCACCACCTGGAGCCCGCCCACCCCGTCCTGGAGGAGCAGGGTCAGGAATCCGTAGTCCTTGTGCGCGCCGACGCCCTGGTCGGCGCCCGACGGGGCGGATCCGGGGTAGCGGATCAGCTTCGTGTGCAGGTGGGGGCGGTCGGCGAAGACCGCGTCGAAGAAGTCGGGGGCCGCGCCGATCGAGGCCAGCAGCTCGCGCAGCAGCCGGTGGGCCACGGCCGCCAGCCGCGACTGCCACGAGAGCACCACGTCCCGCAGCTCCGGCAGGGCCGCCGGCCACTGGTTGGGTCCCTCCAGCCACAGGTACGAGGGATCCCCCGGGCCCACCTCCGGCGCGGGGCGTTCCGCGCCGACGTCCAGCTGGTCGCGCCAGTCGGAGGTGCCGCCCGTCAGCTCGTGTCCTATGCGGGTGTAGCCGCGGAAGTGCGGGGAGTTCAGGTTGCTCACGGCCAGCCGGTCGGCCTCCGGGAGGGCGAAGAAGGCCCTGGTCAGCTCCAGGATCCGGGCGGTTTCCGCCTCGCTGATCCCGTGGCCGGTCAGGTACAGGAAACCGGTGTCCCGGGCGGCCGCGTGCAGCTGCCTCAGGAAGTCGTCCCGCTCCGCGGGGTCGTCGGCCCGGGAGAGGTCGATCACGGCCAGGGAGGAGGGCGCCGGGGCGGAAGGGGCCGGGGAGCCGGCGGCCACGGCGGAGGAGGTCACGGAAGAGGAGGGATGCGCGGACGGCATGACGGCTCCGTTTCGGATGTCACGGGGTCCTGGGCCCCGGAGATGGAGGGGCAACGGAGGGAACGGCCGGCCGGCAGGGATGGCGCCGGGGGCCGCGTGGCCAACGCGTACAGGACCGAAGTCGGATCGGGGTGGATCAGGCTCGTGCGAGGTCCGTCGGCAGACAGCTCGTCGTCGTGACACGCATGTGGTCCACATGGCGGCGCTTCACGAGTGGGACAGTCATACGGTGAGCGTACGCCTGTACCCACCCCTGTCCGTACGTACCGATCCGGCCTGACCGGAGAGTGCCGCCCGGGGACCGGCTAGGCTGGGCCCGTGGCAGTTGTCGATGTATCCGAAGAGCTGAAGTCCCTCTCCTCGACCATGGGGTCGATCGAGGCCGTCCTGGACCTCGACAAGCTGAGGGCAGATATCGCCGTGCTCGAGGAGCAGGCCGCCGCGCCGTCCCTGTGGGACGACCCGGAAGCCGCTCAAAAGATCACGAGCAAGCTTTCGCACCTCCAGGCCGAGGTCCGCAAGACCGAGAGCCTGCGCGGGCGCATCGACGACCTCGCGGTGCTGTTCGAGCTCGCCCAGGAAATGGACGACGCGGACACCCTCGCCGAGGCCGAGACCGAGCTGATCTCGGTGCGCAAGGCACTGGACGAGATGGAGGTCCGGACCCTCCTCTCCGGCGAGTACGCCGAGCGCGAGGCCCTGGTCAACATCCGTGCCGAGGCCGGCGGCGTCGACGCCTCCGACTTCGCCGAGCGGCTCCAGCGCATGTACCTGCGCTGGGCCGAGCGCCACGGCTACGCGACCGAGGTGTACGAGACCTCGTACGCGGAGGAGGCCGGCATCAAGTCGACCACCTTCGTCGTCAAGGCGCCCTACGCCTACGGCACCCTCTCCGTCGAACAGGGCACCCACCGGCTCGTCCGGATCTCGCCCTTCGACAACCAGGGCCGTCGCCAGACCTCCTTCGCGGGCGTCGAGGTGCTGCCGGTCGTCGAGACCAGCGACCACGTCGAGATCGACGAGGCCGAGCTGCGCGTGGACGTCTACCGCGCCTCGGGCCCCGGCGGCCAGGGCGTCAACACCACCGACTCGGCGGTGCGCATCACGCACCTGCCCACCGGCATCGTCGTCTCCTGCCAGAACGAGCGCTCGCAGATCCAGAACAAGGCCAGCGCGATGAACGTGCTCCAGGCCAAGCTGCTGGAGCGGCGCCGCCAGGAGGAGAAGGACAAGATGGACGCCCTCAAGGACGGCGGCAGCTCCTGGGGCAACCAGATGCGGTCCTACGTCCTGCACCCGTACCAGATGGTCAAGGACCTGCGGACGGAGTTCGAGGTCGGCAACCCGCAGGCGGTCCTCGACGGCGAGATCGACGGCTTCCTGGAGGCCGGTATCCGCTGGCGCAAGCAGCAGGAGCAGTCCGCGTAACGGACCTCACCGCGCGCGGACCACACGACGCGAGGAAGGGCCCGGACACCTTGGGTGTCCGGGCCCTTCCCCATTCCGTGTGATCGGGACGTGCCCGCGGGCGGGCGGTCTAGGCGGTCTGGGCCGCCAGCGCCAGCGCCGCCACCAGCACCACCAGAAGCGCGATGAGTGTCACCGGGTTCAGCCCGGCGAAGGGCCCCTCCTGCTGGAGGTGCTTCCGGTTCGCCCGGCACACCGGGCACCTGCCCTGGTTGACGGGCGCGGCGCAGTTCGCGCACACGAGCCGGTCATATGTCATGCGCTCCTCCTCTCGTCCCCTCGTACAACGGCACGGGGACCGGGTCCGTTCCCCCTACCACTGTGCCGGCTCCGACGGCATTCGGCGCGGCCCGTCCGGGCAATCACGATCGGGCTGCGCGGGCACCCGGGGATTATTCGGGCAACTGCGGTTGGCGGGTCCACACCCACCGTCCGTTCGCGTATGGTCACGCTCACCTACTCCCGGCGACCCCGTGGTGCACCCGTGATCCGATTCGACAACGTCTCCAAGTCCTACCCGAAGCAGAACCGGCCCGCACTCAGAGATGTCTCCCTGGACATCGCCAAGGGCGAGTTCGTCTTCCTGGTCGGCTCCTCCGGCTCCGGCAAGTCCACCTTCCTGCGGCTGGTCCTGCGCGAGGAACGGGCCAGTCACGGCCAGGTGCACGTCCTGGGCAAGGACCTCGCCAAGCTCTCCAACTGGAAGGTCCCGCACATGCGGCGCCAGCTGGGGACCGTGTTCCAGGACTTCCGGCTGCTGCCCAACAAGACGGTCGCCGAGAACGTCGCCTTCGCGCAGGAGGTCATCGGCAAACCGCGGGGCGAGATCCGCAAGTCCGTCCCGCAGGTCCTGGAACTCGTCGGCCTGGGCGGCAAGGAGGGCCGGATGCCCGGCGAACTGTCCGGCGGCGAACAGCAGCGCGTGGCCATCGCCCGCGCCTTCGTCAACCGGCCCGCCCTGCTGATCGCGGACGAGCCGACGGGCAACCTCGACCCGCAGACCTCCGTCGGGATCATGAAACTGCTGGACCGGATCAACCGGACCGGCACCACCGTCATCATGGCGACGCACGACCAACAGATCGTGGACCAGATGCGCAAGCGCGTCATCGAACTCGAACAGGGCCGACTCGTGCGCGACCAGTCGCGCGGCGTCTACGGCTACCAGCACTGAAAGGCCCCTGAGACGTCATGCGCGCCCAGTTCGTCATGTCGGAGATCGGCGTCGGCCTCCGCCGCAATCTCACCATGACCTTCGCGGTCATCATCTCCGTGGCCCTGTCGCTGGCCCTGTTCGGCGGCTCCCTGCTCATGCGCGACCAGGTGAGCGCCATGAAGGGGTACTGGTACGACAAGGTCAACGTCACGGTCTACCTCTGCACCAAGAACGACGCCCTGGAGGCCGCCGGGAGCGCGGCCGCCGGCCCGCCCGCCGCGGGCGGCACGTCCGACGCGGTCGGCTCGCCCCGCGCCTGCTCCAAGGGGGCCGTGACCCCCGAGCAGCGGCAGGGGATCGAGACCGAGCTGAAGAAGATGCAGCTCGTACAGACCGTCACGTACGAGTCCTCGGACGAGGCCTACAAGCACTACAAGGAACGCTTCGGACACACGGCTCTGGCCTCCGTCGTCACCCCCGACCAGATGCCCGACTCCTTCCGCGTGAAGCTGAGGAACCCGGAGAAGTACGAGGTCATCACCTCCGCCTTCACGGGCCGCGACGGCGTCCAGTCGGTCGCCGACCAGAGCTCGCAGCTCGACAACCTCTTCAAGCTGCTCGGCTACCTCAACTGGGCCGCCCTCGGCATCATGTTGATCATGCTGATCGTGGCGCTGCTGCTGATCGTCAACACGGTGCGCGTATCGGCCTTCAGCCGAAGGCGGGAGACGGGCATCATGCGGCTCGTCGGCGCCTCCAGCTTCTACATCCAGGTCCCGTTCATCATGGAGGCGGCCGTCGCGGGCCTCATCGGCGCCGCGCTGGCCTGCCTCATGCTGGGCGCCGGCCAGTACTTCGTGATCGACCACGGCGCCGCGCTCCGCGACAAGCTCGAACTGATCAACTTCATCGGCTGGGACGCCGTCCTCACCAAGTTGCCGCTGGTGCTGGTCATCGGGCTGCTCATGCCTTCCCTGGCCGCCTTCATCGCGTTGCGCAAGTACCTGAAGGTGTGACGAGCGCCCCCTGTGAGGTACGCCCAACCCGCCGTACCGCGGCGGGGCTTGTCCTAGACTCGGCGCCATGCCGGGTCTGCCCGCTCACTGTCCCCGGCCCCGCGACCTGCGTCGCGGGGCCGTCTTGACGTTGGTGTTCCTGACCTCCGTCGTCGCCGCGGCGAGCACCGGCCGCTGGGACGCCGCGGAGGCCGGAACCCTCGCCCGCACGAGCGTTCCCGCGCAGGCCGCCGCCCCCGATCCGGCCCCGGCCCCCGCTCCCGCCGCCCCCGACGCGCCCCGGGCAACCGGTACCGCCGACCGCGAGGCCGTCGCCCGCGCCGCCGCGGAGGCCGTCGCCGAGGGCAAGTCCGGCAAGAAGGCGGCGCAGGAGGTCGTCAGCCGCAGCGGGGACCGCTGGGGCAAGGTCTACGACCGGGGCGAGTACGCGGCCTTCGCCGACGACCTCGACGGCCACTGGACCGGAGTCGGCCTCTGGGCCGAACGCACCCGGGAGGGTTGGATCCGGGTCGACCGGGTCCAACCCCTCGGCCCCGCCGCCCGCGCCGGCCTGCGCGCCGGGGACCGGCTGCTGAGCGTGGACGGGCAGGGCGTCTCCGGCCTCGCCGTGGTCGACGTGGTGGCCCTGCTGCGCGGCGAGGCCGGCACCCCGGTGGTGCTGCACCTCAGCCGGGACGGCGTGGACCTGACCGAGACCGTCCGCCGGGAGCAGCTGCGCGCCGAACCGGTGACCGTACGCCGCCTCGCGGACGGGATCACCGTCATCAAGGTCGACTCCTTCACCCGCGGTTCGGGTGAGCGGGTGAGGACAGCGGTCCGCGAGGCCCCGCCCGGCGCCGGCGTGCTGCTTGACCTGCGCGGCAACCCGGGCGGGCTGGTCGCCGAGGCGGTGACCGCGGCCTCCGCGTTCCTGGACGGCGGGCTGGTGGCGACGTACGACGTGCGGGGCTCCGAGCGCGCCCTGTACGCCGCCCCGGGCGGGGACACCGGGCGGCCCCTGGTGGCCCTGGTCGACGGCGGCACGATGAGCGCGGCCGAGCTGGTCACCGGCGCCCTCCAGGACCGGGGCCGCGCGGTGACGGTCGGCACCCGCACCTTCGGCAAGGGCTCGGTGCAGATGCCCACCGAGCTCCCGGACGGTTCGGTGGCCGAGTTGACCGTCGGCACGTACCGCACGCCGGCGGGCCGCAGCCTCGACGGCGGCGGGATCACCCCGGACCTGGCGGCCCGGGAGGGGGCCGAGGAGCGGGCGCGCAAGGTATTGGGTGGCCTCGGGGTGGGTCCGTAGTGCGAAAATGACCGCACTATGGCTAAGGAAACAGGGCGCAAGATGATCGCCCAGAACAAGAAGGCGCGGCACGACTACACGATCATCGACACCTACGAGTGCGGTCTCGTGCTCACGGGTACCGAGGTCAAGTCCCTGCGCCAGGGCCGTGCCTCGCTGGTGGACGGCTTCGTCTCGGTGGAGAGCGGCGAGGCCTGGCTCTACAACGTGCACGTGCCGGAGTACAGCCAGGGCACCTGGACCAACCACAGCGCGCGGCGCAAGCGCAAGCTCCTCCTGCACCGCGAGGAGATCGACAAGCTGGACTCGAAGACGGGGGAGACCGGCAACACGATCGTGCCGCTCGCCCTGTACTTCAAGGACGGCCGGGCGAAGATCGAGATCGCGCTGGCGAAGGGCAAGAAGGAGTACGACAAGCGGCAGTCGCTGCGCGAGAAGCAGGACACGCGCGAGACGAACCGGGTGATCTCGGCCGTCAAGCGCAAGGAGCGCGGTCAGCTCTAATGTCCTGGCACGCGGAGGTCCACTTCGCGTACGATGGCGTCAGCACCACGCGCTTGCGGGTGGCGCCGGTCGAGCGGGACGCATGGAGAGCGCCTGCTGGATCTCGACAACTGAACAGCGTGAAACATGGGGATGATCGGTTTCGACAGCGGCTGTCGATGTAGGGGAAGCGAGCCGAGAAAGCGGCAATGATCTCGTTAACCATATGTCGCAAAAAATAATCGCCAACTCCAAGAGCGATAACTCCCGCTTCACCCTCGCTGCCTAATAACAGTGAGCTGAAGCCTCTGTGAGGAGCGTCAGCCCGGAAGTGGTCCCGGTCCGGATCCTGGCGTCAATTAGGGATCTAAACCTCTAACTCCGGTCACGGGGGATAGAGGGAAATCAAACAGTGACTGAGCCCGTCGGAGACTTGTCCGTGTGATCTCCGGGGCCGAGAAAAGCGCAGCGGAATGCGCTCGGAGAAGCCCTACTTCTGCACCGTTGGACGCGGGTTCGATTCCCGCCATCTCCACCACCCCATGTTGACGAAGGCCCCGCAGCTCCTGGCTGCGGGGCCTTCGTCGTGTTCGGGTGAGGTGGGAGCCCCGGTGGGGCCTCAGGTCAGCAGAAGGGGACCTTGTTGAGGTTCTGGGCGTAGCGGGCGGCGATCCAGCCGCTGCCGTCGGCGAGTTTGTACCAGATCGAATTGCCGTCGACCTTCTGGCCGTTGACCTTGCACTGGAGGGCGACGACCGCGCCGGTCGCGACCTTGCCCTTTTCGGCGTACCCGGTGCCCGGGCCGGAACGGATGCCGAGTCCCTTTCCGGGGGAGACGATGCGGGCCTTCGGGGCCTTCTTGCCGTGGTCGTCGTGGCCGGGCTTGTCGTGGCCGGGCTTTCCGTGGCCGCCGTGGCCGTTCTCGCACTTCTTGCAGGCGCCGGGCTTTCCGGTGTCGCCCTTCGGGCCCTGGGGGCCGGTCGGGCCGGTCGGGCCGCGGTTGCCGTCGGAGCCCTTGGGGCCCTGCGGGCCCGGGTTGCCCTTGTCGCCCTTCCGGCCGGCGGGGCCCGTCGGACCGCGGTCGCCCTGCTTGCCCTTTTCGCCGGTGTCGCCCTTGGGGCCCTGCGGGCCCCGGGGGCCGTTGGCCGGGCCCCGGTCGCCCTTGGGACCCTGCTCGCCCTTCGGGCCCTGCGGTCCGGCGGGGCCGGTGACGCCGTCACGGCCGTCGCGGCCGGTTTCCCCGCGGTCGCCCTGCGGGCCGGACTCGCCCCGGTCGCCCTTGTCGCCCTTCTCGCCCTGCGGGCCGGGGCGGCCCGGCTTGCCGTGGTGGCCGGGCTTGCCGTCGTGGCCCGGTCGGCCGTCGTCGCCCTTGGGTCCCGTCACCGGGGTGGACACCGCGAACAGGGCCGACTCCTCGGTGCCGGTGGCCCATTCACCGCCGTCCAGGGTGACGCCCTCGGGGGCGTCGGCGTCCACGTGGAGCGACACCGAGAGCCGGGTCCGGGTGTTCGCCGGGAACGTGAAGCCCGCGCGGGTTCCCGCGTCGCAGGTCAGCAGGCGGGCGTCCGACGAGCGTTCGCACGAGCCGCCGGCCCGGTCACCGTTCCAGTAGATGCGGGCCTCGGGGAACGTGGTGCTCTGCGGAGCGGTGATGCGGAAGGTGCTGCTGCGCGTCGCCTCCGCCCCGCCCGCGGCCGCGATGACGACGCGTCCCGTCCGGCCGGGAGCGATCGAGGGGACGTACGGCTGGGAGAAACGCAGGTCCGAGGAGGCGGCCAGGGCCGGCGCGGCCGGCAGGAGGCAACCGGCGGTGACGGCCGCGACGAACAGGGCCGCGGGCACGGAACGGGAAGCAGGCAAGGGGTGTTCCTCCGCAAGGGGAAGGGCGCTGGGGGAAGACCCCCCAGTTATGGCCGATCCCGCGCGGCGGCGGGGAGTCCCACGCGGGAGTGATCACTCGGCCGCCGGATCAAATCGTCCCGACGCGGAGGCGAACAGGGCCAACAGGGCGGCCGCGGCGGGCAGCAGGTACGCCGTCGTCGTGCCGAGGTGGTCGACGGTCAGCCCCGCCGTCGCCGAACCGACGGCGATGCCCCCGAGGATCGCGGTGACGGCCAGGGTCATGCCCTCGTTCAGCCGCTCCCGCGGGGTGACCCGCTGGACCAGTGCCATCGCGGTGACCATCGCCGGGGCCGTCGCCGCGCCCGCCAGCAGCAGCGCGCAACCCAGCAGGGCCGGGGAGCCGGCGCCGGCCGCGATCCAGGGCAGCGCCATCGCGGCGGCCAGGGCGAGCAGGCACGTCCGCAGGCTCCGGGGGCGCCGGGTCCCGTAGAACAGGCCGGCCGCGCAGGAGCCCGCCGCCTGGAGGGCGAGGACCGGTCCGATCGCGGCGCCGAGCCCCTGTGCGCCGAGGTGGGCGATGGACGTGACCTCCATCGAGCCGAAGACGACCCCGGTGGCGAGGAACAGGCCGAGCAGCGGCAGCAACCGGCGCGACAGGGAAGGACCGGCGGCCGAGGGGCGTACGCCGGCGGGCGGGGGCTCCGTGGCGCGGTGCGCGGTGAACACCGTCATCCCGGCCAGGAGCAGCACCGCCGCGACGAGGGTGCCCGCCTCCGGGAAGAGCGCCGTGCACAGGAACGCCGCCGCCACGGGGCCGAGCAGGTAGCAGAGTTCGTCGGCGGCCTGTTCGAAGGACATCGCCGTGTGGTGCGAGGCCGGCGGCAGCAGATGGGTCCAGCGGGCCCGGGACATGCCGCCGATGTTGGGGGTGGTGGCGGTCGCCGCGTACGAGGCGAAGAGCGTCCAGGCGGGCGCCTGCGCACGGACGCACAGGACCAGCGACAGCGAGCCGAGGACCGCGATCGCGGTGGCGGGCAGGGCGATCCGGGCCTGGCCGTACCGGTCGACCAGCCGGGCCGTCCACGGGGCGACGAGCGCGGTGGCCGCCATCCCGGTCGCGGTGACCGCGCCGGCGAGGGCGTACGAACCGCGCTGGCCCGCGATCATCAGCACCGCGCTGATCCCGAACATGCCCATGGGCAGACGGGCGATCAGGTTCCCGACGGTGAAGCCGCGGGTGCCCGGGAGGGCGAAGAGCCGCCGGTACGGGCCCGGGGCGCGGGTGCGGGTGACGGCGGGGACGCGGGCCGTGGCGGTTCCGGCGGCGGCGTCGGGCCGGCGGGGGGACAGGACCAGGGTGCTGCCCGTCACGGCCATGAACGGGGTCTTCTGCGGCATGCCCCGAGACTGCGGCCCGGACCCGCCGGCGGTCCAACACCTGTTCGGGGGCCATTCACCGCTCTCTGTTGTTAATCTCCGGGGATGCTCTCCCGCGATGTCGACCCCCGGCTGCTGCGCGGCTTCGTCGCCGTCGCCGAGGACCTCCACTTCTCCCGCGCCGCCGCCCGGCTCTACGTCGCGCAGCAGGCCCTCAGCCGTGACGTGCGCCGCCTCGAACTCGTCGTACGGGCACCCCTGTTCGTCCGCACCACCCGGGCCGTCGAACTCACCCCCGAGGGGGAGCGGCTGCTGCCCCACGCCCGCGAGGTGCTGCGCGCGCACGAGGAACTCGCCGCCGCCTTCGCCGGCCCGCCCCGCGCGCTCCTCGTCGACGTGAACACCGACGGCCCCGGCACCGGCCGCCGCGTCCTGGAACGCGCCCGCGAGCTCGCCCCCGGCTGCGAGCTGATGGCCCGCTTCGAGAGCGGCCTCACCCACGCGGCCGGGGAGATCGTCGCCGGCCGCCTCGACGTCTCCTTCGGCTACGCCGCCGGCCTCGACCCGGCCCTGCGGACCCGCCTCGCCCACCGACCCGTACGGCACGAACCCCTCGCCGTGCTGCTGCCCGACGGGCACCCCCTGGCCGCGCGGGACGACGTACCGCTGGCCGCGCTGGCCGGGGAGACCGTCTACGCGGGGGCCGGGAACCCGCGCACCCTGGAGTGGACGCGGCTCGCCGGCGAACTGTTCGCCGGACGGGGCATCGAAGCGGCGCCGCCCGCCCCGGTGGCCGTCGGCAAGGAGGAGTTCGGCCGGGTGATGGCCAAGACCCGCAACCCGGTCCTGGTCACCGTCGGCTTCCCCGACATGCCCGGCGCCGTGAAACGGCCACTCGTCGACCCCGTCCCGCTGTCCCCGCTCTCCATGGTCTGGCGCAAGGGCCTCCACCACCCCGGCCTCGACGCCCTGCTGCGGGCCGTCGAGGAGCTCCAGGGCCCCGCGGGCTGGCTGGAAGTGCCCACGGGCAGCTGGCTCCCCGCCGCACTCACACCGGGCTCCGACAGCGGGTGAGTGCAAGGTTTCCCGCCGGTCATCCGGCGGGGACCCGGGCCGAAACGCGCCCTTCCTACGGTCGGACCACGGACGCGACAGCTGTGGAGGCGTGTGATGACCGGTACGACCGCACCGCGCAAGGGGGGCCGCTGGATCGAGCGGTGGGAACCCGAGGACGAGACGTTCTGGAAGGAGACCGGCGAGCGGACCGCCCGCCGCAACCTCCTCTACTCCGTGCTCTCCGAACACATCGGCTTCTCCATCTGGTCCATGTGGTCCGTGATGGTCCTCTTCATGGGCCCGCAGTACGGCATCGACCCCGCCGGCAAGTTCTTCCTCATCGCCACCGCCACCTTCGTCGGCGCCCTGGTGCGCGTGCCCTACACCTTCGCCGTCGCCCGCTTCGGCGGCCGCAACTGGACGGTCGTCAGCGCCCTGCTGCTCCTCGCGCCGACCGTGGCCGCGCTCGTCGTCATGGAACCCGGCACCTCGTACGCCACCTTCGTGGTCGTCGCCGCGCTGACCGGGGTGGGCGGCGGCAACTTCGCCTCCTCGATGACGAACATCAACGCCTTCTTCCCGCTCCGCAAGAAGGGCTGGGCCCTCGGCCTCAACGCGGGCGGCGGCAACATCGGCGTCCCCGTCGTCCAGCTCGCCGCCCTCCTCGTCATCGCGACCGCCGGAGCAGACCGGCCCAGGCTGCTGCTCGCCGCCTACCTGCCGCTGATCGTCGCCGCGGCCGTCCTGGCCCTCGTACGCATGGACAACCTGGCGCCCGTCCGCAACGACGCGGGCGCCGTCCGGGAGGCGGCCCGCGACGTCCACACCTGGATCATGGCGTTCCTCTACGTCGGCACCTTCGGCTCCTTCATCGGCTACAGCTTCGCCTTCGGCCTCGTGCTCCAGACCCAGTTCGGCCGCACCCCGCTCCAGGCCGCGTCGCTGACCTTCATCGGACCGCTCCTCGGCTCCCTCGTACGGCCCGTGGGCGGAGCGCTCGCCGACCGCTTCGGCGGAGCGCGGATCACCCTGGCCGGCTTCGTGGCGATGGCCGCGGCGACCGGTGTGGTCGTCCTGGCCTCCGTACGGGAATCGCTGCCCGTGTTCCTCATCGGCTTCGTGGCCCTCTTCGCCCTCAGCGGCGTCGGCAACGGCTCCACCTACAAGATGATCCCCGGGATCTTCCAGGCCAAGGCCCTCGCCCGAGGCATGACCGGCGAGGAGGCCGCCGCCTACGGACGCCGGCTCTCCGGGGCCGCCATGGGACTGATCGGAGCCGTCGGCGCGCTCGGCGGACTCGCCATCAACCTGGTCTTCCGGGAGGCCTTCGCCTCCTCGGGATCCGGCAGCGCCGCCTTCGTCACCTTCCTCGGCTTCTACGCGGCGTGCTGCGCCGTCACCTGGGCGGTATACCTTCGCCGACCCGCCCGGGTACCGGCCCCCACCTCCGGAACCGAGGCGAAACCGCAGCTCACGACCGTATGACGGCAGGGGCGCGGCCTGCGGCGTTACGGCGCCGAAATGCGGTGGAACCGAGCCTGACACGACGGCTTGACAGGCTCGGTCCCGCGACGAGACACCCCACCCCCACCGGGTAGGCCCAGCCGGGCACCGGACAAGGCAGCCGAGGCAGGTCACAACGATGGTCGACGAAGACGGCGACGACGCCATGAACACGGGGCCGGTCGGGGCCAGGGGGGCGGCGGCCGCGGCGGTCGCCCCCACCGGGCCGCTCGCCGGGTTCACCATCGGAGTCACCGCCGCCCGCCGGGCGGACGAGCTCATCGCCCTGCTGAAGCGGCGCGGGGCGGCCGTGGTCCACGCGCCCGCCCTGCGGATCGTGCCCCTGGCCGACGACAGCGAGCTGATGGCCGCGACCAAGCAACTCGTCGACGACCCGCCGGACGCCGTCGTCGCGACCACCGCGATCGGCTTCCGCGGCTGGATCGAGGCCGCCGACGGATGGGGCATCGGCGAGGACCTGCTGGCCCGGCTCCGGGCCACCGAACTCCTCGCCCGCGGACCGAAGGTGAAGGGCGCCGTACGGGCCGCCGGACTGGTCGAAGCCTGGTCCCCGGCGTCCGAATCGCTCGCCGAGGTACTGGACCGCCTGCTCGACGCCGGCGTCGCCGGCCGCCGCATCGCCCTCCAGCTCCACGGAGAACCCCTGCCCGGCTTCGTCGAGGCGCTGCGCGCCGGCGGCGCCGACGTGGTCCCCGTACCCGTCTACCGCTGGATGCCGCCGGAGGACCTCGCCCCCCTGGACCGGCTGCTCGACGCGGTGGCCGTGGGCGCCGTCGACGCCGTCGCCTTCACCTCCGCGCCCGCCGCCGCCTCCCTGCTCTCCCGGGCCGCGGAACGCGGACTGCGGGAGGCCGTCCTGGAGGCGCTGCGCGGACCCGTCCTGTCCGCGTGCGTCGGCCCGGTCACCGCGCTGCCGCTACAGGCGCAGGACGTCCCCACCGTCCAGCCCGAACGCTTCCGGCTCGGGCCGCTCGTCCAACTGCTCTGCCAGGAACTCCCCGGGCGGGCCCGGGTGCTGCCCGTGGCCGGGCACCGGCTGGAGATCCGGGGCCACGCCGTGCTCGTCGACTCCGAGCTGCGGCCCGTGCCCCCGGCCGGGATGGCCCTGCTGACGGCGCTGGCCCGCCGGCCCGGCTGGGTGGTCTCCCGGGCCGACCTGCTGCGGGCCCTGCCGGGCGCGGGCAGCGACGAACACGCCGTCGAGACGGCGATGGCCCGGCTGAGGGCGGCCCTCGGGGCGCCGCTGCTGATCCAGACGGTCGTCAAGCGCGGGTACCGGCTGTCGGTGGACGCGGGCGGCGAGGACCGGTTCACGGCACGCGGGTGAGGGACGGGCACCTGCTGTCCGTCGGGTCGGGGGACTGGGCAGGCCCGGGCGGTTCCGTTAGCGTGCTCGGATGCTGATGGACGGGGTGGAGATGAGGGGCGTCACGCTTGACGACGCCGCCGGACTGGCCGACGTACTGGCACGCAACCGCGCCTACATGGCGCCCTACGAGCCCCACCGCGCACCCGAGTTCTACACGGAGACGGGCCAGCTGGCCCGCGTCGCGACCCTGCTCGCCGACCGTGACGCCGGACGGGTCCTGCCGTACGTCCTGACCGCCGGCGGCGACCCCATCGGGACGATCAACCTCGGCAGCATCGTCCACGCCCCCCTGTGCAGCGGCGGCGTCGGCTACTGGATCGACCAGGCCTGGGCCGGGAAGGGCCTCGCGACCGCCGCCGTCGAGGAGGTCTGCCGGATCGCCCGCGACGAGGCCGGCCTGCACCGGGTCGAGGCCGGGACCCTGGTCGACAACCTCGCCTCCCAGCGGGTCCTGGCCAAGGCGGGCTTCACCGAGTACGGCCTCGCACCCCGCTTCCTCCACATCAACGGCGCCTGGCGCGACCACCGGCTCTTCCAACGCCTGCTCCACGACGACCCGCCCGCCGCGTAGCCCACCTCACGGGGGGTTCCGCAACGCCCCCGCCAACGGCACTCTGGGGAGGCGGCCCACGGCGACCGAGGCGGTGACGGGCATGTGGTTCGACTCCGGACGGATCTGTCTGGACCTACTGGCCACCTTCACCCCCCACGGGGACACCGAAGGCATCCGCGACGGCGACGAACTGCGCCTGTGGCTCGTCGGCGTCGGCCTGGTGCCCGACCGGACCCCGCTGGGCGGACTCGGCCCCGACTGGGTGGCCGCGTTCCGAGGCCTGCGCGACGACGTCGACCGCCTCGTCCGCGCCGAACTCGCCGGACAGGGCCCCGCCGAGGACGCCCTCGCCCGGGTCAACGCCGCAGCCGCCGGTCCACCCCCGGGTCTGTGTGCCGTCCGGGACGGCGAGGGCCACCTGGTACGGGAACTGTGCGGCGGCGTCGAATGCGCCGGCCTCCTCGCCTCGGTGGCCCGCGACGCCGTGGAACTCCTCACGGACCCCGGCGACATGGCGCTGCTCCGAGCCTGCGAGGGCGACGGCTGCGCCCGGGTCTACCTGGACACCTCCCGGGGCCACCGCCGCCGCTGGTGCTCCAGCGAACTCTGCGGCAACCGCGAACGCGTGGCCCGCCACCGCAGGCGACTGGCGGGGGCGGCGGGGGTGGCGGGGGTGGCGGGGAAGGGCTGACGGGGGTGGGGGAGCGGGGTGAGGGGTGGGGTTGTGGTTGGTCGGGGGTGGGGGTGGTCGGTGCTTCCCGGGTCGGGGTCGGGTGTGGTCCGGGGGCTGCCCGCCAGTCCACTGTCCTTCCGTGTCGGTCCGGTCCCTCAAGGGCGCTCCTCCTTCGTCGTCGCGTCGCTTCGCGATGGCCTTCGGCCACCCTTGACCGACCGGCCCGCCCCGGAATGCCAAAGACTGTCGGGAAGCCCCCGAAGGAACGGCATGGGGGACGAAGAGGCAGGAGCGGGTCTCTCGGTGACGAGGCGAGGGGCCGGGGATCGGCCCACCGGGCATACGGGGAGGTCGGACGGCCTGCGGCCTGGCCATGAGCACGGCCGGTCGTCGGTCGCCGAGACGACCTCGGCCACGATCCGGGGCTGGTGCGTGGCTTATGTCCGGCCGGGGGCGGCTCGCAGACGCCCAACCGGGCGAACACCCTACGGACCCGGCGCGTACGGGCCGTCTGACGTGCCCTGAGGTCGATTCCCTCGTCCTGACGGGCGGGTAGGGGCTCGTGGCCGCGCCCCTGGCCCGGCCGCAGGCCCTCCGACCTCCCCGCATGCCCAACCTGGCAGCGCCCGGTCCCTCGCCTCGTCACTGAGAGACCCGCCCCTCCTCGTCTCTGACCCGTGACCGTTCTTTTGGGGGGTTCCCGTCGGTCTTCGGCTTTCCGTGGCGGGTCGGTCGGTCAAGGGTGGCCGAAGGCCATCGCGAAGCGACGCGACGACGAAGGAGGAGCGCCCTTGAGGGACCGGCCCGACACGGGGAGACGATGAGACCGGCGGGAAACCACCAAACCCTCCCTGACCCGGATGAGTAGGACCCCGCCCACCCCCACCCCGCCCAGCCGCCCACCCCCGCTCACCTCCACCACCCACCCCCCGACCCCGTCCCGACCCCCCCGACCCCCCCCCGACCCCGCCCCACCCACCCCCCACCCGTGCGCATTTCGTCCGGCGCGCGGAACCGGCGTGCGGACAGGGGCTGGATTCGCGTACGGTTGACGGTCGCCCATGCACGTCAGAAGGGGGCCTTGGTGGCCGCGCAGAATGCCGCTGTCGACAGCACGGCGGATTCCGTCCGCGATCGGGAGATCGCGGGCGAGCAGACGCATCTCGACCGGGTGTACCGACGCCTTGAGGAGAAGATCCACGAGGCCGAGTTCCTGGTGAACGACGCCGCCAAGCGGAGCCAGGTCGGCACGCCCGGCGCGCTCGCCGAGCGCGACGCGCAGGTCTTCCGCGCCGGGATCCACCTCAACCGGTTGAACAACGAGTTCGAGGACTTCCTCTTCGGACGGATCGACCTGGTCCTCGGCAAGGACGGGGAGCGCGGCTCGGACGGCGCGTTCACCTCCGTGGAGCCCGCCGACGACGCGATCCGTGCGGACCTCACCGCCGACATCGCCGAAACCCTGCACATCGGGCGCATCGGCGTACTCGACACCGATTACGCGCCCCTCGTCATCGACTGGCGCGCCCCGGCGGCCGCGCCGTTCTACCGGTCCACGCCCAAGGACCCCGGTCGCGTCGTTCGTCGTCGCGTGATCCGGTCCAAGGGGCGCAAGGTGCTCGGTGTCGAGGACGACCTGATGCGTCCCGAGGTCACCGCCACCCTCGACGGCGCGGAGCTCCCCGCCATCGGGGACGGCGCGCTGATGGCCGCCCTCGGTCGGGCGCGGACGCACTCGATGCGGGACATCGTCTCCTCCATCCAGGCCGAGCAGGACCTGGTCATCCGGGCTCCCGCCGCGTCCGTCGCCGAGGTGGCGGGCGGGCCGGGCACCGGGAAGACCGCCGTCGCCCTGCACCGGGCGGCGTACCTGCTCTACCAGGACCGGCGGCGCTACTCCGGCGGCATCCTGATCGTTTCGCCGACCCCGCTGCTCGTCGCCTACACGGAGGGCGTGCTGCCCTCCCTCGGCGAGGAGGGGCAGGTCGCCATCCGGGCGCTGGGCTCGCTCGTCGACGGGGCCGAGGCGACCACGTACGACGATCCGGCCGTCGCCCGGATCAAGGGCTCCTCCCGGATGCTCAAGGTGCTCCGCAAGGCCGTACGGGGAGCCCTGGAGCTGGGCGAGGCGCCCGAGCGGCTCCGTGTGGTGGCCTTCGGGCGACGTCAGGAGCTGGAGTCGGCCGAGCTGAACCGGATCCGGCAGAACGTGCTCGGGGGGACGGCGCCGGTGAACCTGCTGCGCCCGCGCGCCCGCAAGCTGCTCCTCGACGCCCTGTACTCCAAGTCCGGCGGTGCGGGCCGGCACAGCGACCCGGAGCTGGCGGCCGAGCTTCGTTCCGCGTTCGACGAGGACATCTCCACGGAGGACGACTTCATCGGCTTCCTGAACGCCTGGTGGCCCGAGCTGACCCCGCGCAAGGTCCTCGCGGCGATGGCGGACGAGCGGCGCCTGGGCCGCTGGTCGCGCCGGGACCTGAACCCGCGCGAGACCCGGCAGCTGGCGCGTTCCCTGCGCCGGATCGGCCCGGACGGCAAGGGTCCGCTGTCGGTGCACGACGTGGCCCTGCTGGACGAGCTCCAGTTGCTCCTCGGCGCGCCTGCGCGGCCCAAGCGGCGGCGGGACATGGATCCGCTGGACCAGCTCAGCGGGCTGGAGGAGCTGATGCCGACCCGTGAGGAGACCCAGTGGGAGCGGGCGGAGCGCATCGCGGCCGAGCGCACCGAGTACGCCCACGTCATCGTCGACGAGGCCCAGGACCTGACGCCGATGCAGTGGCGGATGGTGGGCCGGCGGGGCCGGATGGGCACCTGGACGGTGGTCGGTGACCCGGCGCAGTCCTCGTGGACCGATCCCGAGGAGGCGGCCGCCGCCCGGGACGAGGCGTTGGGGCGCAGGCCGCGCCGGCGCTTCACGCTCACGGTGAACTACCGCAACCCGGCCGAGGTGGCCGAGGTCGCCTCGCGGGTGCTGAAGCTGGCGATGCCGGACATGGAGCCGCCGACGGCGGTGCGTTCCACGGGCCTGGAGCCGCGTTTCTCGGCGGCCGGGGCGGATCTGGGCGCGTCGGTCCGTGAGGAGACGCGGCGGTTGCTGGAGCAGGTGGACGGCACGGTCGGCGTGGTCGTGGCCATGGACCGTCGGGCGGAGGCGGCCGGCTGGTTGGCCGACCTCGGGGAGCGGGCTGTGGCGCTGGGCAGTCTGGAGGCCAAGGGGTTGGAGTACGACGCCACGGTGGTCGTCTCCCCGGCGGAGATCGCGAACGAGTCCCCGGCGGGCCTGCGCGTGCTGTACGTGGCGCTGACGCGTGCGACGCAGCAGCTGACGGTGGTCTCGGCGGCGGCCGACAGGCCGGGCCCGGACGGCGTTCCGGAGCTGCTGAGGCCCTGACGGGGGAGCCGGGGCGGTTCCGTCCCGCCCCGGCCCGCCGGTGCGGGGGGCGGTCTCGGTACGGGGCCGGATGGCCCGCGGCCAGGAGCGTGATGCGGTCCATCGAAGTCGCCGGAGGGGGATCACTTTCGGCGAACCTTTGTTAGCCTGGTCAGGACACCGGCTCGATCCAAGCCCCCGGGCCCAACCTTCGTCGCTCAGAGCGACCACTTGCCGCGAGGCGAGCATGGCGGGTCGGTGTCTTAGACGGAATACCAGGTCCGCGCCCTCCACCCAGTGGGGGGCGCGGACCTGTTTTGTATTAATCCACCATTCCGCCGACCCCCGGTCTCTCGTATGGTGGAAGAGTTCTTCCGAAATTTGTAGCTGGTTACCTTTTACCGGCTGGTAGGTGGGACGATCGGACAACGGGACCTGTCACACCTGCCGTGTGCGGGCCCTGTGTACAGCGAAATCAGGGACAGAAGAGGAACACGGCCATGGCAACGGCGCCCAGCGTCTCGTATTCGATGACGGTCCGCCTGGAAGTGCCCGCGAGCGGAACCGCGGTCTCCCAGCTCACCACCGCCGTGGAGTCTTCAGGAGGTTCGGTCACCGGCCTCGACGTGACCGCGTCCGGCCACGAAAAGCTCCGCATCGACGTCACCATCGCCGCGACGTCCACCGCGCACGCCGACGAGATCGTCGAGAAGCTGCGCGGCATCGAGGGCGTCAGCCTCGGCAAGGTCTCCGACCGAACCTTCCTGATGCACCTCGGCGGCAAGATCGAGATGGCGTCCAAGCACCCCATCCGCAACCGCGACGACCTCTCGATGATCTACACCCCGGGCGTCGCCCGCGTGTGCATGGCGATCGCCGAGAACCCCGAGGACGCGCGCCGCCTCACCATCAAGCGCAACTCCGTCGCAGTCGTGACCGACGGCTCCGCCGTCCTGGGCCTCGGCAACATCGGCCCGATGGCCGCCCTCCCCGTCATGGAGGGCAAGGCGGCCCTCTTCAAGCGGTTCGCCGGCATCGACGCCTGGCCGATCTGCCTGGACACGCAGGATTCCGATGAGATCGTCGCCATCGTCAAGGCGATCGCCCCGGGCTTCGCCGGCATCAACCTGGAGGACATCTCCGCGCCGCGCTGCTTCGAGATCGAGGCCCGCCTGCGCGAGGCCCTCGACATCCCCGTCTTCCACGACGACCAGCACGGCACCGCGATCGTCGTCCTCGCCGCCCTGACGAACGCACTTCGCGTCGTCGGCAAGGCAGTTGGGGACGTCAAGGTCGTCATGTCCGGCGCCGGCGCGGCCGGTACGGCCATCCTGAAGCTGCTCCTCGCGGCGGGCGTGAAGAACGCGGTCAGCGCCGACATCCACGGCGTCGTGCACGCGGACCGTCCCGACCTCGTGGACGCCGCGGCCGACTCCCCGCTGCGCTGGATCGCGGACAACACCAACCCCGAGGGCTACACCGGCACCCTCAAGGAGGCCGTGGTCGGCGCGGACGTCTTCATCGGCGTCTCGGCTCCCAACGTGCTCTCCGGCGAGGACGTCGCGGCCATGGCCGAGGGCGCCATCGTGTTCGCGCTCGCGAACCCGGACCCCGAGGTCGACCCGGCCGTCGCCCGTCAGACGGCCGCCGTCGTGGCCACCGGCCGCTCGGACTTCCCGAACCAGATCAACAACGTGCTGGTCTTCCCGGGCGTCTTCCGCGGCCTGCTGGACGCCCAGTCCCGGACCGTGAACACCGACATGATGCTGGCCGCCGCCAGCGCCCTCGCGGACGTCGTCGGCGAGGACGAGCTGAACGCGAACTACATCATCCCGTCCGTCTTCAACGACAAGGTCGCCGGCGCGGTCGCGGGAGCCGTCCGCAAGGCCGCCACCGCCGGTCAGTAGCCCCTGGACGGGCCCGGCGGCCACCGGGCCCCCGCCGGGCCCGTTCGGCGTGTCCGAGGGCCCTCGCAGGGCCCGTGGGGCGGCTGCGGCGGGTGGGTGACGGCCCGTGGGGTCGCGGACGGGCCCGACGGACCCGCCCTGCCGGTCGGTTCGGCCGGCGGCTTCGTCCGACGCGTTCGCCCGGCGGGGTCGCCCCGCTCCTCGGCCGCCCGTTCGACCGCCGCTCCCGAGGCCGCGCCGGAGTCCCTCCCGGGGGCGTTGTGACGGGCCCCACGCCCCCGTACCGGCGCGTCGCGGGATGCGGGCCCGGCGGGGCGCCTCTAGGGTTGCGGGGATGCCCGCGTGGCTCGCGGTCCGCATCCGGTCGGAGCCTCCGGTGCGGACGGAGCGTCACCGCGGCGTGACTGTGGCGCTTTTCGTGTGACCCTGGCGGGTGCCGGATTGGCTTTCCCGCCGCTGGTGGGGGCAGGATGCGTAACCGGGCGAGAGGGTCTGACGTTCAGACCCGGGTCCGGGGACTGTCCGAGGGCCCTGGCAGCATCGGCTTCGATCTCACGCCTCTAAGGCAAGTTGAACACGGGAGTACAACATGAACCGCAGTGAGCTGGTGGCCGCTCTGTCCGAGCGCGCCGAGGTGACCCGCAAGGACGCCGACGCCGTTCTGGCCGCGCTCGCCGAGACCGTCGGCGAGATTGTCGCCAAGGGCGACGAGAAGGTCACCATCCCCGGCTTCCTGACCTTCGAGCGCACCCACCGTGCCGCTCGCACCGCGCGCAACCCGCAGACCGGCGACCCCATCCAGATCCCGGCCGGCTACAGCGTGAAGGTCTCCGCGGGCTCCAAGCTCAAGGAAGCCGCCAAGGGCAAGTAGTACCGCCCTTGTGCCGAGGGCCGCAGAGGCCCTCGGGACGGCAGTGGTACGTAGAACGCCGAAGGGCGGCCACCCCCGCGGGGGTGGCCGCCCTTCGGCCTTTCCGGGGCCCCGTGGGGCCCCGGAGGGGATCAGACGAGGTCGCCGTTCGGCAGCTCGACCTTCGCGCCCAGCTCGACGAGCTTCTCCATGAAGTTCTCGTAACCGCGGTTGATCAGGTCGATGCCGTGGACGCGCGAGGTGCCCTCGGCCGCCAGCGCCGCGATCAGGTACGAGAACCCGCCGCGCAGGTCGGGGATGACCAGGTCGGCGCCCTGGAGCTTCGTGGGGCCCGACACGACCGCCGAGTGCAGGAAGTTGCGCTGGCCGAAACGGCACGCGCTGCCGCCCAGGCACTCGCGGTACAGCTGGATGTGAGCACCCATCTGGTTCAGCGCCGAGGTGAAGCCGAGCCGGGACTCGTAGACCGTCTCGTGGACGATCGACAGGCCCGAGGCCTGGGTCAGGGCGACGACCAGCGGCTGCTGCCAGTCGGTCTGGAAGCCCGGGTGGACGTCCGTCTCCAGGTGGATCGCCTTGAGAGGGCCGCCCGGGTGCCAGAAGCGGATGCCCTCGTCGTCGATCTCGAACGCGCCACCGACCCGGCGGAACGTGTTGAGGAAGGTCATCATCGAGCGCTGCTGCGCCCCGCGGACGTAGATGTTGCCGCCGGTCGCCAGGGCCGCGGAAGCCCAGGAGGCGGCCTCCAGGCGGTCCGGGAGCGCCTTGTGGTTGTAGCCGCTGAGGCGGTCGACACCGGTGATGCGGATGGTCCGGTCGGTGTCGACGGAGATGATCGCGCCCATCTTCTGCAGGACGCAGATGAGGTCTTCGATCTCCGGCTCGACGGCGGCGTTGCTGAGCTCGGTCACGCCCTCGGCCAGCACGGCCGTCAGCAGGACCTGCTCGGTCGAGCCGACCGACGGGTAGGGCAGGCGGATCTTGCATCCGCGAAGGCGCTGCGGGGCCTCCAGGTACTGACCGCCCTCGCGCTTCTCGATGGTCGCGCCGAACTGGCGGAGCACGTCGAAGTGGAAGTCGATCGGTCGGCCGCCGATGTCGCAGCCGCCCAGGCCCGGGATGAAGGCGTGGCCGAGGCGGTGCAGCAGCGGACCGCAGAAGAGGATCGGGATCCGGGAGGAACCCGCGTGCGCGTCGATGTCGGCGACGTTCGCGCTCTCGACGTGGGTCGGGTCGAGCACCAGCTCGCCCGGCTCCTCGCCGGGGCGCACGGTCACGCCGTGCAGCTGCAGGAGCCCGCGCACGACCCGGACGTCACGGATGTCGGGCACGTTGCGCAGACGGCTGGGCTCGCTGCCGAGGAGAGCGGCGACCATGGCCTTCGGCACGAGGTTCTTCGCGCCGCGGACACGGATCTCGCCCTCGAGCGGGGTTCCGCCGTGGACAAGCAGGACATCGTTGCCGGTCATGGATCTCGCGTTCCGGAGAGGGATGGGCAGGGGATCAGTGAAAAGGGTAAGGGGCACCACCCCCTTGTTTGTATGGCTGACGCGGCCGTAGGACTGTCATGAATTCGGTACAGCACCCTGTGTGCGCGGCAAGTAGCGGAGCGTTCACTTCCGGGGGTTTTCGCCGTGCGCGCTCCTCGCTGCCGCCGTGCGCCCTGAGCTGCGCACGATCCGATACCGCCGTCCGCTCCCCCTGAAGGGCGATTGTGCGGGATCATGTCCGCATGACCGAGGTGTCCTCCCTCACAGGGCGGCTGCTCGTGGCCACCCCAGCCCTCGCGGACCCGAATTTCGACCGCGCGGTCGTCCTGCTGCTCGACCACGACGAGCAGGGCTCCCTCGGCGTCGTCCTCAACCGCCCCACCCCGGTGGACGTAAGGGACATCCTGCTGCCGTGGGCGCCGCTCGCCGGTGACCCGGGGGTGGTGTTCCAGGGCGGACCGGTGGCGCTCGACTCCGCGTTGGGGGTCGCCGTGATCCCGGGCGAGGAGGGGCCGCTCGGGTGGCGCCGGGTGCACGGCGCGATCGGCCTGGTCGACCTGGAGGCCCCGCCCGAACTGCTGGCCGCGGCGCTGGGCGGGCTGCGCATCTTCGCCGGCTACTCCGGATGGGGGCCGGGCCAGCTGGAGGTCGAGCTGGGCGACGGCGCCTGGTACGTGGTGGACTCCGAACCGGGCGACGTCTCCTTCCCCGACCCCGAACGGCTCTGGCGGGCGGTCCTGCGCCGCCAGCGCAGCGACCTCGCGATGGTCGCCACCTATCTGGACGACCCGTCGCTGAACTGAGCCGGGTGGGGTTCAGTACCCTGGCTTTATGAGCACTCTTGAGCCCGATCGCGGGACTGGTACGGGGACCCTCGTAGAGCCGACGCCGCAGGTGTCCCACGGCGACGGCGACCACGAGCGCTTCGCCCACTACGTCCAGAAGGACAAGATCATGGAGAGCGCGCTCGGGGGCACCCCCGTCGTCGCGCTCTGCGGCAAGGTCTGGGTCCCGGGCCGCGACCCGAAGAAGTACCCGGTCTGTCCCATGTGCAAGGAGATCTACGAGTCCATGGGCGCCGGTGGCGACAAGGACAAGGGCGGCAAGGACAAGTAGGAAGGTCCTCGATCCGTTCGCCGAAGGTCCCCGTGTGCGCGGATGCGCGCCGGGGGCCTTTTGCGTGCCCCCGGCCCGGGTTAGTGTCGGCGCGACGAGCGCCCTGCGGAACGATCGTTGCGCAGGGCGCAACACGCTGTCTGTGGCGAAGGGCTGACGCATGGACCTGATCCCCGCACCCCGGAACGCGGTTCCCGACGGGGACGGACGGACGTACGCCTTCGGGCCCCGACCCTCCCTGACCGTCGGGCCCGACTCCGAAGGTGTCGCGCGGTGGCTGCGCCGCGAACTCGGAGCGGCCACCGGGTGGGAGCTCCCGGACGCCGGCCCCGGCGCGCGGGGCGACGTACGGCTGGCCGTCGACCCGGAGCGCGCGGGCGGCGACGGACCGGAGGCGTACCGCCTCGACATCGGCGAGGACGGCGTCGAACTGACCGGCGCCTCGGCCGCCGGGCTGTTCTGGGGCGCGCAGACGCTGCGTCAGCTGCTCGGCCCCGACGCGTACCGCAGGGCGCCGCTGCCCGGGCGGACCTGGAGCCTGCCGTACGCCGCCGTCGCCGACGGCCCGCGCTTCGGGTGGCGCGGGATGATGCTCGACGTCGCCCGGCACTTCCTCCCCAAGGACGGGGTGCTGCGCTACATCGACCTGCTCGTCGCGCACAAGCTCAACGTGCTGCACCTGCACCTGACGGACGACCAGGGGTGGCGCGTCGAGATCAAGCGCCACCCCGGGCTCACGGCGACCGGCGCGTGGCGGGCCCGCAGCCGTCGGGGGCACCGGGCCTCGCCGCTGTGGAACGAGGCGCCCCACGGCGGCTTCCTCAGCCAGGACGACATCCGCGAGATCGTCGCCTACGCCGCCGAACGGCACGTGCGGGTGGTGCCCGAGATCGACGTGCCCGGGCACTCCCAGGCGGCCATCGCCGCCTATCCCGAGCTCGGGAACACCGACGTGGTCGACACCGCCGCCCTGGAGGTTTGGGACGACTGGGGCATCTCGGAGAACGTCCTCGCGCCGACCGAGGCCGTACTGCGGTTCTACGAAGGCGTCTTCGAGGAGCTGCTGGAGCTGTTCCCGGTGGAGGTGTCCCCCTTCGTCCACGTGGGCGGGGACGAGTGCCCCAAGGCGCAGTGGAAGGCCTCCCCGGCCGCGCAGCAGCGGATCGCCGAGCTGGGCGTGGACGGGGAGGACGGGCTCCAGTCCTGGTTCATCCGGCACTTCGACCGCTGGCTCGCGGAGCGCGGACGGCGGCTCGTCGGTTGGGACGAGATCCTGGAGGGCGGCGCGGGGGCCGGCGCGCGGGCCGCGGAGTCCGGTGACGAGGTGAGTGCCGTGGGCCTCGGCAAGGGCGCCGTCGTGTCCTCCTGGCGGGGCTACGCCGGCGGGGTCGCGGCAGCCGAGGCCGGGCACGACGTGGTGATGTGCCCGGAACAGCAGGTGTACCTGGACCACCGTCAGGCGGACGGCCCGGACGAGCCGATGCCCATCGGGTACGTGCGGTCCCTGGAGGACGTGTACCGCTTCGAGCCGGTGCCGCCGAAGCTTTCCCCGGAGGCCGCCGCGCACGTGCTGGGCGCGCAGGCCAACGTGTGGACCGAGGTGATGGAGAACCAGAGTCGCGTCGACTACCAGGTGTTCCCGAGGTTGGCGGCCTTCGCCGAGGTGGTGTGGTCGACGCTGCCGGAACCGGAATCCCGGGACCACGCCGGGTTCGGGGCGCGGATGGTGACCCACTACGCGCGGCTCGACGCGCTCGGCGTGGAGTACCGGCCTCCGGGCGGTCCGCTGCCGTGGCAGCGCCGGCCGGGGGTGCTGGGCCGGCCGATCGAGGGGGAGCCTCCGATCGTGTGACCTCGGGGAGGGCGCCGTCCCCGTGCCGTCCGATGGCCGGAAGCGGAACTCTTCGGAAACCTTTGGAACTCTCTCCCGAATAAGGCTGATACGGGGAAAAACGGGCGCCCGGGCGTGTGGTCGTACGACCGCCGCCCGGGCGTCCCCGCGACGGTCGGACGGCGTCCGCGGCGGGGGCGCGGCACGAAGTCCGGCGCCGGGGCCGGTTCCGGGTCGGGCGGTACCCGGGAGACCCTCGCGCCGGGTGCTCCGGAAGATGTGCCAGAGTTGCCACCTCCCGGCGGTGAGGACGTACCGTACGGCGGACAGGCGTGAGCGCCGGGACCGGGACATCGGGAAGGGGCAGCTGGGTTGACCACGCACGCACCGCACGCATCGCATGCGGCTCAGGGGCCGCAACCTCCGCATGCGGCCCAGGCGGCGCAGTCCGTGACGCTGCCGACCTCGCTCGACGAGGCCGTGGCGGCACTCACCGCCATGCCCGCGGCCGTACCCGTGGCCGGCGGCACCGACCTCATGGCGGCCGTCAACGCGGGCCTGCTGCGGCCCGCCGCACTGGTGGGCCTCGGCCGGATCAACGAGATCCGCGGCTGGCAGTACCAGGACGGACACGCGCTGCTCGGCGCCGGACTGACGCACGCCCGGATGGGACGGCCGGACTTCGCCGCCCTGATCCCGGCGCTCGCCGCCGCCGCCCGCGCCGCCGGCCCGCCGCAGATCCGCAACGCGGGCACCCTCGGCGGGAACATCGCCACGGCCGCCCCGACCGGTGACGCCCTCCCGGTGCTGGCGGCGCTGGAAGCGATGCTGATCATCGTCGGCCCCGGTGGGTCGCGGCGCGAGATCCCCGTCTCCCACCTGCTGGCCGGCCGCGAGATGCTCCGGCCCGGCGAACTGATCGGTTTCGTACGGGTGCCCCTGCTGCACGCGCCGCAGGTGTTCCTGAAGGCCACGGGCCGCACGGGACCGGGACGGGCCCTGGCCTCCGTCGGACTCGTGCTCGATCCGGCGCGCAGGGGAGTGCGGTGCGCCGTCGGCGCGGTCGCCCCGATGCCGCTGAGGCCGCTGGAGGCCGAGCAGTGGGTGGCCTCGCTGATCGACTGGGACGGGGAACGGACCCTGGCCCCCGAGGCGCTGGAGGCCTTCGGCGAGTACGTCGCGGCCGCCTGTGTGCCCGACCAGGGGGAACCGGTGTCCTCCGGAGTACTGCATCTGCGGCGGACGGTGGCCGTGCTGGCGCGCAGGGCCCTGGGGAGGGCACTGACCTCATGAGTGAGAACGAGAACGTGAGCGGAACGACCGGCAACTCGGGCAACTCGGGCAACGGGGGCGGCGCGGGCGCCGACTGGGGCTGGGAGCCGGTGCCGCACGGCGGCGAATTCGACTCCGAGGCCACGGCCTTCGTGAAGCTGCCGCAACACATGCTGGACGCCCTCGACAGCGGCGAGCCCCTCGCCGCCCCCGGACACGGGTACGTGCCGCCGCCGATGATCGTGCCGCTCGGCTCGGCCAGCGCCGACCCGACGGCCACGGGCACCTGGACCATGCCGGTCCAGTGGCCGGAGGCCGGAACGGGCAGCGCGGGCGGGGCGGGCGCCGACACGGCGCCGGGCCGCGGGCCGATCCCGGCGTCGATCCCGCTGCCGCCGTCCGTGGCGGCCGCCTACGGGGACGGCGGCCCGGAGGAGACCGGCCACGACCCCGATCCGTCCGCGACGGCCGAATGGCGGTTCCCCGAGGCGTCGCAGCAGTCCGACGAGTCCGTGAGCACCGGGCAGTGGACGCTGCCCACCGGCGGAGCGGGCGGAACGGAACTTTCCGGCGACACCGGGCAGTTCACGGACTTCTCCGACCCTTCGGGCTACTCCGACTTCCGGAACGTGCAGGACTTCGGGGGTGTTTCGGGCTACGCGGGTTCTTCGGGTGGTTCGGGTTCTTCGGGTGGTTCGGGCGTGGACGGCTTCGCGGGTGCCGACGGATTCGCGGGTACGGGCGAGTTCGCGGGTGCCGACGGATTCGCGGGCGCATCCCAGGACGGTTACCCGGGCGAGTACCGGGGCGGGTACGCCGGGGGCTACCAGGAGGACGGACGGACGGACACCTTCGGCGGCGCGGCCGGCGTCGGGGCGCCCTCCGGGGAGTCCCAGGAGCGGTCCGCGGACGCCGACTGGAGCCGGGCTCCGGTGACGCTGCCGGGCGGAGCCGCCGCCCCCTGGGTGCAGACCCCCGCCGACGCCGGGGCCGCGGGCGCCGGGATGCTGACCGGCGGCGTGCTGCCGGGCGGGACCGGACCGGCCGGAGCCGGCGAGGACGCCGCGCGGACCGCGGGGCCCGGGGCGGGCGCCGCGGGGCGCGGCCCGAGGGTGTTGGGCGGCCCCGGTGTGGGCACCCCGCTCCCGGAGCCGCTGCCCGAGCCGGAGCCGCTGCTGCACGCCACCCCGGACATCGACGCCGACCACGGCCCGGCGCTGACGCCGGTCGCGGAGGAGCGGCCCCGTCCGGTGGAAGCCGGGGCTGCCACGGGCCCCGGTGACACGCACGGACACGGATTCGAGGCCGCGCCGCCCGCACCGGGCGAAGCGCAGGCCGCGCCCGTGCCGGACGACGGCACCGCCGACAGCGACCAGGCACCCCCGGCCGAGGACGACGCCGAGGGATTCCCGGTGCAGGGGGCGACGTACGAGGACGAGGAAAGCCCCGCCGTCGCCCAGCACGAGCACCCGGCGGCCTCCTACGTGCTGCGGGTCAACGGCGCCGACCGGCCCGTCACCGCCGCCTGGATCGGCGAGTCCCTGCTGTACGTGCTGCGCGAGCGCCTCGGCCTGGCCGGCGCCAAGGACGGCTGCTCGCAGGGCGAGTGCGGGGCCTGCGCGGTGCAGGTCGACGGCCGGCTCGTCGCCTCCTGCCTGGTTCCGGCCGCGACGGCCGCCGGCAGCGAGGTCCGCACCGTGGAGGGGCTGGCCACGGACGGGGAACTCTCGGACGTGCAGCAGGCGTTGTGCAGGTCGGGTGCGGTGCAGTGCGGGTTCTGCGTCCCCGGCATGGCCATGACCATCCATGACCTGCTGGAGGGCAACCACGCCCCCAGCGACCTGGAGACCCGGCAGGCGCTGTGCGGCAACCTGTGCCGTTGCTCCGGCTACAAGGGCGTCATCGAGGCGGTCCGCGAGGTCGTCGCGGAACGCGGGGCGCCGGCGGCGACCGGCACGGACGACGAGGCGACGGCGGGCGGTTCCGCGGGCGGCGCGGGCGAGCCGCGGATCCCGCACCAGGCACTGCCCGGCGAGGGCGGCGTCCAGGGTGGCGTCCAGGGTGGTTCCGGCGGCGCGGGCGGTCCGGGCGACTCCGGTCATCTCGGCAACCCGGGCAACCTCGGGATCACGGGCAACCCGGGCAACCCCGGGCACCCCGGCAATCTCGGGATCCAGCACAACGGAGGCATGGCGTGAGCGGGCACGACGGGGCCACGGCCACGACCACGGCGACCACCACGGCCACGGCCGGCGTCACGACGGTGACCGTCGGCGGCGACGGCGACCAGCAGCGGACCGCGCGCGGCATCGGAGCCTCCGTCCCCTCGGCGGACGCCCGCCCCAAGGCCGAGGGCACCTTCCCGTACGCCGCCGACCTGTGGGCCGAGGGCCTCCTGTGGGCCGCCGTGCTGCGCTCCCCGCACGCCCACGCCCGGATCCTGTCCGTCGACACCTCGGCCGCCGCCGAGATGCCCGGCGTCCGGGCCGTCATCACCCACCTCGACGTCCCCGGCGCCGGCACGCACGGCCGCCGCATCGCCGACCGGCCCGTCTTCGCCCACGACGTCGTGCGCCACCACGGCGAGCCCATCGCCGCCGTCGCCGCCGACCACCCCGACACGGCGCGCCTCGCGGCCGCCGCCATCGCGGTCGAGTACGAGCTCCTCGACCCCGTCACCGACCCCGAGCAGTCCTTCGGCGCCGCCCCGCTCCACCCCGACGGCAACCTGATCCGGCACATCCCGCTGCGCTACGGCGACCCCGAGGCGACCGGTGAGATCGTCGTCGAGGGCCTCTACCGGATCGGCCGCCAGGACCCCGCGCCCATCGGCGCGGAGGCCGGCCTGGCCGTGCCGCGGCCCGACGGGGGCGTGGAGATCTACACCGCCTCCACCGACCCGCACACCGACCGCGACCTCGCCGCCGCCTGCTTCGGCCTGGAGCCGGACCGGGTACGGGTCGTCGTGACCGGCGTCCCCGGCGCGACCTCCGACCGCGAGGACCCCGCCTTCCAACTGCCGCTGGGCCTCCTCGCCCTGCGCACCGGCTGCCCCGTGAAACTGGCCGCCACCCGCGAGGAGTCCTTCCTCGGCCACGCCCACCGCCACCCGACCCTGCTGCGCTACCGCCACCACGCGGACGCCGAGGGCCGGCTGGTCAAGGTCGAGGCGCAGATCCTGATGGACGCGGGCGCCTACGCCGACGCCTCCTCCGAGTCCCTGGCCGCGGCCGTGGCCTTCGCCTGCGGCCCGTACGTCGTCCCGCACGCCTTCGTCGAGGGCTGGGCGGTCCGGACGAACAACCCGCCCTCCGGCCACGTACGGGGCGAGGGCGCGATGCAGGTCTGCGCCGCCTACGAGGGCCAGATGGACAAGCTGGCCGCCGCGCTCGGCATCGACGGAGCCGAGCTGCGCATGCGCAACGTCATGGCCACCGGCGACATCCTGCCCACCGGCCAGACGGTGACCTGCCCGGCGCCCGTGGCGGAACTGCTGCGTTCCGTACGGGACTACCCGCTGCCCTCCCTCCCCAAGGACACCCCGGAGGAGGAATGGCTGCTGCCGGGCGGCCCCGAGGGCGCGGGCGAGCCCGGGGCGGTGCGGCGCGGGGTCGGGTACGGCGTAGGCATGGTCCACATGCTCGGGGCGGAGGGCGCGGACGAGGTCTCCACCGCCACCGTGAAGGTGGTCGGCGGCACCGCGACCGTCATCTGCGCGGCCGTCGACACCGGCCAGGGCTTCGCGACGCTGGCCCGCCAGATCGTCCAGGAGGTCCTCGGCGTCGACGAGGTGGCGATGGCCCCCGTCGACACCGACCAGCCGCCGGCCGGCCCGTCGGCGCACGGCCGCCACACGTGGGTGTCGGGCGGCGCGGTGGAACGCGCGGCGAAGATGGTCCGCACCCAACTCCTGCAACCCATGGCGCACAAGCTCGGCATGTCGACCGAGCTGCTGCAGATCGCGGACGGCCGGATCACGTCGTACGACGGCGCGTTCTCGATGTCCGTCCCGGAGGCGATAGAGGGCAAGGAGCTCTGGGCGACCGCCCAGTGCCGCCCCCATCCGACGGAGCCGTTGGACGCGGACGGGCAGGGCGACGCGTTCGTCGGCCTGGCGTTCTGCGCGATCCGCGCGGTCGTCGACGTGGACATCGAACTCGGCTCGGTCCGGGTCGTGGAACTGGCCGTCGCGCAGGACGTCGGCTGCGTCCTCAACCCGCGCCAACTGGAAGCCCGCATCGAAGCGGGCGTCACCCAGGGCGTGGGCGCCGCCCTGACGGAGAACCTCCGCTCGATCGCCGGCCTCGTACGCCACCCGGACCTGACGGGCTACGCCCTGCCGACGTCGCTGGACGCCCCGACGGTACGCATCGTCAAGCTCGTCGAGGAGCGCGACGTGGTGGCCCCGTTCGGCGCGAAGGCGGCCAGCGCGGTTCCGGTGGTGACCACCCCCGCGGCGATCGCCTCGGCCGTCCGGGCGGCCACGGGCCGGCCGGTGAACCGGATCCCGATCCGCCCGTCGGCCGCGGTGGCGGCGCCGGTGGCGGCACCCAACTCCTGATCGGACGCGCCGCGTTGCCGGCCGCCCCGGGCTAGAGTGATCACGGTGGGTGCGCGAACGTACCCGGTGCGTGACGGGAGGCCGGTGTGGCGGCGGTGTCAGGGGCATCCGGGGCCGGTGTCGCCGGGGGCGTCGCGGACGCCCTGACGCGGCAGGCCCGGGCCCTGGAGGTCGAGTACGCGTCGATGACCGGCTACCGGAAACTGGTCGACGCCCTCCTGGAGGAACTCGACGGCTCCGAGGCCGCCGACGGACGACTCGCCCACGGCGCCCTCGCGCGGGGCGCGCTGGGCGGTGGCTTCGCCGAAGCGGATTCCCTCTTCCGTGCGTACTCGACGGTCCACACCGAACTCCGCTCCCTCTCCCGCGCCCTGGCGGCCCAGATCGAGGCCCTGGGCATCGCGATCCGGACGGCGGGCAAGGGCTACGGGGACGTGGACGAGGACACGCGGCAACGGATGCGGGCCCTCGTCGGACAGTCGAAGCGGGACTACGTACCCGACCGCGACCCGCGAACCCGCGAGGAGCGGGCGCGCGAGGAGCGGGCGCCCCTGGAGGCGGGGCCGGACGCACCGGCCGAACGGCCCGGCGCGAGCACGGCGGAGGGCAGCCTCTGATGGCCACGGACTTCGAGGGTCACACGCACGAGGGGCTGCTGGCCATGATCGCCTCCATCGACCCGGAGGCGGTCACGGCGCGGGCCGCTCAACTCGCGAACGCCGCGAAGGCGATCGAGGAGATCGGCGAAAGCCTCAAGAGGCACCGGGTCGGGGGCTGGGAGGGCGAGGCCGCCGACGCCTTCCGGGACTGGGTCGGCCGCGCGGGCAATGCGACGCTCCGGCTGTCCGCATATGGCGCCGAGGCCGGCAAGTGGCTGACCGAAGCCGCCCAGACCATGATCGAGGTCAAGGCCAACACCCCGCCGTACGACACCGCCGCGGCGGCGAACCTCCGATCGGCCCGAGCGAACCACAACGACCCCGACGCCGGGGAAGCCGCCCGAACGGCCCACACCAAGCTCAACGCCGACCACGAACGAGCGATCCAGCAACTGACGAAGCTGGCCCAGTCCTACGAGGCCTCGGCAACCCAACTGACCCGAGCCGAAACCCCGACGTTCCCACCCCCGCCGGGGGTGTTCGTGCCTGGGGGGTACTCGGGTTCGAGCAACCTCGCTCGCTCAGGTGGTGAGCCAGGACGGGAGGTCGGCGCGGGCCACGGAGCGGACCCTGTGCCGCTCATGACACACGGCGCGCCGCACAACTGGCCTGACCACCCGCTTCGTCCCTCGGGCGCCCAGGACGGTTTCCCGCTTGCGGGCATGGAAGCAGGACGGGCATCGGCCGGTTCCGGCAGTGACGTGGGCTTGAGCCTCGACCAGGTTGTGACACCGCCGAACCGGACGATGGAACCGCCCACGCATACGTCCGGGGGAGTGGGGATCGGGCCGGTGAGCAGTGGAATGGGCGCGGCAGCGGCACCAGGACCGGTTCCACTTGCCACGCTGCCGCCGACCACTGGCGTGCACGGCTCCGGGGGCGCGAATCCAGTCGGCACTAAACCCCCGGGTGCTGGTGGCGGAGTGAGTCGGATGGGTGTCACCAGTCCTCCGTCCGGTCATGACTCAGGTTTTTTCGGCGGGCGGCCCCTCGCCCCCAACACCCCGATTACGGGAATTCCTCGTGGCACGGTGATCGGTGCGGACGGTGCGCACCCGATGGCCCGCAGCGCGGGGGGTGCTCTGGGCGCACCACTCGGCAGCCCGGGCACAGTGTCCGGTCGCCGGCTGTCGATGGAGCCGGGCGCTGTCGTAGGCGGACGACAGGCGTTGACGGGGGGCAGGCCGTTCACCGAGGGAGGGTCAGGTTTGGTGCGCAACGGAATGGGGTCGGGCCCGTTTGGCGGGGCCATGGGTCACGCCGGTGCGACCGGCCAGCCGCAGGGGAGCCGACGGAGCGATCAGGCGGAGAGCCGCCCCGACTACCTGATCGAGGACGAAGAGACCTGGCAGAGCAACCATCGCGTTGTCCCGCCGGTGATCGACTGAGCAGAACGGACCTTGCACGGGATGCGCATGCAGAAGTCGACCTCGGCCGTGGTGGGTCTGCTGCTGACCGGGGTGGCGGTGAATCCTGCCCTCGCGCAGACGATTCGGGAACAGCAGTGGCACCTCGATGCCATGAAAGCCGATGAGATCTGGAAGACCAGCACGGGCAAGGGAATCACCGTCGCCGTCATCGACAGTGGTGTGGCCCGCGTTCCCGAGTTGGAGGGTCAGGTCGTGCCTGGGCGGGATCTGGCGGCATCACAAGAAGGTGATGAGCGTACGGACTACGACCATCACGGCACTTCCATGGCCGCGATCATCGCCGGAAGCGGAGAACATCCCAGCGGAGATGGGGCGATTGGGCTTGCTCCGGACGCAAAGATCCTTCCGATCCGCGTTCCGATCGAGGGCGACCCCGCACGTGCATCCTGGACACAAGCCATTCGCCATGCCGCAGACTCGACCGCGAAGATCATCAATATCTCCATGGGTACGGACATCGAGGACCCGGCACGCCTGGACGCAGTGAAGTATGCGCTCGCCAAGGGAAAGTTGATTTTCGCAGCCGCCGGGAATGACGCGGAGACCCTGAACGATCTGCGCTATCCCGCTGCAACGCCTGGTGTCGTAGGTGTCGGGGCGGTTGATGCCGAAGGCGCAGCCACCCGGGAATCGCAGCACGGGCCGCAGGTGGACATGGCGGCGCCCGGCGTGGACATTGTCACGGCCTGTGCGGGACGGACCGGGCTGTGCACCAGTCACGGGACCAGTGACGCGTCCGCGCTCGCGTCCGCCTCCGCCGCGCTCGTCTGGGCCGCGCACCCCGGCTGGACCAACAACCAGGTTCTCCGGGTCCTCCTGAACACCGCCGGGAAGCCCGTGGACGGCGTCGAGCGGAACGACTACGTCGGCTACGGCGTCGTGCGCCCCCGGATTGCGGTGCCCGCGCCCGGGGATCCCGGGCCGGCGGACGTGTTCCCGCTCCCAGACCTGGCTGCGGCTGCGGCCGAGGTCGAGGCCGGGAGGACGCCGCCGCCCGCCGCCGGCCCCGCCCACCGGCCCGCCGCCCAGGGAGTGGGGGAGGGGGAGCGTAAGGGGGACGGACCCCCCTGGCTCGCGCTCGGGCTCGGAGCCTGCCTCCTCATCGGTGGGGCCGTCGCCGCAGCCGTCGTACGCCGTACCAAACGCTGACCCGACCCGACCACAGCCACCCCGACCACAACCGACCCGACCCAGGAGCGCACACGATGTCGTTCGACGAGGAATGGTCCGCCGCCCGCGCCACGGCTGCGGCCAACGTCTCCCTGCGACTCGATCGGGCGTCCCCGCCCGGACCCCAGGCCGGCGGCGCGGACCTGGAACTCGACCAGGACCACATCGGGGCCGTCGGTTCCGAGGCGCACCGGCTCCACTCGCGCCTCCAGACCGACGGCAAGCACGCCGCCACCGCGACCGCCGAGGCGGCCGGCGCGCTGGCGCGGGAGGGATTCGCGAGCGGCGCGGCCCTGAGCAGGGTGAACGCGCGCTGGGAGAGCCAGGTGAAGACCCTCGTCGCCGCCTGCGCCCAGATCTCCAACGGGCTGAACTACTCGCTCTCGTCCCACAACAAGGACGAGCAACAGCTCTACGCCGCCTTCACCACGTCCAAGCTCGACGGATACCTCAAGTAGGCGGGCCCGTGCTGACGTACGAGAACGTGCTGAACGCCCCGCTCGACAAGCTCCTGACGGCCGCGAGTGACTGGCAGGCGATGGCGGGCAAGCTCGACGAGCTGGCCGAGAGCGCGCGCAACGGCATGAAGGCGAAGTCCGACAAGGCCGAGTGGAGCGGGGTCACCGCCGGCGTGGCCAGACCGTTCGTCACCAAGACGGCCAAGGAGTTCGAGGACGCGGCCAAGGAGGCCAAGGGCGTCCACCTGGTGCTCACGGACGCGCACACCACCTTCAAGGTCGCCCGCGAGCAGCTGAAGAAGATCGCCGAGGACGCGCCGGCGGCGGGTTTCCGGGTCGACGGCGCAGGCCGGGTCGTCGTCGTGCCGCTTCCGACGGAAGCGGACCGGAACGCCGCCCGCCACGACCCCGACTACCAGGAACTCCTCCGCACGAACCGGCAACTGTGGCAGCAGCGGGTCGACCGGGCGGTGGAGGACGCGCAGGACGCGGACGACTCGCTGGTGCGCGTCCTGCGGGCCAACGTCGCCGAGGACCACAACTTCGGTGCTCCGAAGTTCGCGACCCTGGACGCGGAACAGTCCGCCCGCGCGGCCGCCCTGATGCGGACGGTCTCCGGCGAGGGCGGTACGGCCCGCAACATCGGGGCGCTGCGCGAACTGGAGGAGCTGCTGGACGACAACCGGACGGATCCCGAGTTCGCGACGTCCTTCTACCGTTCGGTCGGCGCCGAAGGCACGTTGGAGATGTACGCGAAGATGTCGCTGGACGCCACCGGCCTGGGCCCCACGGGTCGGGATCGTCAGATGATGGTCGCCAACATCCAGAGCGACATGGGCGCCATGCTCGGTCTGGCCACGCACAAGGACGTTCCGCACCACCTCGACGCCGCCTGGACACGGCAGTTGATGAGGGCCGGCCACAAGGAGTTGGACGTCACCGGCGTCGCCGGGCTGAACGCCAGGGTCTTCGGGTACCAGGCGCTGGGCTCGCTGCTGCGCGAGGGCACGTACGACACCGAGTTCCTGACGTCGGTCGGACGGGACATGGTCGCCATGGACCGCAAGGACCCCAACGGATGGGCGTACGGGGTTCCGTACGACATGGACATGGCCCTCAACCACGGTGTGGAGGGCGGCAAGGGCTTCTACCCGCTCACCGGGCTGATGGAGGCCCTCGGCAACAACCCCGAGGCGGCCACGGCCTTCTTCAACGAGCCCGTCCGCGAGGACAGCAACCGCGACGGCATCGTCACGACGGCGGACAGGACGGTCCCGGGGCAGTACGGCAAGGCACAGGGCATGGTCGATTACATGCTCGACAAGCCTCCGGGTACGGACGGTTTCGACGCCACGCGAACCGGAGGCCTGCACGCGGGACAGCAGGCGGTGGGCGACGCGCTCATGGCCGCCGTCTCCCACCGGTCCCCCGGGGACGAGGACTCTCCGCCGGTGCCGCACACGAAGGAGATGGCGGCCGTCATGGAACGGATCGTCGAGAAGATCGGCGACAAGCCGGAACTGGTGGCGGCCGACCCCGGAAAGCCGGACGGGCCGCTGAAGGGCCTGTCCGGCCACTTCGGGCAGATGGCGGCGGAGTACATGCCGGACATCCAGGCGTCGGCGGAGAACGGCAGTCGGATGATCCGGGCGAACGGCGAGATGGCCGAGTTCGACAAGTCCGCCATGGCGAGCTTCGTCGGGGCGGTGGGGCAGGACCCGGACGCGTACGGCGCGATGACCAACGCCCAGCGGGCCTTCACGACGACCTTGGTGAACGACGTGATCGTCCACCGGGCCGAGTACGAGGAGGTCGACGCGGCGATCAAGAGCGCCGTCCACCCGGGCGGCCAGATCGCCGGAATCCTCTCCCAGGCCCGGGCGGAGGGCGTCTTCGCCGAGAGCGCGCACAAGCAGGAGGAGTACGTCCAGGGCGTGGAGGACAACGCGAAGTGGATCGAACGCGGCATCGACGCTGCGGGCGGCAAGTACCTGGAGATGGTCCCGCTGGCGGGGGACGTCGTGACGTGGCTCCAGGAGGACATCACCGACAGCGTGGTCAAGGGAGCGGAACAGGACCAGGCGACGAAGACCGACGAGGTCAATGGGAAGGCCGCGATCGACTACACGGATGCGGCGACCGGGGCGGGCGTTTCTGCGGCAGCGGCGGTACGCCATGCCGCTGAGGGGACAGGAATGAACCAGAGGTCGATCAACGCCCTCGCCGGTGTGGCATCCACGGAGACATCCAATGCCCACGCGGTCGGACGGGGACAGGTAGCCACAGCGAACGGTGGATCCTGATGCGGACCACTCAATTCCGGATCCTGTGTGCCGCCTGGTTGGCTACGGCGCTACTTACAGGGTGTGGTGGCGAGGAGAAGAAGGCCGCAGCACCACAGTTGTCGGAATATAACTGTTTCGGTCTGTTTACTAGGGCTGAGCTGGCGCCCCTGATGGGTTACGGCGAGGTCGTTGAAGAGACCTCGCCGATCGATGTCCGACTGAGCGCGGTGCGCCGTGCGGCAACCTGCAGCATCAATGTTGATGGCAATGGCCGGGTGCGTTTCATGGCCACACGACAACCCTTGGGCCAAAGCTTCTTCTGGCACACCGACCGAAACCAGCCCCCGCCCGACCCCCTCCCCCTCGGCGACAAGGGGATCGTGTGGGACACCGGGGCCCGGGTCGCCCTCACCTGTGACGGTCCTACCGATGCCTTCGAGCTGGAGTTGGGGATCAGTGGCTCCGTGGAGCACATGGAGCCGGGGACCTCGCGGGCGTTGTTCGCGCGGCTGATGGCGAAGTACCTGGCGGCCGCCCGGGAGCAGACCCGGTGCGGGCAGTAGGGGTGGCGGGGCCCCGGGACGTGCTGAAGGCCGTCCAGGGGACCTCCCGCCTCTGGACGGCCTTCAGTAGAAGCCGTGACCGGAATCGAACCGGCGTAACTCGCTTTGCAGGCGAGTCCCTCAACCACTCGGGCACACGGCTGTGGGGTGGTGCGTGATGTTGCTCGGTGTTGCTCGGTGTTGCGTGGTGTTGCTTGGTGCTGGTCATGAACGTACGGGGAGTCCCGGGGGTGGGGAAGGCGAATCGGGGGGCTGCAATGTGACTGCCATGTCGCGTTCATGGACCTAGGTCGCCCGGCCGAGGCGGAATGGGACTAATTGACAGGGGCGCTCGCAGGCTACGCACCTTACTCTGGGGCGATGAGCGCCCTTGAACCCCGCGTGCCGAGCGGGTCCGATTCCACCGTGCCCGTGCAGTCGCCGCAGCCGCCGCCCGGCGGGATCATGGAGCCGGCGTACCGGGCGCTCAGCATCGGGATCATCTCGGTGATCTTCCTGATCGCGTTCGAGGCCACCGCCGTCGGGACGGCCATGCCCGTCGCCGCGCGGGAGCTGGACGGGATCGCGCTGTACGCGTTCGCGTTCTCCGCCTACTTCACCACCAGCCTGTTCGCCATGGTCCTGTCCGGGCAGTGGTCGGACCGGCAGGGGCCGCTGCGGCCGCTCACCGTCGGCATCGGGGCGTTCGCCGCCGGGCTGGTGTGTTCCGGGACCGCCGGGGCCATGTGGGTGTTCGTGCTCGGGCGGGCCGTGCAGGGCTTCGGTGGCGGGTTGGTCATCGTCGCCCTCTACGTCGTGGTCAGCCGGGCCTACGAGGAGCGGCTGCGGCCCGCGATCATGGCGGCGTTCGCGGCGAGCTGGGTGGTGCCGTCGATCGTCGGCCCGCTCGCCGCCGGGACGGTCACCGAGCACCTCGGGTGGCGGTGGGTGTTCCTCGGGATACCGGCGCTCGTCATCGTTCCGCTCGCCATAGCGCTGCCCGCGATCCGGCGCACCGCCTCCGGCCCCGTCGAGGGCGGCGGGGGGCCCGCCGCCTTCGACGGGCGGCGGATCCGGCTCGCCCTCGGGATCTCCGCCGGCGCGGCCCTGCTCCAGTACGCCGCCCAGGACCTGCGGTGGCTGTCACTGCTCCCCGGGGTCGTGGGCGCGGCGCTGCTGGTGCCCGCCGTGCTCGGGCTGCTGCCGCGCGGGACGTACCTGGCGCGGCGCGGGCTGCCGTCCGTCGTGCTGTTGCGCGGGGTGGCGGCGGGGTCGTTCATCGCCGCCGAGAGCTTCGTGCCGCTGATGCTGGTCACCCAGCGGGGCCTGAGCCCGACGCTGGCCGGGTTCTCGCTCGCGCTGGGCGGGGTGACCTGGGCGGCCGGGTCCTGGGTGCAGTCCAAGGGGCGGACCGCGCCCTACCGTGAGCGGCTGATGGTGCTCGGCATGGTGATGGTGGCGTTCGCGATCGCGGCGGCCCCGGCCGTGCTCGTGGAGTCCGTGCCCGTGTGGACCCTGGCTCTCGCCTGGGGCGTCGGCTGCCTCGGCATGGGGCTGGTGATCGGTTCGACGAGCGTGCTGCTGCTCAAGCTGTCCCCGCCGCAGGAGGCGGGGACGAACTCCGCCGCCCTGCAGATCTCGGACGCCCTCGCGAACGTGGTCCTGCTGGCCGCGGGCGGCGCCGCGTTCGCCGCGCTCGGCGGGGGAGCGGTGGGGGCGGCGGGGCACGCCGTCGCGGCGGGGGCCTCGCATCCGACCGCGTTCGTGGTGGTCTTCCTGCCGATGGCCGCCGTCGCGCTCGTGGGCGCCTGGGTCGCGACCCGGCTGGACCCGGCGTAGCAGCCAGGACCCGACCGAACCCCCGGCTCGACCATCACCGCCAGGCGCCGGAATCCTCATGGCACCGAGTGGTACCGCGCGGTACCGTGAAGTCATGGCCGGACTCAACGTCAGATTCACCGAAGAAGAACTGGAAGCCCTGCGCGAGCGCGCCGAGGCGGAGGGCCGCAGCATGCAGTCCTTCGTGCACGACGCGGTCATGGGCGCCGTGAACGAGCACGCGCGACTGTTCGACGAGGCGGCCGAGCACGTCCTCAAGGCGAGCGCGGAGCTGAACCGACGGCTCGCCTGATGCGCTACCTCACGCTCTCCGAGCTGCTGAACCTCGCGGAGCGTCTCGGGGCGAACGAAGTGCGCGACTACGGACTGCTCGACTCCGCGCTCGCACGCCCGCAAGCGAGCGTGTTCGGGCAGGACGCCTACCCGGACATCTGGCAGAAGGCCGCGGCCCTCATGGAGTCCCTGGCCCGCAACCACGGCCTGATCGACGGGAACAAGCGCATCGCCTGGTACGCGACCTGGGTCTTCCTGCACGTGAACGGACACCCGCTCGACGGGGCGTTCGACGTGGACGAGGCCGAGCAGTTCGTGCTGGACGTCTGCCAGGGCGTACTGGACGTCCCCAAGATCGCCGAGCAGCTGCCGAGGTTCGCCTCCCGGTGAAGCCCGCGAGGTGAAGCCCGCGAGGCGAGGCCCGCGAGGCGAGGCCCGCGAGGCGAGGCCCGCGGGGCGACGCCCCGGGAGGCGGCGCACAGGTGACGCCCGGGCGACGCCCGCGTCACTCCGGGCGACGCTCCGGCGGGCCCGGTGGACGTCGTGTGTGACGCTCACCGCACCCGCCGAGGTCACGGGCCTGTCCCTCCGCGAGGGGCGCGCGCGGGCCGGTAAGGTGGCCCGGTTGTCCTACGTACGACCGCGGATGACCGCGTTACGACCGCGACCCGCGACCGAGACGAACCGGAGACCGTGACTACTACCGCCTCCCACCACCTCTCACCCGCCTTCCCCGGCCGCGCGCCGTGGGGTACCGCCAGCAAGCTGCGTGCCTGGCAGGAGGGTGCCCTGAACCGGTACCTGGAGAAGCAGCCGCGCGACTTCCTCGCGGTGGCGACCCCCGGCGCCGGCAAGACGACGTTCGCGCTCACCCTGGCCTCCTGGCTGCTGCACCACCACGTGGTGCAGCAGGTGACCGTGGTCGCCCCGACCGAACACCTGAAGAAGCAGTGGGCCGAAGCCGCCGCGCGCATAGGGATCCGCCTGGACCCCGAATACTCGGCCGGCCCGCTGAGCAAGGACTACCACGGCATCGCGGTGACGTACGCGGGCGTCGGCGTGCGCCCGATGCTGCACCGCAACCGCTGCGAGCAGCGCAAGACCCTCGTCATCCTCGACGAGATCCACCACGCGGGCGACTCGAAGTCCTGGGGCGAGGCCTGCCTGGAGGCCTTCGACCCGGCGACCCGCCGGCTGGCCCTGACCGGTACGCCCTTCCGGTCCGACACGAACCCGATCCCCTTCGTCACGTACGAGGAGGGCAACGACGGCATCCGGCGGTCCTCGGCCGACTACACCTACGGCTACGGCAACGCCCTCGGTGACGGCGTCGTCCGGCCCGTGATCTTCCTGTCCTACAGCGGCAACATGCGCTGGCGGACGAAGGCGGGCGACGAGATCGCCGCCCGGCTCGGCGAGCCCATGACCAAGGACGCCATCTCCCAGGCCTGGCGCACGGCGCTCGACGCGCGCGGCGACTGGATGCCGAACGTGCTGCGCGCCGCCGACCAGCGCCTGACCGAGGTCAGGAAGGGCATCCCCGACGCGGGCGGCCTGGTCATCGCCTCCGACCAGGACTCGGCACGCGCCTACGCCAAGCTGATCCGCGAGATCACCGGGACGAAGGCGACCCTGGTGCTCTCCGACGACACCGGCGCCTCGAAGAACATCGACACCTTCAGTGGGAACGACGACCGCTGGATGGTCGCCGTCCGCATGGTGTCCGAGGGCGTCGACGTCCCGCGCCTCGCGGTGGGCGTGTACGCGACGACGATCTCGACGCCGCTGTTCTTCGCGCAGGCCGTGGGCCGCTTCGTGCGATCGCGCAGGCGCGGCGAGACCGCGTCCGTGTTCCTTCCGACGATCCCCTACCTCCTCGGCTTCGCCAACGAGATGGAGGTCGAGCGCGACCACGTCCTCGACAAGCCGAAGAAGCAGGGCGAGGAGGATCCGTACGCCGAGTCCGAGAAGGAGATGGACGAGGCGAACAAGCTGGAGGACGAGGACCTCGCCGAGGACGAACAGATGTCCTTCGAGGCGCTGGAGTCCGACGCCGTCTTCGACCGGGTCCTCTACGACGGCGCCGAGTTCGGGATGCAGGCCCACCCCGGCAGCGAGGAGGAGCAGGACTACCTCGGCATCCCCGGGCTGCTGGAGCCGGACCAGGTGCAGATGCTGCTCCAGAAGCGGCAGTCGCGGCAGATCGCGCACAGCCGGCGCAAGCCGGACGCGGAGGCGGACCTGCTGGAGCTGCCCGCCGACCGGCGACCGGTGGTCTCCCACAAGGAACTGCTGGAGCTGCGCAAGTCGCTGAACACGATGGTGGGCGCGTACGTCCACCAGAGCGGCAAGCCGCACGGGGTGATCCACACCGAGCTGCGGCGCGTGTGCGGCGGACCGCCGAGCGCGGAGGCCACGGCGGGTCAGCTGCGCGAGCGGATCAAGAAGGTCCAGGAGTGGGCCACGCGGATGCGGTAGCGCGTCAGTGGGCCACGCGTATGCGGTAGCGCGTCGCGGCCGTCCACCTGGAGAACGGATACGGATCGGGGTCCGTGCGCCGCTGCGCACGGACCCCGCTCTCGTGGTGCCTAACGCTTACGCGTTGGTACGGCGACGACGGCCGGTGCCGGCGACCAGGGCCGCACCCATGGCGAGCGCGACGCCGGCGCCACCGATGGCCCAGCTGGTGGCCGCGTCGGAACCGGTCTCCGCGAGCTCACCGGCGGTGGTGGTGCCACCGTTGTTGGTGGTGCCGCCGTTGTTGCTGTTGTCGACGATCGGCGTGGTGGAGGTGCCGCCGTTCGGCTTGGTGCCGGTGTTGCCGCCACCGTTGTTGTTGCCGCCGCCGTTGCCGCCGGAGACGATCTTCGACTCGACCCAGACGGTCTCGGACCAGACGTCCTCTTCGACGTTGCTGCCGCCGGCGACCGCGATGGCGATGTTGCCCTTGGGGGCACCCGTGCCGAACTTCACGCGGACGTCGAGCTTGATCTTGCCCGCCGGGATCTGCAGGTCGTCGTTCAGGAGCGCGACCGGCACGCCGCCCTCGCTGATGACCTGCACCGAGTGCCAGGTGCCGTTCCAGAAGACCTGGACCTGGACGTCCTTGCCGCGGAGCTTGCCGTGCTCGTCCTCGACGGCGAGGACGAGGACGTAGCTCTCCTGCGGCTTGTTCTTCGAGTTGTCGACCGCGACGGAGAACTTCGTCCAGGTGCCGGTCTTGAAGGTGGCCGGGACGTCCTTGAGCTCCAGGACGGGACCGGTCGCGAGCAGGTCCTCGTCGCCCGCTTCCAGCTCGGCCTCGTCGGCGACCGGCTTGGTCTCCGGGGTCTTGGCGTCCGGCGTGGCCGGGGCGACCGGGGCTACCGGCGCGACCGGGGCGACCGGCGGGACGACGGGCGGGGCGACCGGGACGACGGGCGCGACCGGCGCGACGGCGGCGGGGGTCTCGGCCGGGGCCTCGACGGCCTTCTCGGCCGGGGCCTCGGCGGCGGGCTTCGCCGCGGCGGGGGCCTCGGCGGCCGGGGCCTCCGCGGCCGGGGCCGCGTCCGGCGTGGTGACGGCGGTCGGCTGGGCCTCGTCGGCCATCGCCGGCGTCGCCATGAGGACGGTCGGACCCACGACGGCGGCGGCGGCCACGACGGCCATGCGCTTCAGATTCACTTTGACTTCTCTCCCCTGTGTGAGCTCAGGGCCGTAACGGCCTGCCCACCCCCAGCAACTTTTGAACATGATCAGAGTAATGGGCGTGTAAAGCGATTTTCAGCAGATGATCATTACGAATTGATACATGCGTGCGGAGCAATCCGTGCAAATCGGCGCCATGCGCCCGGATTCTGGACGAGGCCTTCCGCTGAGCGGACCCGCTCGCTACTGTCCCCGCATCGAACGCCCCGTGGCAGCGCCGCCGCGGGAGCGCAGCCGGTGCCATGGCCGCTACCGGCGGCCTCTCCGTGCGTCGCCGAGGGACCGGCAGCGCTCCACCCCGTGAGAGTCACCGCCGCCCACCGAAAGAGGGAGAGGCGTCGTGACCGCGGAAACCTCCCAGACTCTCGACCGAGGACTCAGAGTCCTCAAGCTGCTCGCCGACACCGACCACGGTCTGACTGTCACAGAGCTCTCCAACCGACTCGGTGTGAACCGCACCGTCGTCTACCGCCTGCTCGCCACCCTCGAACAGCACGCCCTGGTCCGCCGTGACCTCGGCGGCCGCGCCCGCGTCGGGCTCGGAGTGCTGCGCCTGGGACGCCAGGTCCACCCCTTGGTACGGGAGGCCGCCCTGCCCGCCCTCAGGTCGCTCGCCGAGGACATCGGGGCCACCGCGCACCTGACCCTCGTCGACGGCACGGAGGCGCTGGCCGTGGCCGTCGTCGAGCCGACCTGGACGGACTACCACGTCGCCTACCGGGCCGGCTTCCGCCACCCGCTGGACCGGGGCGCGGCCGGACGGGCCATCCTGGCGGCCCGTCAGGGGGCGCTCATCGAGCCCGGATACACGCTCACCCACGGCGAACTCGAAGCGGGCGCCAGCGGCGCCGCCGCTCCGTTGGTCGGCATCACCGGGCTGGAGGGCAGCGTGGGCGTCGTCATGCTGGCCGACGCGGTCCCGGAGCGGGTGGGACCCCGGGTCGTCGACGCGGCACGCGAGGTCGCCGACGCCCTGCGCTGACCCCGCCACGACACCTGCCGATCCCGGCCCGGCCGCGAGCCCGGCCGGGTTTCCGTACGCCCGGCCGCGGTCGGCCGTACGGGCCGCCCCGGAGGCCGACCCGCCCGGGCCCCGACCCCGTAAGCCCGACCCCGGACCCCGACCCCGTACGCCCGGACCCGCCGGCCCGACCCCTGCCCCCGGGGTCCGGCTCCGCCGTGCCGGGGGCCGGGGTCGGGGTCCGGGCGGGTCGGGTCGGTAGATTGGCCGGGTGCTCTCACGCCTCACACGTCTGCCGCGCCCCGCCGCCCTGGCCGTCTGCGCCGCGCCCGTCCTCGGGCTGTTCGCCGTAGCGGCCCTCGCGCCACTGCCCTACGTGGTCGCCGTGCCCGGGCCCACGGCCGACGTGCTGGGCTCCGACCAGGGCAAGCCCGTCATCTCGATCACCGGTGCCCCGGTCCGCGACACCAAGGGGCAACTCCGCATGACCACCATCCGGGCCACCGGACCGTCCTCGACGATCAAGCTGCACGAGCTGCTCGGGTACTGGTTCGGGACCGGCGAGGCCGTCATGCCCCGCGAGGCGGTCTACCCGTCGGGCGGAAGCGACAAGGAGATCGAGGAGCACAACCTGGAGGAGATGACCAAGTCCCAGTCGGCCGCCTCCCAGGCCGCCCTCGGATTCCTGCGCAAGGACCCGAAGGACGTCAAGGTCGAACTGAACCTCGCCGACGTCGGCGGCCCGAGCGCCGGCCTCCTCTTCTCCCTCGGCATCGTCGACAAGCTCGACGGCGACGGCAGCGGCGCGGACCTCACGGGCGGCCGGAACATCGCCGGTACGGGCACCATCAGTGCCGACGGAGCGGTCGGCCCGGTCGGCGGAGTGGGTTTGAAGACGCAGGCCGCGAAGCGCGACGGAGCGAGCGTGTTCCTCGTGCCGAAGGCCGAATGTTCCGATGCCCGGGCGGAGTTGCCCGAGGGGCTGCGACTGATCCCGGTCACTTCGCTGACGGACGCGGTGAACTCCCTGCGGGCGCTGAACCGGAACGGAGAGGTTCCGTCCTGCTGACCCGCGACGGGCTCCGGTCCAGGCCGCGCCAGGCCGGGAAGACCAGCGGCGTCAGCGTGGTCAGCACGTAGACGCCGCCGAACAGGAGCAGGGCGGGGACGACTCCGAAACCGTCGACGAGCAGCCCCGCGGCGAGTCCGCCCATCGGCATGGCCAGCTCGCCGCCCGCCGTGGACACGCTGGAGACGCGGCTGCGGAGCTCCTCGGGGACCAACTCGTATACGACGGTGCTCAGGATCGGGTTGAGCACGCCCGCGCCCAGGCCCGCGAGGGCCATGGTGACCGCGAGCGGCAGCGGGGTGTCGGTGAAGGCGGCGACGACGTAGCGGGCGCCGCCGCAGAGCAGGAAGGCGACCGTGAACACCGCACGGCGGGGGAACCGCTCGCCCCACACCCCGTACAGCAGGGCGCCCAGCAGCGCGAAGCCGCCGAAGAGGGAGACCATCAGGCCGAGGGCCGTGGGCCCGCCGAGGGCCTCGTCGCCGTGGACCGGCAGCAGGACCGCGGACCAGCCCTGGTCCAGCCCGTTGGTCACCATCACCATCACGGTGATGCCCAGTAGCAGCCGCGAGCGGGTCAGGAAGGCCCACCCTTCGGCCAGTTCGGTCCGGTACGAGGCGAACGAGACCTTCTCGGCGAAGCGTTGGGGTTCGGCGGCCGGAACTCCGTGCAGGAAGGCGGCGACCAGCAGCGCGGAGGCGGCGAAGGTCGCCGCGTCCACCAGCAGCACGGTCCCGGCGCCGAAGGCCGCGATCAGCAGGCCCGCCACGGCGGCGCCGATCATCCGGGCCCCGCGCGAGACGGCGTCGTAGAGGCTCGCGGCCCGGGCCAGGCTGGTGCCGGCGTGCTCGGCGAGGCTGGGCAGCAGGACGTAGCGGGAGGTCAGGCCTGGGGTGTGGACGAGGCCGGTGACGGCCATCAGCGCGCACAGCATCCAGAACTCCAGCAGCCCCGCGTGGTGCAGCAGCGGGATCGCGCCCACGGACAGGGCGCAGACCAGGTCGGAGGCGGCCGAGACCCGGCGGCGACCGATCCGGTCGATGACGGGGCCGCCGACGAGCGCGGCCACGACGACCGGCAGGGTGGCGCAGAAGGCGACGATCCCGGCCCGGCCGGCGCTGCCCGTGGTCTGGAGCACGAACCACGGGACGCCGATCAGGGTGAGCGAACTTCCGGCTGTGGAGATCGTGTTGGCGGCCAGGACCGCCGCGAAGGGCCGACGGTTCACGCGGCGCGCCGGTGCATGCGGGCGTGGACGTGCGCCGGCTGCATCAGCCGGATCCCGGCGGCCACCAGCGCCTCCCCGAGCCGGTTGCGCAGGGCGGGCAGGGTGGGCAGCGGGCGCGCTGCGGTGGCGGTCGCGGGCGCGGCCTGGTGGGCGAGGTGCCAGGCGGCGGCCTCGGCGGCGAGCTCGGTGGTGCGGGCGGCGTGGTTCAGGGCGTGGTCGAAGGCGTGCACGGCAGGACTCCTTCAGGGCATGGGTGAGCTCGGGTCGGCGCGGGAGGGTCGGCGCGGGAAGAACGGGTTGCGCGGGACGGGCGGGTGGCGCGGACTACGCGCGGTCGCGGCGCGGCAGCGTGTGCGTGTGGATGCGGACGGCCTCCGCCCCCTCGGCGGGCGGCAGGTCCCGGTAGCCGTTGATCAGGTCGTGGACCCGGTGCGTCAGCTCGTGGGCCTGCTCGGGGGTCAGCCGCAGCGTGAAGTCACTGATGCCCGAGGCGCGGCGCCATTCCTTGCTCCAGTGGACGGCGTCGCCGATCCAGGTGTTGACCTCCTGCGCGTGGATCGTGGCGATCTCGTGCAGGAAGGCGTCGGCGGCGCCGCGCGTCTCGGGGTCGTCGTCGTACATGAGCGTTTCGTCGAACTGGGTGCCGTCGTGGGCCGCCCGCCACCAGCGCTCACGGCCCTTGCCGTGCTCGGGCGCGTCCTCGACGAACCCGTGCGAGGCGAGCTGGCGCAGGTGGTAGCTGGTGGCGCCGCTGGACTCGCCGAGCCGTTCGGCCAGCTGTGAGGCGGTGGCCGGCCCGTTCTGCCGCAGCGCGGACAGCATGCGGATGCGCAGCGGGTGGGCGAGGCCGCGCAGGGAGCGGGCGTCCAGGGTGCGGACGTTGGGTGCGGGGTTCCGGGTCTCTTCCTCGGGCATGCCTCAACAGTAGAGTTGCAAAGACTTCTGTGCAAGGGATTCTTTGCATAGAAGTCTTTGGAACTTCCGGGGGGTCGCGCGGCGCCTCATTCGTCCTCGTCCGCCGCCGCCTGCTCCACCAGCGGGATGATCCGCAACGGCACCGGGTTCTCCATGACGATCGCCGTCGAGGCCCGCACGATCCCCTCGAAGCCCACGACCCGGTCGATCACCCGCTGGAGGTCGGCGTTGGAGCGGGCCACGAGGCGGCACAACATGTCCCCGTGCCCCGTCGTCGTGTGCAGCTCCAGCACCTCCGGCACCCCGTCCAGGTGGGCCCGCACGTCGGCGCCCTGCCCCTGCTTGATCTCCAGGGTGGCGAAGGCCGTCACCGGGTACCCGAGGGCCGTCGGGTCCACCTGCGGGCCGAAGCCGCGGATCACGCCCTTCGCCTGGAGCCGGTCCAGGCGCGCCTGCACGGTGCCGCGCGCCACCCCGAGCCGGCGGGAGGCCTCCAGGACGCCGATCCGCGGCTCGCGGGCCAGCAGGACGATGAGCCGGCCGTCGAGCTCGTCGATTCCCATGGGGTTCCTCCCGCTGCTCCGGAGCTGGTCATACTGCACAGATCTCTCAGTCATTCTGCGGCCGGGCTGGTCAATATGTACAGCTGAAATCGAAACTATTGCGCAGCTTGTGGAAGGGCGGGAATCTGCGCTCATGACTGAGACCCTCGACACCACCCCGGCCACCGCGCGTGAGGCAGACCCCTTCCCGGTGAAGGGCATGGACGCGGTCGTCTTCGCCGTCGGCAACGCCAAGCAGGCCGCGCACTACTACTCGACCGCCTTCGGCATGAAGCTCGTGGCCTACTCCGGACCGGAGAACGGCAGCCGCGAGACGGCGAGCTACGTCCTCACCAACGGCTCCGCGCGCTTCGTCCTGACCTCGGTCATCAAGCCCGCCACCGACCACGGCCGCTTCCTCGCCGAGCACGTCGCCGAGCACGGCGACGGGGTCATCGACCTCGCCATCGAGGTCCCGGACGTCCGCGCCGCCTACGAGTACGCCGTCGCGCAGGGCGCCCGCGGCCTGGACGAGCCGTACGAGGTCAAGGACGAGCACGGCACCGTCGTCCTCGCCGCGATCGCGACGTACGGGCAGACGCGCCACACGCTGGTCGAGCGCGGCGAGTACACCGGGCCCTACCTGCCGGGCTACGTGGCCGTCGAGCCGATGGTCGCCGCGCCCGCCAAGCGGACCTTCCAGGCCATCGACCACTGCGTCGGCAACGTGGAACTCGGCCGCATGAACGAGTGGGTCGCCTTCTACAACAAGGTCATGGGCTTCACGAACATGAAGGAGTTCGTGGGCGACGACATCGCGACCGAGTACTCGGCGCTGATGTCCAAGGTGGTCGCGGACGGCACCAAGAAGGTCAAGTTCCCGATCAACGAGCCCGCGATCGCGAAGAAGAAGTCGCAGATCGACGAGTACCTGGAGTTCTACGGCGGCCCCGGCGTCCAGCACATCGCCCTCGCCTCGAACGACATCGTCGCGACCGTCCGCACGATGCGCGCGGCGGGCGTCCAGTTCCTGTCCGTCCCGGACAGCTACTACGACACCCTCGGCGAGTGGGTCGGCGACACCCGCGTGCCGATCGACGAGCTGCGCGAGCTGAAGATCCTGGCCGACCGCGACGAGGACGGCTACCTGCTGCAGATCTTCACCAAGCCGGTGCAGGACAAGCCGACCGTCTTCTTCGAGATCATCGAGCGCCACGGCTCGATGGGCTTCGGCAAGGGCAACTTCAAGGCCCTGTTCGAGGCCATCGAGCGCGAGCAGGACAAGCGCGGCAACCTGTAGCCGCCGCGCGGGTCACCTCCGCCGCGCCGACCACGTCCGAGGGTCCCGCCCCCGCCCCCGCCCTCCGGCGGGGCCGGGGGCGCCCCGCGTTCAGCGGGCCGAGGGGGCGGGCTTCGGCGCCGCGGGCTTCGGGGCGGCCGGCTTCGGATCCGTCTTCGCGTCCGCCCCGGGGGCCGTCTTCGCATCCGCCTTCGGAGCCGCCTTCGGGTCCGCCTTCGGAGCCGGCTCCGGCTTGGGCTTCGGCTTGGGCTTCGGACGGGGCTTCGGCATCTCCGGCGCCACCCACGGCTTGCTGGGCTGCATGTTCTCCGGTCCACCCGCCGCCTGTTGCCCGATCGCGGCCAGCGCCTCCTTCGCCAACGGTCCCCGGACCGGTGAGAAGAGGGGGTTCGTCCGCAGGGTCTCCTGGAGGTGCCGACGGGCCGCCTCGTCGTCGCCCAGACCCCGCTCGATCATCGCCCGGTGGTAGGAGAACTCGGCGCTGCGCAGCCCGAGCTCGGTGGCCTTCTTCGCGTACTCCAACGCCGCCGCGTCCTCGCCCAGCTTGTGCAGGGCCCACCCCAACGCGTCCGCGACCTGCACGCTCTTGTGCCGCGACCACTCCGCCGACAACCGGCGCACCGCCGCCGACGGATCGCCGTGGTCCGCCTCGAACAGGCCGAGCACCAACTCCTCGTTCACCCCGTTCGTCGTGCCCCGCGCCGCCAGCGCCGACAGCGACCCGTACGGCGCGCGCGCCTCCTCGTCCCGGCCCAGCGACTGCAGCAGCTCGCCCAGCTCCAGCGCCAGCCGCGGCGCCGGGGTCCGGCCCAGCGCCAGCCGGTAGTCCCGCACCGCCTCCCCGGAACGGCCCAGCGCGGCCAGGGCGCGGGCCCGGCCGCCCAGCGCTTCCGACTGCGCCGGGTCCGTCCGCAGCGCGGCCTCGAACTGCCGCATCGCCTCGGCCGTCTCGCCCCGCTCCCAGGACATCTCCCCGAGCCGGTACAGGACGTACGCCTTCTCCGCGGGCGCCTTCGCCGCGCCCCCGGCGTGCTCCAGCGACACCACCGCGTCCTCGCGCCAGCCCCGGTCCCGGTAGACCTGGGCGGCCCTCAGGTGCGACACCAGGCCCGGCCGGAGCTCCGACAGCCGCTCCATGGCCTTCTCCGCGGCCTTGTAGTCGCCGAGGCCCGTGTACGCGTCCACCAGGACCGGGTACGCCGTCCAGCGCTTCGGCGCCTGCGCACGGACCAGCTCGCCCCACTTCTTGCCCGTCCCGAAGTCCCGCCGGGCGTTGGCCAGCGCGCCCATGGCCGTCATCGCGTCGAAGTTGCCCTTCTCCGCGGGCCGCACCTCCAGCGACCGCTTGAGGGCCTTCTCCGCCTTCGGGAACCAGCCGGGATCGGCCGTGCGCCGCGACTGCTCCAGGTACGCCGACCCGAGCACCGCCCACGACGCGTCGTCGTCGGGATGCCCCGCGAGCCACCGCTCCCGGTCCGCCACCAGCGCAGTGAGGTCCACCGCCGCCGGCGGTGCGCCCATGCCGACCGCCGAGGCGGCCCGCTCGGTGGGCCCCGGCGGCCGGGCGTCGTCGGCCGTGCGGGCCGGGCGGATCAGCAGGGCGCCCGCGATCAGGACCACGGCGACCGCGGCCGCCACGACCGTCTTGCGGCCGGTGAAGGTCACGGGCGGCGCGGGCTGCTGCGATTCCTCGTCGATACGGTCCATGGGGTCACTGTGCGTCAATATGAAGAGCGCGCCGAGGTGTCCGAAGCCGGTCGCGGCCGTGTTCACACCGATGGCCCCGGCTGTCACGCTGGCCCCATGGCTGATGACCTCTCCGCACGGCTCTTCGCGCGCCTCGCCGAAGGACTCCCTCCCGAAGCCCTCCTGACCGACCCTCAGGTGACCGCCTCCTATTCCACCGACATGGCGAGCTTCTGCGCCGCCGGCACCCCGGCCGTCGTCGCCCTGCCCCGGACCGTCGAACAGGTCCAGCACGTCCTGCGCACCGCCACCGCCCTGCGGGTCCCCGTCGTCCCGCAGGGCGCCCGCACGGGCCTGTCGGGCGGCGCCAACGCCGCCGACGGCTGCATCGTGCTGTCCCTCATCAAGATGGACCGCATCCTGGAGATCTCCGCCGTCGACCGGATCGCCGTCGTCGAGCCCGGCGTGGTCAACGCCGTGCTCTCGCGGGCCGTCGCCGCGCAGGGCCTCTACTACCCGCCCGACCCCTCCAGCTGGGAGCAGTGCACCATCGGCGGGAACATCGGCACCGCCTCGGGCGGCCTGTGCTGCGTCAAGTACGGGGTCACCGCCGAGTACGTGCTCGGCCTCGACGTGGTCCTGGCCGACGGGCGTCTGATGCGCACCGGGCGGCGCACGGCCAAGGGCGTCGCCGGATACGACCTGACCCGGCTCTTCGTGGGCTCCGAGGGCAGCCTCGGCGTCGTCGTCGGAGCCGTCCTCGCGCTGCGGCCCGCGCCGCCCCGGCAACTGGCGCTGGCCGCCGAGTTCCCCTCCGTCGCAGCCGCCTGCGAGGCCGTGTGCGCCGTCATGGAGGCGGGCCTGGCGCCCTCGCTGCTGGAGCTGATGGACCGGACGACCGTCCGCGCCGTCAACGCCCTCGGGAAGATGGGCCTGCCCGAGACCACCGAGGCCCTGCTGCTGGCCGCCTTCGACACCCCGGACGCCGCCGCCGGACTGGACGCCGTCGCCGCCCTGTGCGAGGCCGCCGGGGCCACCGCCGTCGTCCCGGCCGAGGACGAGGCGGAGTCCGAACTGCTGCTCCAGGCGCGGCGGATGTCCCTGACCGCGCTGGAGGCGCTGCGGCCCGCGACGATGATCGACGACGTGTGCGTCCCGCGGTCGCGGCTCGCCGAGATGCTCGACGGCACGGCCGCCATCGCCCGGACGTACGACCTGCTCATCGGCGTCTGCGCGCACGCGGGCGACGGCAACACCCACCCGGTCGTCTGCTTCGATCCCGCCGACGAGGACGAGGCGCGGCGGGCCCGCGCGTCCTTCGACGCGATCATGGAGCTGGGGCTGGAGCTGGGCGGCACCATCACCGGCGAACACGGCGTCGGTGTGCTGAAGAAGGAGTGGCTGGCCCGCGAACTGGGGCCGGTCGGACTGGAGATGCAGCGCAACGTCAAGCACGCCTTCGACCCGCTCGGCCTGCTGAACCCGGGCAAGCTCTTCTGACGCAACCCGCCGGGCGGGGCGCGCCGGACGCTCCCGCGCCGGACCTGCCCGCATCACGCGTCCCCGTCCGCCGACTCGTCCGAGGGCCACGGGTCCCGCAGCCACAGGTCGTCGGCCGGGGTCGGGGTGAGCAGTTCCGCCAGCGCCGCGTCCAGGCCGAGCCGGTCGGCCTCGGTCCCCGGCGGGACGACGCGCAGCGTCCGCTCCAGCCAGGCGGAGACGGAACCGGCCGGCGCCTCCAGCAGGGCGTCGCCGTCGGGGGAACTGAGGGCCATGCACAGGACCGCCTTGTTGTCGATCTTCGTCGGCCAGATCCGGACGTCCCCGTGCCCGCACGGACGGAACACCCCCTCGACGAGCAGCTCGCGGGCGAACGTCCAGTTGACGGGGGCGCTGGAGCCGGTGTGGAAGGTGATGTGCACCGCGAACGGGTCGTCGAGGAGGTAGAGCAGGCGGGCGGGGACGGGGACGGCACGCTCGGGGGACAGGACCAGCTTGAGTTCCAGCTCGCGCTCGATGACGGGGTGGTGCATGGCGGCCTCACTTCGGTGCGTTCGTGTCCGGGCGCGGGGCCGGACCGGGCCCCGCACCCGCAGAGAGCGCACCGGGGGCCGGTGATGACGCGAGTCCGGGCAACGAACCGCGAATTGGCCGAAATCTTTCGGGTGACCGAAAGTCGACGCTCGGGGGCGGGCGGGGCCGGTCCGAGCCCGTCCCGGGGTCGCCGCGGGGCGAATAAAGGGCCGAGGTTCGCCCGAAGGCTTGGAATCTCCCGTTACCGGACCTGTCGGGAGGGGGTTCTTGGCTATGGTCCTCCCCTTGGGTCCTCCCCTGCACAAGCCTCAAGCCACGATCGGAGTTGGGGACATTGACGGCCTCCCCTGGTGACGGCGATCACGCTGCCCGCGAGGGCTACTACCCCGACCCGTCCATCCCCGGGTACGTCCGGTACTGGAACGGCGCGGCCTGGGTGCCGGGCACGAGCCGCCCCGCCGCCCCCGCGGACGAGACCGGGCCGGTGTTCCTCGACCAGACCTCCGTGACCGAGGCGCTCCCCGAACCGGAACCCGAACCCCGGCCCGCGTCGCCGGGCTGGCAGGCCGACCCCGCGCACCAGGCCGGCTTCGGCGGCCCCCGTGACGTACGCGTCTCCTGGGGCGGCCCGGGCGAGCCGGAACCCGAACGCCGCCCCGCCGGGATCTCCCTGGCCCGGGACGCGGCGCAGGCCGCGCCCCCCGCCCCCGCCGATGCCCCCGTACCCGCTGCCGCCGCCGCGTCCGCGTCCCCACCCGCCGCCGCGTCCGCCGCGCGGCGGCTCCCGACGCAAACCGCGTCCGAGAGCGTGGGCATCCTGTCGGCCCGTCCGCCCGCCTGGCCCGACGCCCCCGGCGGCGGCGTGTCCGGACTGACCTCGTCCTGGCCCGAGGCGACCCCCGCCCGGTCCGCCGCACCGCAGGCCGCCCCGCCGGACGCGGGCCACCCCGCCCGACGGACCCGGACCGCGCCCTGGGAGGACGAGGCCCGCCGGGCTCCCGCCGCTCCCGCGCCCTGGGAGGACGAGGCCCGCCCGGCTCCCGCAGCTCCCGGTCCGGCCCGCCCCACCGCCACCCGGGCCCCGGCCGCCGCGCCCTGGGAGGAGGAGGCCCGCGGGGTCCGGCCGACCGGGTCCCGGTCCGAGGCCGCCGAGTCCGCGCCGACCCGTACCCCGGGTGCCGGGGAGGCCCGCGCGGAGCGGCCCCGTCCGGCCGTCCCCTGGGACGACGAGGCCCGCCGCGGGCCCGAGCCCCGGCGCCGCCCCACCCTCCCGGAGAACCCGCCCCGGCCGCCCGCGCCGGTCACCACCCGGGCCGTCTTCGAGCGCATGGCCGAGCGGGCGGTGCGCCCCGCCGGGTTGGTCCGCCGCACCCTGGCCCGCGTCCTGGACTCCGTCGTCCTCGGCGCCTTCGCGGCCGGGGTCGCCGTGCCGTTGGTGCCCCGGGTGACGGACCACCTCCAGGCCAAGGTCGACGCGGCCCGGGGGAGCGGACACACCACCACCGTGTGGCTCCTCGACGCCACCACCGCCGGGTACGGGTGCCTGCTGCTGGCCGCCGTACTGCTCTTCGGGCTGTTCTACGAGGTGCTGCCCACCGCCCGCTGGGGCCGCACCCCGGGCAAGAAGCTGTGCGGCGTCCGCGTCCTGACCGTCGCCACGCTGCGCCCGCCCGGCTTCGGCGCGGCCCTGCGCCGCTGGCTCGTGGGGGCCCTGTTCGGCCTGCCGGGCTGCCTGCGGTCCCTCTTCGACCGGACCCGTCGTCAGGCCTGGCACGACCGGGCGGCCGGCACCTACGTAGCGCGGTAGGCGCAGCCCCTACCCCGAACGGACGCGGTCCCGTTGCGAGTCGGGCGGGCCCGGGTTCGACTCGGGCCATGAGCACCGACCAGCCGCCGCCGGGCCAGCCGCCCGAGGACGACCCGTTCCTCAAGAAGCCCCAGGAACCGACGCCTCCGTCGGGTGGCTCGCCGTACGGCCCGCCCCCCGGTGGCGGCGGGTACCCCCCTCCGCCGCCACCCGGAGGCCCGGGCGGCGGATACCCGCCCCCGCCGCCCCCGTACGGCGGTGGTGGCGACCCGTACGGCGGTGGAGGCGGCTACGGCATGCCCGATCCGCTGGCCGGGATGCCGCCGCTCGCGGACTTCGGCAAGCGGCTCGCGGCGCGCGTCATCGACGTGCTCATCGTCGGGGTTCCGCTCTACCTGATCCAACTCCCGTTCAACACGCGGCGCTACATGGTCGACTCGAACCGCGGCGAGGACGCGACCGAGATCATCACCCGCTCCTACAGCGGTACCGGCCTGGTGTGGACGCTGATCTCGATCATCGCGTACGTCGGGTACGACTGGTGGTTCACCAAGAAGAACGGCCAGACCCTCGGCAAGAGGGCGATGGGCCTGCGCACCGCGATGCTCAACGACGGCAGCGTGCCCCCCTCGAACGCCGCGCTGAGCAGGGCCGCGCTGCTGTGGATCCCGACCCTGGTCTGCTGCCTGTGCCTGTGGCCGCTCGCCCTGATCGTGTCGATGCTCATCGACAAGCCGTACAAGCAGGGCCTGCACGACAAGGTCGCCAAGACCGTGGTGGTCAGATCGGCGACCTGACCCGGTCGGCCCGTTGCGGGCGACCGTCCCCGGAAGGGGGGCGGTCGCCCGCACCCTTGTGTCCGGGCCCGGTGGCGGCCGGGCCCGGTGGCGCGGGAGCTCGGTGGCGGGGAGCTCAGTGGTGCACGGGGTGTTCCGCGTCGGCCCTGGCGGGCCCGGTGGCCGGGGAGGTGCCCTCCGGGGCGCCCTGACGGCCGGTCGGGGCGGCGTGCCGGCCGCGGCGGCGCGGCGTGGGCACCGTCAGCGCGACCAGGAGCCCGAGGGCGAGCGCGGCGGCGGAGATGACCGCCACCCCGAGCCCCGTGCTCGTCTGCGAGAGCAGGAGCATGGCGATCGTCGACACGATGACGGTGGCGGACCCGTAGGCGAGCTGTGCGGCAGTCGGTCGCGGCATGACGTTTTCCGTCCTCAAGGCGGGGGAGGGGGGAGACCGCTCGACAGGTGCGCGTGTCAAGTGAGTCCCTGACGGGATTCCCGAGGCGACCGACCGGTAAGCGCGACCCGACCCCCGCTGTCGGAGCACAGGGGGCGCACACGGGTCACCCGCCGGCCGGTTTCGAGGGGTTCTCGACCGGTCTTCGAGCGATCTCCGAGCGACCTTCGAGGAGAAGGGGAGGCGGGTCCTTCGCCCCGGAAGGACCCGTAAGGCTGCGGAACGTCCGAATAGCGGAACTGACTGACCGCATAGTGCAGTTGTAAGGAACAAGTCAAGGTCTGTCTTTTCTTTCGACTCTCCGGTCAAATGTCGTCACTTGAGACGCGCGCCGCGCGGAACCCCCCGCTCCTATGGAGACGTTCCGACCTACGTTGCGGCCGCGGGAGGGGAACGACATCAAGTGACCAGCAACTCCGCAAGGAAGCGCGCGCTGCGTGCCGCCGCCGTCGGCGTGACGATGGCCGCGACCGCAGCTTCCGGCGCTTTCTTCACCACGGCCACCGCCGACTCCAGCTGGGGCGGCGCACCCGCGGCCGACCACCAGGACCCGACCGCTCCGTCCAAGGAGAAGGTCAAGCACGACCTCGAAGGCCCGTTCAGCAAGCAGCAGGCGCAGCAGCGCGAGGCAGCCCTTGACCAGGTGCTCTCGGGCAAGAAGGGCATCGAGCAGCGCGGCGCCTCCAAGGTCGTGAAGCTCGACGACAAGAAGTACGTCGAGCTCGGCCGCGAGAAGACCGACAAGATCTTCACGATCCTCGTCGAGTTCGGTGACCAGGTCGACAACACGACCATGCACGACCCGGACGGTCCGGAGGGCCCGAAGCCGCCGGCCCCCAAGTACGGCGGCACCCCCGGTCCGCTGCACAACCAGATCGCCCAGCCGGACCGCGCGCAGGACAACAGCACCGCGTGGCGCAAGGACTTCAGCCGTTCCTACTTCCAGGACCTGTACTTCGGTACCGGCGAGGGCAAGAACTCGCTGAAGACCTACTACGAGAAGACCTCCTCGGGCCGTTACTCGGTCGAGGGCGAGGTCGCCGACTGGGTCAAGATCCCGTACAACGAGGCCCGTTACGGCTCGAACTACTGCGGTCAGACCAACTGCTCCAACGTGTGGGACACCGTCAAGGACGGCGTCCTCGCGTGGACCGAGGCGCAGAAGAAGGCCGGGAAGACCGACGCGCAGATCAAGGCGCAGCTGGCCCAGTACGACCAGTGGGACCGCTACGACTTCGACGGCGACGGCAACTTCAACGAGCCCGACGGCTACATCGACCACTTCCAGGTCGTCCACGCCGGTGAGGACGAGTCGGCCGGCGGCGGCGTGCAGGGCACCAACGCCCTGTGGGCGCACCGCTGGTACGCGTACGGCACCAGCGCGGGCAAGACCGGTCCCGAGGGCAACAAGGCCGGTGGCACGCAGATCGGCGACTCGGGCATCTGGGTCGGCGACTACACGATGCAGCCGGAGAACGGCGGCCTCGGCGTCTTCGCGCACGAGTACGGCCACGACCTGGGTCTGCCGGACCTCTACGACACCTCCGGTGGCGGCGAGAACGGCGTCGGCTTCTGGTCCCTGATGTCGGCGGGCTCCTGGCTCGGCACCGGCAAGGAGTCCATAGGCGACCTCCCGGGCGACATGACCGCCTGGGACAAGCTCCAGCTGGGCTGGCTGAACTTCGACCAGGCGAAGGCCGCGACGAAGTCCACCCACAAGCTGGGCGTCTCCGCGTACAACACCAAGGACAAGCAGGCGCTGGTCGTCGAGCTGCCGAAGAAGCAGGTCAAGACCGACATCGTCGCTCCCGCCGAGGGCTCCTCGCAGTGGTGGAGCAACATGGGTGACGACCTCAAGAACACCCTGACCCGCTCGGTCGACCTCACCGGCAAGACCTCCGCCGCCCTGTCCCTCAAGGGCTGGTGGGACATCGAGGCCGACTACGACTACCTCTACACCGAGGTGTCCACCGACGGCGGCGCCAACTGGACCGCCCTCGCCGGTACCGCCGACGGCGCGGCCCTCCCGGTCGACGCGGCCGGCAGCCCCTCGCTGACCGGTGTCTCGGGTGCCTGGAAGTCGCTGAACTTCCCGCTGGACGCCTACGCGGGCAAGAAGGTCGACCTCCGCTTCCGCTACCAGACGGACGGCGGCGCGGGCGGCAAGGGCTTCACGGCCGATGCCGTCACCCTCACCGCGGACGGCTCCCCGCTGTTCACCGACGGCGCCGAGAACGGCGACAACGGCTGGACGGGCAAGGGCTTCTCGCGGATCGGCGCCGGCTTCACCAAGGAGTACGCGCAGTACTACCTGGCCGAGAACCGCCGTTACGTGTCGTACGACCAGACCCTCAAGGTCGGCCCGTACAACTTCGGTCACGCCAACACCCGTCCCGACTGGGTCGAGCACTACCCGTACCAGGACGGCCTGCTGATCTGGCTCTGGGACACCTCCCAGAAGGACAACAACACCAGCCAGCACCCCGGCCAGGGCCTGATCCTTCCGATCGACGCCAACGCCAAGCCGATGAAGTGGTCGGACGGCACCCTGCTGCGGAACAAGATCCAGCCGTACGACGCCACCTTCAGCGCGTACTCGACGGACGCCTTCACCCTTCACAAGAACGGTGAGTCGCTCTTCCTGAAGCCGAAGCCGACCAACCTCGTCTTCGACGACCGCAAGGGCAAGTACTACTACGACGAGAACCCGACCGGCTCGGTGAAGGTCACTGACACCAACACCAAGATCAAGATCCTCAAGGAGTCCTACGAGGGCACCGAAATGACGATCGAGGTCGGACCCTCCAGCAAGTAATTCGGTAAACCCGCAGGTCAAAGCATGATCGGCCGTCGCCCTCTAGCGGGCGGCGGCCGATCGCGTTTAGATGCGTGGTGCGAGTTTCTTATTGACGGGGGAGATGAAAAGCATGCCCGGTGGAGGTTTCGTCAGACTGCCCGGAGGCAGTGTGGTGGTGGCCCTGACGCTGCCCAGGCCGTCCGGAGAAGGTGGGAACGTGCGCGTGCTGGTGCACGCCGCGAACCGGGCCCGCGCCCTGACCAGGCTGCGGAACCTCGGGATGCGGGCGGTGTACCTGCGGGGCAACGCCCAGCCGCCGACCCCGGACGAGGTCACGGCCGTCCTGCACCACCCCGACGGCCTGCTGTGGCGCTGCGCCCCCGACCGCGCGGCGGAACTCTGGCACCCGATCCGCGCCCTGCTGGGCGGCACGTAGCGCCCCGGGGGCGGCCCCCGCGGGCCCTCAGGCGGCCCGGTCGCCGACGAGGGTGACCCCGGCCTCGCGGAGGGCCTCCAGGGCCTTCGCGGTGGTGTGGGGGGCCACGGCGGCCGTCAGGTCCAGCAGGACGCGGGTGGTGAAGCCGGCGCGGGCCGAGTCGAGGGCGGTGGCCTTGACGCAGTGGTCGGTGGCGATGCCGACGACGTCGACCTCGGTGACCTCCCGGTCCCGCAGCCATTGGGCCAGGGTCACGCCGTTCTCGTCGGCGCCCTCGAAGCCGCTGTAGGCGGCCTCGTACGCGCCCTTGTCGAAGACGGCGGCGACGGCGCCCGAGGCGACGGCCGGCGCGAAGTTCGGGTGGAACCCGACGCCCTCGGTCCCGGCGACGCAGTGCACCGGCCAGGAGGTCTCGTAGTCCGGGACGGCCGGGGGGTGCGCGAAGTGCGCGCCCGGGTCGACGTGGTGGTCGCGGGTGGCGACGACGTGCCGGTAGCCGGGGGTGCTCTGACCGATGAGCTCGGTGATCGCGGCGGCGACGTCGGCCCCGCCGGAGACCGCGAGGCTGCCGCCTTCGCAGAAGTCGTTCTGTACGTCGACGACGATCAGTGCGCGGTGCATGTCGCGTGTCCTTCGGATCGGTGGGTGGGTGGTGCGGCGGGGCCCTGCGGGGGCTCTTGCCCCACCCCGCCCCTCCCCGAACCCGGGGCCCGCGGCGGATCCGCGGGCCCGGCGGCGGTCACACGTACTCGGTCGGGATGACCGCCTCGCCGCGCGAGAGCTGCGTCGCCGACAGCGGGAGCCGTCGCCGGGCCTCCGCGTGGCGCTCGCGCACCGTCTCCAGCGACTCCCGGGCCACGACCTCGCCGCCCTTGACCAGCTGGGTCAGCAGCTGGTGGCCGGCGAGGGCGGCGGGTACCGGGCCGGTCCCGATGACCTCGGCCTCGGCGACGCCGTCGGCGTCCACCCGGCGGGCCGCCCACTTGCGGCCGCCGATGGAGGTCTTGCCGCCCGAGGACTTCTTCGCGACGGGGACCAACGGCGCCTTCGGGTCGTCGGACGCGGCCCGCGCCACCAGCTTGTAGACCATGGAGCAGGTCGGGTGCCCGCTGCCGGTGACCAGCTGGGTGCCGACCCCGTACGCGTCCACCGGCGCCGCCGCCAGCGAGGCGATGGCGTACTCGTCCAGGTCGGAGGTGACGACGATCCGCGTCGAGGTCGCCCCCAGCTCGTCCAGCTGCTGGCGCACCCGGTGGGCGACCAGCAGCAGGTCCCCGGAGTCGATCCGGACCGCTCCGAGGTCCGTGCCGGCGACCTCCACGGCCGTGCGCACCGCTTCCGCGACGTCGTACGTGTCCACCAGCAGGGTCGTCCCGCGGCCGAGCGAGGCGACCTGCGCCGTGAAGGCGTCCCGCTCGCTGTCGTGGACCAGGGTGAAGGCGTGCGCGCTGGTGCCGACCGTCGGGATGCCGTACCGGAAGCCGGCGGCCAGGTCCGAGGTCGAGGTGAAGCCGCCGACGTACGCGGCCCGCGAGGCGGCGACGGCCGCCAGCTCGTGGGTGCGCCGGGCGCCCATCTCGATCAGCGGGCGCCCGCCCGCCGCCGAGGACATCCGGGAGGCGGCGGCCGCGATGGCCGAGTCGTGGTTGAGGATCGACAGGATCACGGTCTCCAGCAGCACGCACTCGGCGAAGCTGCCCTCGACGCGCAGGACCGGCGAGCCGGGGAAGTAGGTCTCGCCCTCCGGGTAGCCCCAGATGTCACCCGAGAAGCGGTACGAGGCCAGCCAGTCGAGGGTCCGCATGTCGACGACGGCCCGTTCCCGCAGGAACTCCAGCACCGCTCCGTCGAAACGGAAGTTCTCGACGGCGTCGAGCACGCGCCCGGTCCCCGCCACCACTCCGTAGCGGCGGCCCTCGGGCAGCCGTCGGGTGAAGACCTCGAAGACCGAACGGCGGTCCGCCGTGCCGTTGGCCAGGGCGGCCTGCAGCATCGTGAGCTCGTAATGGTCCGTGAAGAGCGCTGTCGACGGCACGTCCACCGGCAGGCCCAGGTCCGCAGGGTTCATGTCACGGATGCTAGCGCACATCTCGTCAAAGTGACGAGATGTGGGGGCCCGTTTGTGCGACGGCCCCCCGGCAGTGGCAGCATGGGACAAGTGAGTGTTGCTCCCGTTGAGATCGAACGCACCGAATCGGCCCGAGAGACCTACGCGGTCCCCGAACCCGACGTCCCCTGGGTGACCCTGGTGCACAACGACCCGGTCAACCTCATGAGCTACGTGACGTACGTGTTCCAGGCGTACTTCGGCTACCCGAAGGACAAGGCGACCAAGCTGATGATGGACGTCCACCACAAGGGCAGGGCGGTCGTCTCCAGCGGCTCCCGCGAGGAGATGGAGCGCGACGTGCAGGCCATGCACGGGTACGGGCTCTGGGCGACCCTCTCGCAGGACCGCAACTGATGGGCGGCGTGTTCGAACCCTTGAAGGGCGGCCCCGGGGCCGCCGTCGCGCTGGACGAGATCGAGATCTCCATCCTGCGTTCCCTCGCGGTCCAACTGCTGGAGCTGATCGGCCCCGGCGAGCCCGAGCCCGCCGCGGACGCGGACCCGCTGGCCGTGCTCTTCGCCTCCGACGGCCCGAGCGAGCCCCCGTCCGACCCGGCCCTGGCCCGACTCTTCCCGGACGCCTACGGGGGCCCCGGCGCGGGCCCGAAGGACGACCCGGAGGAGCTGCGGGCCCGCTCCTCGGAGTTCCGCCGCTTCACCGAGAACGACCTGCGCACCCGCAAGCGGGAGGACGCGCTGGCCGTCGTGCGCAGTCTGGACGGGCTCACCCCCGCCGGCGACGGGGCGGCCGTCCTGGAGTTGACGGGCGAGCTGCCGCACCGCTGGCTCGGCGCCCTCAACGACCTGCGGCTGACGATCGCGGCCCGGCTCGACATCACCGAGGACGACGAGAGCGCCGTGCTGTTCCGGCTGCCGGACGAGGATCCGCGCAAGCCCATGGTGATGGCCTACCTGTGGCTCGGCGGCCTCCAGGAAACCTTGATCGAAACGCTGATCCGCTGATCGTCCGATCGGGGATCATGTTCGCTCAGCGGACGCTCAAATCCGGATAACGATCAGATCACCGCCATGCGGTGATCTGATCGCCATCGGGGCCTATGTCCCGATTTTTTTATGCCTTCCGCCACATTTCCTCCCCTCCCGTTCCCATAAGCCCGTGATAAATCTTCACGACTGCCGAAGGGACGCCACCCCTGTCCCCAGGCCTGCTTGAACCGGCTGACCGCCGGCGTGCAACTCCATCCGTATCCGGGGGGATCGAGGACCCGATCCGCGGCCGACGAGGCGCGGGTCGGCGTGGAGAAAGGCGCACCAGACATGACCTCTGTGCAGGTCGAGCAGCACGACAGGACGCCCGGCGAGGGCGACCAGGGCGAGGGCGAGGGGTACCACCGCGCACTCGGAGCCCGCCAGATCCAGATGATCGCGATCGGCGGGGCCATCGGCACCGGCCTGTTCCTCGGGGCGGGCAAGGCGATCTCCAAGGCCGGACCGAGCCTGATCCTGGCCTACGCCATCGCGGGCCTGGTCATCTTCTTCATCATGCGGGCCCTGGGCGAACTGCTCATGTACCGCCCCGTGTCCGGTTCCTTCTCGGACTACGCCCGCGAGTTCCTGGGCCCGTTCTGGGGCTACGCGACCGGTTGGACGTACTGGCTCTTCTGGGTGGTCACCGGCATCACCGAGGTCACGGCCGCCGCCAAGTACATGGCGTACTGGACCGACGACAGCTTCCCGCAATGGGCGTTCGCGCTGATCTTCACGGTCATCCTCTACGGCGCCAACCTGATCTCCGTGAAGCTCTTCGGCGAGCTGGAGTTCTGGTTCTCCATGGTCAAGGTCACCGCCATCGTCGGCATGATCCTGATCTGCGCCGGCATCCTGACGATCGGCTTCTCCGACGCCGCCGCGACCGCGTCCGTCTCCAACCTGTGGAACGACGGCGGCTTCTTCCCCAAGGGCATCGGCGGCACGCTGATGACCCTGCAGATCGTGATGTTCGCCTTCCTCGCGGTCGAGCTGGTCGGCGTCACCGCCGGCGAGTCGAAGGACCCCGAGAAGACCCTGCCCAAGGCCATCAACACCGTGCCGTGGCGCATCGCCGTCTTCTACGTCGGCGCGCTCATCATGATCCTGTCGGTCGTGCCGTGGACGCACTTCCAGCCGGGCGTCTCGCCGTTCGTCGCCGCCTTCGAGCGCATGGGCCTGGGCATCGGCGCCGCGATCGTGAACTTCGTCGTCCTGACCGCGGCCCTGTCCTCCTGCAACTCGGGCATGTACTCCACCGGTCGCATGCTGCGCGACCTCGCGCTCAACGGACAGGGCCCGAAGTTCTTCACCAAGCTGACGAAGAACGGCACCCCGCTGCTCGGCACGACCTTCTCCGCCGCGCTGATGCTGGTGGGCGTCTGGATCAACTACGTCGCCCCGGGCAAGGCCTTCGACTACGTCGTCTCCTTCGCGACCATCTCCGGCATGTGGGCCTGGATCATGATCCTGGTCTGCCAGATCCGCTACCGCGCCAAGGCCGACCGGGGCGAGCTGCCCCAGTCCTCCTTCCGCGCCCCCGGCGCCCCGTGGACCAGCTGGTTCTCCCTGCTGTTCATCGGGATGGTCATCGTCATGATGGGCATCGACAAGGACTCCCGCGTCTCGCTGTACTGCGCGCCGCTGTGGGGCCTGATCCTCGGCGTCTCCTACCTGGTGCTGAAGTCGCGCAACCCGCGCGGCGCGGCCTTCAACAAGGTCTCCTGACCCCGCGGGGACCGGATTTCCCCGGCCGCCGTCCCGGCCGGAACCCGTGTCCCCGCGGCACTCCGTCCGACATTCGGGCCCTTCCGTACCACGCCTCGGTACGGAAGGGCCCTTCTGTCTATCCTGTCGCTCATGCTGACCCTCACCCAGGACCTGTACGACCGGATCGTCGAGCACGCCCGCAAGGACCACCCCGACGAGGCGTGCGGCGTCGTGGCCGGTCCGGCGGCCACCGGGCGCCCCGAGCGCTTCATCCCGATGCTCAACGCGGCCCGCTCGCCCACGTTCTACGAGTTCGACTCGAAGGACCTGCTGAAGCTCTACCGGGAGCTGGACGACCGCGACGAGGAGCCCGTGATCGTCTACCACTCGCACACCGCCACCGAGGCCTACCCCTCGCGCACCGACGTGACGTACGCGAACGAGCCGAACGCCCACTACGTGCTCGTCTCCACGGCCGACCAGGACGGCCTCGGCGAGTTCCAGTTCCGCTCGTACCGGATCGTCGACGGCGTGATCACCGAGGAAGAAGTGCAGGTCGTAGCAGCCTACTGACCAGTATGTGAGCGGTTGCGGTCCACGATGCGGGATCACACTCCAAACGGGGGACCGGGAATCGTTAACATGACCGCATGGTTTCCCACGACGTGAGCATCGAGACGCCCGGCAGGCTGCTGCTCGTGGCGCGGCTGCACGTCGACCTGTGCCGTCTCGCCAGCGCCATCTGTCCGGCCGGCTGAGCGATCCAGCCCTCCGCGCGGGGGCGCAAGAACCGCGCGCCTTCACGTTCTTACGGTTTTACGCCCTTCACGACACTGGAGCCTGCCATGGCCATCGAGGTCCGCATCCCCACCATCCTCCGCACCTACACCGACGGCGAGAAGGCCGTGAACGGTGAGGGCGCGACCCTGTCCGAGCTGTTCGCGGACCTGGAGACGCGGCACAAGGGCATCGAGGAGCGCATCGTCGACCAGGCGGCCGGTGGCCAGCTGCGCCGCTTCGTCAACGTCTACCTCAACGACGAGGACGTCCGCTTCCTCGACGGCATCTCCACCGCGCTCAAGGACGGCGACAGCGTCACCATCCTCCCGGCCGTGGCCGGCGGCTCGAAGTAATGCGCTACGACTCCCCGCTCGCGGCCGTCGGCAACACGCCGCTGGTCCGGCTGCCCCGGCTCTCGCCCTCCGCCGACGTGCGGATCTGGGCGAAGCTGGAGGACCGCAACCCGACCGGCTCGATCAAGGACCGCCCCGCGCTCCACATGGTCGAGCAGGCGGAGAAGGACGGCCGCCTCTTCCCCGGCTGCACCATCCTGGAGCCCACCTCCGGCAACACGGGCATCTCCCTGGCGATGGCCGCGAAGCTCAAGGGCTACCGGATCGTGTGCGTGATGCCGGAGAACACCTCGCAGGAGCGGCGCGACCTTCTCGCGATGTGGGGAGCCGAGATCGTCCCGTCGCCGGCGGCCGGCGGTTCGAACACCGCGGTCCGGGTGGCCAAGGAACTGGCCGTCGAGCACCCGGACTGGGTGATGCTCTACCAGTACGGCAACCCGGACAACGCCGGCGCGCACTACGCGACCACGGGCCCGGAGATCCTCGCCGACCTCCCGTCCATCACGCACTTCGTGGCGGGCCTGGGCACCACCGGCACCCTCATGGGCGTCGGCCGCTACCTGCGCGAGCACGTCGAGAACATCAGGATCGTCGCGGCCGAGCCCCGGTACGACGACCTCGTCTACGGCCTGCGCAACCTCGACGAGGGCTTCGTCCCCGAGCTGTACGACGCCTCCGTGCTGACCACCCGCTTCTCGGTGGGCTCCGCGGACGCCGTCACCCGCACCCGGGACCTGCTCCGCGAGGAGGGCATCTTCGCGGGCGTCTCCACCGGCGCCGCCCTGCACGCGGCGATCGGCGTCGGCCGCAAGGCCCTCGCCGCGGGGGAGAGCGCCGACATCGTGTTCGTCGTCGCCGACGGCGGCTGGAAGTACCTGTCGACGGGCGTCTACACGGCGGCCACGACGGAGGAGGCCATCGAGCTCCTCCAGGGCCAGCTCTGGGCCTGACAGCGGCAGCGGCCCCCGGCCCGCCCGCCCGGCGGGGTCAGGGGGCCGCCGTCAGCAGTTCGGCGAGGACGGCGGCGTGGCTCGTCGCCGGATCCCGGACCGCCGTCAGCAGGGTGAGGGGGCCCGTCCGGGCCAGGTCGCGCAGCCGCTCCAGTTCCGCGACCGCGCCCGGCACGCCCAGCTCCGCCTCGTAGCGCTGCCGGAACTCCTCCGGGGAGCCCCCGGCGTGGAACCACTTGCGCAGGTCCGCCGACGGGGTCAGGGGCCGTGGCCACTCGTCGACCCCGGCCGCCGCCTTCGACAGCCCGCGCGGCCAGAGCCGGTCCACGAGGACCCGTACGCCGTCCGCCTCCGGGTCGGGGGGATCGTAGACGCGCCGCAACCGGATCACCCCGCACCACCTCCGAGTCCCTTGACCTCGTCCCACACCGTCGGGTCGAGCGTTCCCAACCGGGCGCGGAACTCCCACAACGACACCTCCGCCGGCCGGTCCGCCTCCAGGAAGCCTCCCCGACCCTGTCGGCCCACCACCCCGGGCGGCAGCGGGATCACCCCGGGCCGACGGTCGTCGTACTTCCCGGTGATCCACGCGATCCGGGCCCGCTCCCGGTGCGCCCGCACGGCCAGGACCAGGCAGGACCTGCCGTCCACCAGGCCCCACAGCTCGCCCGCCCGCACCGGCGGGGGCGGCCCCGGCCCGTGCGCCGGAATCTTCGGCGCCCCGTCGCGGACACCCAGGACCCGCCGCGGCAGCACCACCACCAGCGCCACGGCGACCACCGCCGCGAGCGCGGGCCACCAGGACGTGTCCATGTTCCGACCGTAGTCGCGCGCGGGGCGCCCGGCGCGGCAACGCCCGTACCCTCCGTCGCTCCCCCGGGTGACAGGACAGGTGATTCCCCCCACAACGGCCTGCCGCGGAGGAGCGACCTGAGGTTTCGCGCCTTACGCTCGACCCACGCACGGCCCGCATTCCGTCCACGGACCGTCCACGGAGGTTCACGCTCCATGAAGCTCACCGTCGTCGGCTGCTCGGGGTCGTTCCCGTCCGCGGAATCGGCCTGTTCGAGCTACCTCGTCGAGGCCGACGGCTTCCGGCTGCTCCTCGACATGGGCAACGGCTCGCTCGGCGCGCTCCAGCGCCACTGCGGTCTCTACGACCTCGACGCGATCTTCCTGAGCCATCTGCACGCCGATCACTGCATCGACATGTGCGCGTACTTCGTCGCCCGCTACTACCGCCACGAGGGCGGTCGCTGCGGCACCATCCCCGTCTACGGCCCCGAGGGCACCGAGCAGCGCCTGACGACCGCCTACGAGGACGTCCCCGACGCCAGCTCGATGAGCGAGGTCTTCGACTTCCGGACGCTGAAGTCGGCCGCCTTCGAGATCGGGCCGTTCACCGTGCGGACCGAGAAGGTCTGCCACCCGGTGGAGTCGTACGCGATCCGCGTCGAACACGAGGGGCGGTCGTTGGTGTACTCCGGGGACACCGGGGTCTGCCCCGAGCTCGGCGCGCTGGCCGAAGGCGTCGACCTGTTCCTGTGCGAGGCCTCCTTCACGCACGGCAAGGAGGACATCCCCGACCTCCACCTCAACGGCCGCGAGGCCGGGGAGTACGCGAGCGCGGGGCGGGTCGGCCGGCTGGTCCTGACCCACATCCCGCCGTGGACGGACGCCGAGCAGAACCTCGCCGACGCCCGCGCGGTCTACGACGGCCGGGTCGACCTCGCGTACGCGGGCGCCGTCTACGAGGTCTGAGAGCGTTTGCAGGAGGCCGCGACACGACGGAGCCCCCGCCCTCCCTTCCGGGGGAGCGGGGGCTCCGTCGTGTGCCGTGGGCTGCTTACTTGGCTTCGGCCTTCTGCAGCTCGGCGAGCTCCTCGTCGGACTCGCGGCCCGGCGTCGGGAGGTTGAACTTGGTGATCGCGAAGCGGAAGACGAAGTAGTAGACCGCCGCGAAGCAGAGGCCGACGCCCGCCAGCATCCACGGCTTCTCCGCGATGCCGAGGTTCAGCAGGAAGTCGACGAGGCCGGCGGAGAAGCCGAAGCCGTCCCGCATGCCCAGGGCCCAGGTGAGGGCGAGGGAGACACCGGTCAGCACCGCGTGGATCGCGTACAGCACCGGGGCGATGAACATGAAGGTGAACTCGATCGGCTCGGTCACACCGGTGACGAAGGAGGTGAGCGCGAGGGAGAACATCATGCCGCCGACGACCTTGCGGCGCTCGGGGCGGGCGCAGTGGACGATCGCGAGGCAGGCCGCCGGGAGGGCGAACATCATGATCGGGAAGAAGCCGGTCATGAACTGTCCGGCGGTCGGGTCACCGGCGAGGAAGCGGCCGATGTCGCCGTGGACGGCGCCGGTCGGGGTGTCGAAGGAGCCGGCCTGGAACCACGGGAAGGAGTTCAGCAGGTGGTGCATGCCGATCGGGATCAGCGCGCGGTTGGCGACACCGAAGATGCCCGCGCCGACGGCGCCCGAACCGGTCAGCCACTCACCGAAGTTGTGCAGGCCCGTGCCGAGCACCGGCCAGATCAGACCGAAGACGATGCCGGTGACCAGACCCGCGAGGGCGGAGAGGATCGGGACGAGGCGGCGGCCGCCGAAGAAGCCCGCCCAGTCCGGCAGCTTGGTCCGGTAGAACTTCTGGTAGAGCAGCGCGGTGATGACACCCATCACGACACCGCCGAGCACACCCGCGTTGACCGGGGCGTCGACGTTGACGATCTTCCCGCCGACGACCTTGGCGACCTGGGGCAGGTTGCTGTCGGTGAAGGTGGCGAGCACCGCCTTGAAGACGAGGTAGCCCGTGACCGCGGCGAGGGCCGTCGAGCCGTCCGACTTCTTCGCGAAGCCGATCGCGATGCCGACGGCGAACAGCAGCGCCATGTTGTCGAGGATCGCGCCACCACCGGCGGCCATGTAACCGGCGATCTTGAGGATGAACGTCGGGAAGACGTCCTTGTCCCCGAGCATGTCGTCCGCGCCCAGGCGGAGCAGGAGCGCGCCGGCAGGCAGCACGGCAACGGGGAGCATGAGGCTCCGGCCGATGCGCTGCATGACGGCCATCACGCCAGCGCCCTTCTTCTTTTCCTCAGCAGCGGTGGCTGTGGACATGGACTTCCTCCAGTGGACAAGGCGCTGCCAGGGCAAGAAAAGGGGGTTGGCGACGTCTCGGAAAGGGGGACCGCGGGGGCCGGAACGAGCCACGCGTGGTCTACACCAATAGGTGGTGTAGACCAGTTGTAACACGGTGAGGGTTAGATAAGGAACCTTCAATTTCTAGTGGTCTACGCCACACGCGCCCCGAGTCGGTCCGCTATCCGGAACGGCGGCCTTCCGGACGTGGCGAAGGCCCCCGGATCCTGGGATCCGAGGGCCTTCGGCGGCCGGGTCGAAGGGCCCGACCACCCGGCCGCGCCTCCATATCGGCTTGGCTACGCCTTGGTGTTCTCCGACTGCATGGCCGCGATCTCCTCGTCCGACTCGCGCCCCGGGGTCGGGATGTCGAACTTGGTGATGGCGAAGCGGAAGACGGCGTAGTAGACGACGGCGAAGCACAGGCCGATCGGAATGATCATCCAGGGCTTCGTCGCCAGGCTCCAGTTGATGACGTAGTCGATCAGGCCGGCGGAGAAGCTGAAGCCGTCGTGCACGCCCAGCGCCCACGTCACCGCCATCGACACACCCGTCAGCACCGCGTGGATCGCGTACAGCGCCGGCGCCACGAAGAGGAAGGAGTACTCCAGCGGTTCCGTGATGCCCGTGACGAACGAGGTCAGGCCGACCGACAGCATCAGGCCGCCGACCTCCTTGCGGCGCAGCGGCTTCGCGCAGTGGGTGATGGCCAGGGCCGCGGCCGGCAGGGCGAACATCATGATGGGGAAGAACCCGGACAGGAACTGCCCCGCGTTCGGGTCGCCGTTCAGGAACATCGGGATGTCGCCGTGGACGACCTGCCCGTCCGGCGTGGTGAAGCTGCCGAACTGGAACCACACCGGCACGTTCAGGAACTGGTGCAGACCGATCACCAGCAGTGCGCGGTTCGCGATGCCGAAGATGCCGGCGCCCCAGGAGCCGAGCCCCACCAGCCAGTCGGAGAAGGCCTCCAGCGCGTCGCCGATCGGCGGCCAGATCCACAGGCACAGGACGGCGAACCCGATGGCGACGAAGGTCATGATGATCGGGACGAGCCGGCGGCCGTTGAAGAAGCCCAGCCAGTCGACCAGCTTCACCCGGTGGTAGCGCTGCCAGAACCAGGCGGCAAGCATGCCCATGATGATGCCGCCGAACACCCCGGGGTTCTGGAAGGTGTACTCGGCGAAGGTGTCGTCCGGCCCCAGGCAGCCGCCCCCGATGTCCTTCGTCCCGTCGGGGCAGCCGTCGGGAAAGGCGCGCAGCACGCTGCGGTACACGAGGAAGCCCACGACCGCGGCGAGGGCGGTGGAACCGTCCGCCTTCTTGGCCATGCCGATCGCGACGCCGATGCAGAAGAGGAGGGGGAGGCCGATGTCGGCGTTGAGGAGGGCGCCGCCCGCGCTCGCCATCACCTTGGCGACGTTGGTCCAGCCGAGGCCGTCCTTGCCGAAGACGTCGTTCTGGCCGAGCCGGTTCAGGATGCCCGCCGCCGGGAGGACGGCGATCGGGAGCTGGAGGCTCCGACCCATCTTCTGCAGGCCCTGGAACAAGCCGTTCCACCACTTCGGCTGTGGCACCGTCGCGGCACTGCTCGCGCTCATCGCGTCCTCCCTGACCCGGCCCGTTTTTGGCAGTCGCAACACTTGCGGCACACTGGTGTAGACCAGTTGGTGGGCAGTCTGCTGCTGATGGTCATCATTCGGCAGCTACAGGGCACGCGCCCGTGTAGATAGGCCAACCGTGAGTTACCGTGACGAAGCGGACGACGCTGGTTACGGCCGCCGAGACTCGTTCTTCGAACCACTCAGGGAGAAACACATGGCCACCAAGGCTGAGAAGATCGTCGCCGGGCTCGGCGGCATCGAGAACATCGAAGAGGTCGAGGGCTGCATCACCCGCCTGCGCACCGAGGTCATCGACCCGAGCAAGGTCGACGAGGCCGCCCTGAAGGCCGCGGGCGCGCACGGCGTCGTCAAGATGGGCACCGCGATCCAGGTCGTCATCGGCACCGACGCCGACCCGATCGCCGCCGACATCGAAGACATGATGTGAGCTGAGCCCACCCGGCTCCCCGGCGCACCGCACGCCGCTCGGCGGCGTCACCGCACGGCCGCCGCACCCACGACAGGACCCCGTCCCGGACCGACCCGGACGGGGTCCTCTCGCATCCCCGCACCGACTAGGCTCACAGCCATGTCTCGCATCGACGGCCGCACGCCCGAACAGCTCCGCCCGGTCACCATCGAACGCGGATGGAGCAAGCACGCCGAGGGCTCCGTCCTCATCTCCTTCGGTGACACCAAGGTCTTCTGCACCGCCTCCTTCACCGAAGGCGTCCCGCGCTGGCGCAAGGGCAGCGGCGAAGGCTGGGTCACCTCCGAGTACTCGATGCTGCCGCGCTCCACCAACACCCGCGGCGACCGCGAATCCGTCCGCGGCAAGATCGGCGGCCGCACCCACGAGATCTCCCGCCTCATCGGCCGCTCGCTGCGCGCGGTCATCGACTACAAGGCCCTCGGCGAGAACACCATCGTCCTGGACTGCGACGTCCTCCAGGCCGACGGCGGCACCCGCACCGCCGCCATCACCGGCGCCTACGTGGCACTCGCCGACGCCGTCGCCTGGGGCCAGAAGAAGAAGCTGATCAAGGCCGGACGCAAGCCGCTCACCGGCACCGTCGCCGCCGTCAGCGTCGGCATCGTCGACGGCGTCCCGCTCCTCGACCTCTGCTACGAGGAGGACGTCCGCGCCGAGACCGACATGAACGTCGTCTGCACCGGCGACGGCCGCTTCGTCGAGGTCCAGGGCACCGCCGAGGGCGAGCCCTTCGACCGCAAGGAGCTCAACGCGCTCCTCGACCTCGCCACCGGAGGCTGCGCCGACCTGGAAGCCCTCCAGCTCGGCGCGCTGGACCTGCAGGCTCCGTAGTCCGCGCAGAACCACCGGGCGCGCAGCCGCGTCCGAGCAAGTACGGGCGCACGGTGTCACAGCCGTGCGCCCGTCCACATATCCGAGCCGTGGGGGGACCCCGAAATGAAGCCGAAGTTCCGCATTGCCGCCGTGGCGCTGGCCGCAGCGCTCACAGTCCCGGCCCTGACCTCCTGCGACGCCATATCCACCGCGATGGACTGCGCCAACACGGCGGTGGCCATCGCGGACAGCGCCAACGACCTCCAGCAGGCGGTCTCGCAGGCCGGCAACAGCCCGCAGGAAGCCCAGAACGCACTCAACTCGATCGACGCGAGCCTCAAGAAGATCGGCGACCAGACGGACAACGCCGACCTGGGCAAGGCCATCGACTCGATGACCACGGCCGTGGAGAACGTCCGCACCTCCCTGGAGGGCGGCAACGTCAACCCGGACATCAAGCCGGTCGCCGACGCCGCCTCGGAGATCTCCAAGGTCTGCACCCCGGGCTGAGCCGTCCGGCGGCCCGGAATAATGAGGGCATGACCTCGACGCCCAGCCGCCTGATCCTGGCCACCCGCAACGCGGGCAAAGTCACCGAACTCCGCGCCATCCTGTCCGACGCCGGCCTGCCGCACGAGCTGGTCGGCGCGGACGCGTACCCGGACATCCCGGACGTCAAGGAGACCGGCGTCACCTTCGCCGAGAACGCCCTCCTCAAGGCCCACGCCCTCGCCCGCGCCACCGGCCTGCCGGCCGTCGCCGACGACTCGGGCCTGTGCGTCGACGTCCTGAACGGCGCGCCCGGCATCTTCTCCGCCCGCTGGGCCGGCTCCCACGGCGACGACCGGGCCAACCTCGACCTGCTGCTCGCCCAGCTCGGCGACATCGCCGACGAACACCGCGGCGCCCACTTCTTCTGCGCGGCGGCCCTGGCCCTGCCGGACGGCACCGAACGCGTCGTGGAGGGCCGGCTCCTCGGCACCCTGCGGCACTCCCCCGAGGGCGGCGGCGGCTTCGGCTACGACCCGATCCTCCAGCCGCTCGGCGAATCGCGCACCTGCGCGGAACTGACGGCGGCCGAGAAGAACGCCATCTCCCACCGCGGCCTGGCCTTCCGCGCCCTGGTCCCGGTGATCCGGGAGCTGCTGGGCTGACGCCCGCCCCGAACGCGCCGAAGGCCCGACTCATGGAGTCGGGCCTTCGATTGCTCGGGTCGTGCGGCCTGAGGGATTCGAACCCTCACGGGATTACTCCCATCGCACCCTAAATGCGAGGCGTCTGCCGTTCCGCCAAGGCCGCGTGAGGCCCATCGTAGCGGCCGATCACGGGCTGCGGCACGGGTGTCGCGCGGAATGCGTCGACGCACTTCCCGTCCGCTCCGGGCGTCCGCACCGGGGTGGTGCGGCCGTCCGGGTGGGCGGGTGCGTCAGATGCCCAGGTCCTTGATGATCTTCGCTACGTGGCCGGTCGCCTTCACGTTGTAGAAGGCGTGCGCGACCTTGCCCTCCTCGTCCACGACGACCGTGGAACGGATGACCCCGGTCACCGTCTTGCCGTACAGCTTCTTCTCGCCGAAGGCGCCGTACGCCGTCAGGGTCTCCTTCTCCGGGTCCCCGACCAGGGTGACCTTCAGGTTCTCCTGCTCGCGGAACTTGGCGAGCTTCTCCGGCTTGTCGGGGGAGACGCCGATGACGTCGTACCCCGCGGTCGCCAGGGCGTCCAGGTTGTCGGTGAAGTCGCAGGCCTGCTTGGTGCAGCCCGGCGTCAGGGCCGCCGGGTAGAAGTACACGATCACCTTGCGGCCCTTGTGGTCGGCCAGCGAGACCTCGTTGCCGTCCGCGTCGGGCAGGGTGAAGGCGGGGGCGGTGTCGCCCGGCTGGAGTCGCTCGCTCATCTCAACAGTCTCCTCGGGAGGGGATCGGTACGTCATGAGCCTAAGCTGACGGAGCTGACAGACTGTCCATGACGGATCACGCCACAGACGACACGACGACACAACGACGGAGGCAGCGCGGTGCCGGAAGCCAGGACCCCCGCTCAGATCGAGGCGGACATCGTCCGTCGCCGCGAGCAGCTCGCCGAGACGCTCGACGAGATCGGCGTGCGCATGCACCCCAAGACGATCGTCGGGGACGCGAAGGCGAGGGTCGCCTCGACGGTCGACCAGACCGCCGGACGGGCCTTCGTCGCCGTCAACCGGCTCGTCACCGACGCCAAGGACGGCCTGCGCCACGAGGACGGGGCGCCGCGTTTCGAGCGGATCGTGCCCGTGGCCCTGCTGGCCGTCGGCGTGGTCGGACTGCTCGTGGTCTCGGCGCGTCGCAAGCGTTGAGCACCCACCGGCGGACGGGGCGGGGCCGGGCGGGTAGGTTCGGGGCGTGAGCGAGAACACCACCCACGACAAGCTGCCCATCCGCATGCTGCACGACCGCGTGCTCGTGAAGTCCGACCTGCCCGAGGGCGAACGCCGCTCCGGCGGCGGCATCCTGATCCCGGCGACGGCGGCCGTGGGCAAGAGGCTGTCCTGGGCCGAGGTGGTCGCGGTGGGGCAGAACGTACGCAGCGTGGAGCCGGGAGACCGGGTGCTGTACGACCCGGAGGACCGGGCCGAGGTCGAGGTGCGCGGGGCGACGTACGTCCTGATGCGCGAGCGGGACCTGCACGCCGTGGCCGCCGAGCGGCTGGAGGGGTCCAAGGACTCCACCGGGCTCTACCTCTGATCCGGCGGGTCTCCGGCGGATCCCCACGGGACCTCCGCCGGGCCCCGCCTTCCGTCCCGCAGCACCCCCGAGGGCCGGTGGCCGAGGTCACCGGCCCTTTTCGGCGCCCCTTTGCTACGGTGGAGGGGAACCCCCGACGAGACGCGCCGTACCGGGTTGCAGGACGCAAAGACGACGCACCCCCGTTTCCGTCTCGTCCCGGAGGTGCCTGTCATGGCCTGGGTTCTTCTTCTCGTCGCCGGTCTTCTCGAAGTCGGCTGGTCGATCGGCATGAAATTCACCGAGGGCTTCACCCGGCTGTGGCCGTCCGTGTTCACCGGCGCCGGGATCGTCGCCAGCATGGTGCTGCTGTCCTACGCCGCGAAGACCCTGCCCATCGGCACCGCGTACGGGGTCTGGGTGGGCATCGGCGCGGCCGGCGCCGCGGTGCTCGGCATGGCGGTGCTGGGGGAACCCGTCACCGCCGCCCGGATCTTCTTCATCTGCCTGCTGCTGGTCGCCGTGGTCGGGCTGAAGGCCACCTCCGGTCACTGACCCCGACCGGGTCTCATTCGAGGTAGTCGGCCGGGGGGCGGCGGCCGAAGGCGCCGCCCTGGGCGTCGCCGCCGGCGTTCCGGCCGGCGTCGGTCTGCCCGCCGTCGGTGCGGCCGCCGTCCGTCCGCCCGCCGTCGGTCCCGCCCCCCTGGTCCTGACCGCCGTTCGTCCGGCCGCCCTGGGTCTGGCCGCCGTTCGTCTGCCCGCCGTCGGTCTGCCCGCCGTTGGTCTGGCCCCCCTGCGTCTGGCCGCCCTGCGTCTGTCCCCCCTGCGTTTGGCCTCCCTGTGTCTGCCCGCCGTCGGTGCGGCCCCCGTCGGTCCGACCGCCCTGGTCACCGCCGCCATCCGTCCGACCGCCGTCGCCGTCGCCGTCGCCGCCGCCGCCGTCCGTCCGGCCGCCCGTCGGCGGGGTGGCCGGGTCGTCGGGGAAGTTCGGCGGGGGCTGCGGGACGTCCGGTTGCTGGGGCTGGGACGCGCCCCGCTGGAGTTCGAGGTCGAAGTCCACGGGGTCCGAGGCCTCCAGGGCCGACTTCGTGTAGGCCGCCCAGATCCGCGCCGGATAGCCGCCGCCCCCGATGCGCCGCTCGCCCAACGCCCCGTAGAGGGACTGGAGGGTGCCCGTGTCCGGATCCTGGCCCATCATCGACACCACCGTGACCAGGTCCGGGGTGTACGCCGCGAACCACGCCGAGCGGTCCAGTTCGGCCGTGCCCGTCTTGCCCGCCGCCGGGTGGCCCGCCGCCAGGGCGGCCGTACCGGTGCCGTTGTCGACGACGCTGACCAGCATGGACGTCGTCGTGTCGGCGGCCTCCCGGCTGATGACCTGCTCCGGGGTGCGGTCGGGGAGCCCGATGGTGTCCCCGTCCTTCGTGATCTTCTCCAGGAAGGTGTACGGGGTGCGCCGGCCGTGGTCGGCGAGGGTCGCGTACGCCTGCGTCATGTCCAGGACGCTCGCCTGCATGGTGCCCAGGGCGATGGCCGGGCCCGCGTCGAAGTTCGGGGTGCTCTTCGGGATGCCCAGGGCGATGGCCGTCCGCTTGACCTTCTCCCCGCCGACGTCCACGGCCATCTGCGCGTACACGGTGTTGACGGAGAGGTCGGTCGCCGTGTTGACGGTGATGTTCCCGTAGGACACCTGCCCCTCGTTCTCGGGGGCGAAGCGGATCCGGCCGCCGACGACCGGGCGCTTGTTGTCGCCGTTGTAGATCGTGTTCGGGGTGATGCGACGGCCGTCCTGGGTCCGGGAGCCGTTCTCCACGGCGGCCGCGAAGACGAACGGCTTGAAGGTGGAGGCCACCTGGTAGTCGTGCCGGGTCGCGTTGTTCACGTACTGCTTGGTGTAGTCGATGCCGCCGTACAGGGCGACGACCTTGCCGGTGGCGGGATCGACGGAGGCCCCGCCCGCCCGCACCAGACGGTCCGCCGGACGGGCCGCCGGGTCGAGTTCGTCCACCATCTCGGTTCGTACGGCGTCGACGAACGCGGCCTGACGGCGCTTGTCGATCGTCGTGGTGATCCGGTAACCGCCCTCCGCGAGGGTCTTGTCGTCCAGGATCCCGTGCTCGGTGATGTAGTCCTTGACGGCCTCCACCAGGTACCCGCGCTGTCCCGACAGACCGGACGCCGGACGGAGCTTGCCCGGCTCGGGGAACCGCGCCGCCGCCCGCTCGGTCGGGTCCATCCAGCCCTTCTTCACCATGCCGTCGAGCACGTAGTTCCAGCGGGCGACGGCCCGGTCGCGGCTGCGCGGGTGCGCGATCACGTCGAACGCGCTGGGGGAGTTGAGCAGGGTCGCCAGGTAGGCGCCCTCGGCGGTGGTCAGCCGGGTGACGTCCTTGCCGTAGTAGGCCTGGGAGGCGGCCTGGATCCCGTAGGCGTTGCGACCGAAGTAGCTGGTGTTCAGGTAGCCCTCCAGGATGTAGTCCTTCGACTTCTCCCGGCCGAGCTTGATCGCGATGAAGAACTCCTTGACCTTCCGGTTCACCGTCTGTTCCTGGCCCAGGTAGTAGTTCTTGACGTACTGCTGGGTGATCGTCGAGCCGGACTGCTTCCCCTTCCCGGTGACGGTGTTCCAGGCGGCGCGGACCATCGCCTTCGGGTCCACCGCCCGCGCCGAGTGGAAGTCCCGGTCCTCGGCGGCCAGTACGGCCTCCTGGACCGTCAGCGGTACCTGGGACAGCGGTACGTTGACGCGGTTGACCTCGCCGTCACGGGCGAGCTGCGAACCGTCCGAGTACAGGTACACGTTGGACTGCGCGGTGGCGGCCGCGTTCGCCGGCGGGATGTCGACCAGCAGGTACCCGGCCACCAGGGCGCCGCCCAGCAGCAGTGCGACCAGCACGAGACCGCCCAGCAGCATGCGCCAGGTCGGCAGGACGCGCCGCCAACCGGTGCGCCTGCGCCCGGCCTTGCCGGCGGGCCGGCCGCCGGCACCACCCTTACGGGGAGCGCGTTCGACGACGGGCTCGGCCGGAACGCCCCCGGGGGTGTCCGGATCGCGAGGCGTCCAGCCCGGTGGTGGTGACTGGTCGCTCATCGCCGGTACTCCTCGGGGCTGTGCGAAATATCCACATCCGTACCTCATGGTGTCTACCCGATGGCCGGTGCATCCGCGCCGGACGGGCATAAATCGGTCGCGTGGCTCGCCCCTCCGCACTAAGCTCGCGCGCTTTGGCCGACGTAGGAACGACGTGGAAAACGGAGGGATACGGTGCGTCAGAGAGCGCTGCTCTACGGGGCCGTCGCGGCGGGCGGCTTCCGGCGCTACGCGGCCTACGGAACGGCGACGGCCGCAGGGGTGTTCACCAACACCGTGTTCGGTTTCATCGTCGCGTACACGTACATCGCCCTGTGGGACGAACGGCCGGGCCTCGGCGGCTACGACCAGGCCCAGGCCCTCACCTTCGTCTGGGTGAGTCAGTCCCTGCTCGCGGCGGGGGCACTCATCGGGGGCGGCTTCCAGGAGGAGTTCCAGGAACGGGTCCGCACGGGCGACATCGCCGTCGACCTGTACCGGCCCGCGGACCTCCAGCTGTGGTGGCTCGCCTCGGACCTCGGCAGGGCCGCCTTCCAACTGCTGGGACGCGGGGTGGTGCCGCTGGTCGCGGGAGCCCTCGCCTTCCCGCTGGCGCTGCCCGTCGACCCGGCGCGCTGGCTGCTGTTCCTGGTGTCCGTCGCGCTCGGGCTGACCGTCAGCTTCGCGGTGCGGTTCCTGCTCGGGCTGGCCGCGTTCTGGCTGCTGGACGGCACCGGGATCAACCTGATGGCCACCGTCGTGACCATCTTCTTCTCGGGGATGGTGCTGCCCCTGACGGTGTTCCCCGGCGAATTCGGGGACCTGGCGCGGGTCCTGCCGTGGGCGGCGATGCTCCAGGTCCCGCTCGACGTCCTGCTCGGCACGCACTCCGGGGCCGGGGGAGCGGCACGGGCGCTGGGCTTCCAGGCCGGATGGGCGCTGGTCCTGCTGGGCGCCGGCCGGTTGATGCAGGCGGCGGCGACGCGGAAGGTGGTGGTCCAGGGTGGCTGAGTCGACGGGAACGGCCGTCGAGGACGGTCCCGGCACGGACGCGGGGGCCGTGCGGCCCGTGGGGTTCGACGGGCCGGTCCGCAACCGTGCGTGGGAGGGGCTGCGCGGCTACGGGCTGATCGTCGCGATGTGGATCCGCTCGACCATGACCTACCGGACGTCGTTCTTCCTCGCGACCTTCGGGAACGCGACGATCACCCTGCTCGACTTCGCCGCCATCGCCATCATGTTCTCCCACGTGGACGCGCTCGGCGGGTTCGCGCTCCCCGAGATCGCGTTGCTCTACGGATCCTGCTCGGCCTCGTTGGGCCTGGCCGACCTGCTCCTCGGCAACACCGACCGCATCGGGTCCCGGATCCGCGACGGCTCGCTCGACACCATGCTGGTGCGGCCGGTCCCGGTGCTCGCGCAGGTCGCGGCCGACCGGTTCGCCCTGCGCCGCCTCGGTCGGATCGCCCAGGGCCTGGGCGTGCTGACCTGGGGCGTCCTGGCGCTGGACGTGGACTGGACGGCCGGGAAGGTCCTGCTGGTCCCTGTGATGATCCTGGCCGGGGCGGGGATCTTCGGAGCGGTGATGGTGGCCGGAGCCGCCTTCCAATTCGTCGCCGGGGACGCGGCGGAGGTGCAGAACTCCTTCACGTACGGCGGCTGCACGATGCTCCAGTACCCGCCGACGGTCTTCGCGAAGGACCTGCTGCGCGGGGTCACCTTCATCGTGCCGCTCGCCTTCGTCAACTGGCTGCCCGCCCTGTACGTCCTGGGCCGGCCCGATCCGCTCGGCCTGCCGCAGTGGGTGGCGTTCACGAGCCCGCTCGTGGCCTTCCTGGTGTTCCTGCCCGCGTCGCTGGCGTGGCGCGCGGGTGTCCGTTCGTACCGCAGCACGGGGAGTTGAGGGCAGATGTCAGAAGCACTGATCGCACTGGACGGCGTCGAGAAGGTCTTCGACGTGCGCCGCCGCGTCAACTGGATCCGACGGGAGAAGCGGCAGGTCAGGGCCGTGGACGGGATCAGCTTCGAGGTGGCGCGGGGCGAGATGGTCGGCTACATCGGGCCCAACGGCGCCGGCAAGTCCACCACCATCAAGATGCTGACCGGCATCCTCACCCCGAGCGGCGGCCGGCTGCGCGTCGCCGGCATCGACCCGGCGCGGGAACGGATGCGCCTCGCGCACCGGATCGGCGTGGTGTTCGGGCAGCGCACCACGCTGTGGTGGGACCTGCCGCTGAAGGACTCGTACGGGCTGATGCGCCGGATGTACCGGATCCCGGCGGCCCGCTACGCCGAGAACCTGGAGCGGTGCGTCGACCGGCTCGACCTCGGCGAGCTGCTCGACGTACCGGTACGGCAGCTGTCGCTGGGGCAGCGGATGCGCGGCGACATCGCGGCGGCGCTGCTGCATGATCCGGAGGTGCTCTACCTGGACGAGCCGACGATCGGCCTCGACGTGGTCAGCAAGGCGAAGGTGCGGGGCTTCCTGCGGCAGCTCAACGAGGAACTCGGCACCACGGTCCTGCTCACGACCCACGACCTCCAGGACATCGAGCAGCTCTGCGAGCGGGTGATGGTCATCGACCACGGCCGGCTCATGTACGACGGCGCGCTCGGCGGGCTGCACGAGGCGGGGCCCGAGGGGGCGGGCGAGCGGACCCTGGTGGTCGACCTGGAGTCGGAGATCGCGCCGATCGAGGTCGCGGGGGCGCGGGTGGTGAAGGTGGACGGCCCCCGACAGTGGCTGGCCTTCCCCGCCCGGGCCTCGGCGGCGCCGCTGGTGGCCGAGGTCGCGGCCCGCTACCCGCTCCTGGACCTGTCGGTGCGCGAGCCCGACATCGAGGACGTGATCGCGCGGATGTACGCGGGTCGGGGTTGAGTCAGGGTCCCGTCTCGGGGTCGATCCCGGGGAGACGTGCCGGGGCGGGCCATTCAACTGGTGCGGATCTCTGCATAGTGTGGTCCACATGAGTGACGAGCGGCCCGAGAAGTCCTTGCCCGAGAAGGCTCCGGCACCGGAGACGGCGCCGGAACGGCCGTCCCTGGAGAAGGCGTCGCCGGAACGGGCGCCGTTGCCGGAACTGAGGGCCTCCGACGCCGACCGGGACCGGGTGGTGGAGCGCCTGCGGGACGCCGTCGCCGAGGGCCGGCTCGACATGGAGGAGTTCGAGGAGCGGCTGGAGGCGGTCTACGCCTCCAGGACGTACGCCGAGCTGGCCCCCCTGACCCGCGACCTGCCGCCGGTGCCCGGCGAGTCCCCCGCGGGGTTCCCCGCGCCCGCCGCACCCGACCCGGGCCCGGCGGCGCGGTCGTCCTGGCAGTCCCGCATCGGGGGCAGGGGCACCTCCGCCACGGCCGTCGCCGTGATGTCGGGGTTCCAGCGCAAGGGGCACTGGACGGTGCCGGCCCGCTTCAACGCCGTGGCCTTCTGGGGCGGCGGCGAGATCGACCTGCGGGACGCCGACTTCGCCGAACGCGAGGTCGTGATCACCTGCGTGGCCGTGATGGGCGGCATCGAGATCACGGTCCCGCCGGGCGTGGAAGTCGACGTACGGGGCATCGGGATCATGGGCGGCTTCGACCAGGGCTCGGCCCAGTCCCGGCCGGAACCCGGGGCACCGCGCGTGATCGTCAACGGTCTCGCCTTCTGGGGCGGCGTCGGCATCAAGGTGAAGTCGCCGAAGGGCTCGAAGCCGCTGGACGGCGGGAAGCGCCGCAAGGAGCTGTAGGCCGGGCAAGGGGCACGGGACCGGAGGGGTCCCAGGGGGTGCCGGGGGCACCCGCACGGCGCGCCGGGAACTCCCGGGGCCTCCCGGGAGTCGGATGCTATGCAGACAAAACCGGCCACAGGGGGAAGGCAGGAACCCGTGGAACACGTGGACAGTGACACGAGGGCGCGCACCGCGCCACCTCCGCCGCCCCGGGGCGCGTTCGTGTTCAACGCGGCGGACGAGGAACGGCGGCGCGGCGTCCGCCGGATGAAGACCACCGCGACGGGCCTGCTGGTCCTGGTCGCGGTGATCTACGTACTCGCCAAGTACGCCCAGCACGCCTGGGGCGCGGGCGGCTGGGCCGGGTACGTGGCGGCGGCGGCCGAGGCCGGCATGGTGGGCGCCCTCGCGGACTGGTTCGCGGTCACCGCGCTGTTCCGCCGGCCGCTGGGCCTGCCGATCCCGCACACCGCGATCATCCCGACCAAGAAGGACCAGCTGGGAGTCTCCCTCGGCGAGTTCGTCGGCGAGAACTTCCTCTCCTCCGACGTCGTGCGCGCCCGGCTGGGCGCCCTCGGCATCGGCGGCCGCCTCGGCGCCTGGCTGGCGGAACCCGAACACGCCGACCGGGTCACCGCCGAGCTGGCGACCGCGCTGCGCGGGGCGCTGACCGTCCTGCGCGATTCCGACGTGCAGGCCGTCGTCGGCGAGGCCATCACCCGGCGCGCCGAGCACGCCGAGATCGCCCCGGGCCTCGGCAAGACCCTGGAGAAGGTGGTCGCGGACGGCGGCCACCGCCGGGCCGTGGACCTGGTGTGCACGAAGGCCCACGACTGGCTCGTCACGCACGGCGACTCGGTGATGGACGCCGTCCAGGGCGGCGCCCCGGGCTGGACGCCGCGCTTCGTCGACCGGAAGATCGGCGACCGCGTCTACAAGGAACTGCTGCGCTTCGTCACGGAGATGCGCGACATGCCGGAGCACCCGGCGCGCGGGGCGGTCGACCGTTTCCTGACGGACTTCGCCGCCGACCTCCAGTCGGACACGCAGACGCGGGCGCGCGTCGAACGGCTGAAGTCCGAGATCCTCGCGCGGGGCGAGGTCCAGGACGTGATCGCCTCCGCGTGGACCGCGATCCGCTCGATGATCCTCTCGGCGGCGGAGGACGAGCAGAGCGAGCTGCGGCTGCGGGTGCGCGCCTCCCTGATCTCGCTCGGCGCGCGTCTGGCCACCGACGGCCGGCTCCAGGCGAAGGTGGAGGGCTGGATCGAGGGCGCCGTCGTGTACGTGGTCACGACGTACCGCACCGAGATCACCTCGCTGATCACGGACACGGTGGCGAGCTGGGACGCGGAACACACCTCCCGCAAGATCGAGGCCCACATCGGGCGCGACCTCCAGTTCATCCGCATCAACGGCACGGTGGTCGGCGCGCTGGCCGGTCTCCTGATCTACACGGTGTCGCGGGCGTTCGGGGCGTAGGGGGGCGGGCGGGCGGTCGTTCGCGCGACCGCCCACCGGGCCGGGGTCGGGCCGTTCCTCCCGGTCCCCGCGACCCTTCCGACCGGGGGATCAGCCCCGGTCGGCCACCGCCCAGGTCGTGGCGGCCACGACACCGGCGGCGCCGATGACGGCCGGCCAGGCGCCGACCTTCTTGGCCAGCGGGTGCGAGCCCGCGAAGCCGGCGACGTACAGGGCCCCGAGGCCCGCCGCGACCGGGACGCCTCCGCGCCGGTGCCACTCCCGTCCGGCCACGAGCCCGGCGGCGCCGAGCACGACACCGCCCAGCGGGCGCTTCCTGGTCCAGCGGGCGACGGCGTAGCCGCCGACCAGGCCTGCGGCCGTCACCACGGAACTCGGTACCCGCGCCATGTCGAACTCCCTCGGTCTTCTCGGCTGATGATGCTCGTTCGTGCTGTTCCGTCGTCGATCACACCGGGCTGCGGTCCGATGGTCCGACCGTCCGATGGATCCTCCCCGAGGCTAACGCGGCCGCCCGGAAGCACGTCGGGCGCCCACCGCGCCCAGTACGAGCACGGCCCCGCCGATGACGGCGTGCGGCACCGCGTGCTGCACGGCCCGGGGCAGCACCGCCACGATCCCGAGGACGAGCAGGAAGGCGAGCGCGAATCCGCCCGCCGCGCGCAGGAGTCTGTCCACGGGCTGCTCAACGCGGTGGCCGGGTGCGCGACACGGACCGCGTCGCGGCGATTTGTCGCACACTCTCCGTTTCTGCGGAGCGGCTCGGGAGGGAACCCGGAAGGCGTAGATTCGGTCTTCCAGGGGGAAACCCGCTCAACCCACCACCAGGAGTCGACGCCTTGATCTCTTACGGACGGGCCGTCCTCGACCTCGCGGACGAGCTGGTCGACGCCTACGCGGACGTGTTCTCCGGTCCGCCGTGGAACGAAGGTGAAGAAACCATTCGCCAGTTCTCGACCCGGCTCCAGACCGATGTTCGGCGCCCGGGGTTCCGTACGGCGTTCGCCCAGTCCGCCACAGGCATCGACGGCTTCGCCACGGGCTGGCTGACCCCGGCCCCCTTCCCCAAGAACCGCGCGTACCCGCAGGTCACCGCCCAACTCGGGGCGGCCCGGGTGCGGGAGCTCCTCGTCGGGGCCCTGGAGATCGACGAACTGGCCGTACGCGGCTACGCGCGCGGCCACGGCACCGGCCGGACCCTCCTCACCGAGATCACCGCGGACGCCCCCGACGGGCGGGCGTGGCTGCTGACCTCGCGGCTGGCCACGGACACGGTCGCCACGTACCGCCGCCTGGGCTGGCACGAGGTCCCCGCGCTCCCGGGCACGGAGACGGGCGTGATCGTCTTCCTCTCCCCGACCCACCCGAACCTCTGACGCGAACCTCCGACCCGGTCCGCTGAATCGTTCCGCCGGCCGGGCCCGGCCCGTCCCTCCGGCCGGTTCCGCTTCCCCTTCGGGACCGGGGCGCGCCGCGTGTCCGCGCGGGCGGTACACCGGGTCGGGGGAGGGGCATACCCGGGCCATGATCACAGCGCGGCGGAACCCCGCCACCCCGAAGCCCGAGTCCGGCACGACCGCCACCCCGAACCCGGCGACCGCCCCCGGGGCCGCTCCGCCGGGCACCCCCATGCCGGGCGCCACTAGGCCAGGCACCACCGGGCCCGCCTCGACCACGCCCGCCACCGCCACGCCCGCTTCGACCCGGCCCGCGACGCCCGCTTCGACCCGGCCCGGGAGCCGGCCCGGGACCCGGCCCGCCACGCGGGCCTCCGGCCGGGCCGTCGCGTCGCGCCTGGCCCGGCGGCAGCACGGGCTCGTCACGCGGCACCAGCTCACCGCCGGCGCGGGCGTCCCCGGCGGCACGATCACCTCCCGAGCCCGCCCCGGCGGCCCCTGGCAGCGGCTGTTGCCCCGCGTGTACCTCCTGCAGACCGGCCCGCCCGACCCCCGCCAGCGCGCGCTGGCGGCCGTCCTGTACGCGGCCGAACCCGCCGCGGACCCGCTCTCCGGCGACACGGCCGTCCTCACCGGCGGCGCCGCCCTCGCCCTCCTCGGCATCCGCGAGGCCCCCGCCGCGCCGGCCGACGTCCTGATCCGGGCCCCGCGCCGGCTCGCGCCCGCCCCCGGGGTCAGGCCCCGGGCCACGTCCCGCTGGCCGCGCACCATGACCGTGTCCGGTGTCCCCACGGCCCGCCCCGTACGCGCCGCCGCCGACTTCGCCGCCCGTACGGATCCGGGCGCGCCGCCCGACCGGATCCGTTCCGTCCTGGCCCAGGTCGTGCAGGCCGGTTGGTGTCACCCGCACGACCTGCACGCGGAACTCCGCACGTCCCGCCTGTTGGCCCGCCCCGCGGTCCGGGCCGCCGCCGCGGAACTCCTGGTAGGGGTCCGCTCGGTCGCCGAGGCCCGGGCCCGCGACACCCTCGGGGCCACCGACCTCCCCACCCCGCTCTGGAACGCCCGCCTCCACACCGCGGACGGCGTCTTCCTGGCCAGTCCGGACGCCTACTGGCCCGACGAGGGCGTGGCCCTGGAGGTCGACTCGGCGGAGTACCACTACACCCGTGACGCCTGGCAGGCCACCCTGCGCCGCCGCCTGCGGCTGGAGTCGCACGGCGTCCTGGTGGTCAGCGCGACCCCGGCGATGCTCCGCGACTCACCGACCGAGGTGCTCGCGGCGCTCCGGGCCGTGCTCGCCCTGGGGGCGTCCCGCCCCGTCCCGCCCACGGCCCTGGCCCGCGGCCACCAACAGCTCGCCCTGTTTCCGGACAAGGGCTGAGGAAGCGGAGGCCCGGCCCGGGTGCGCCGCCGCGCGGCGGATCAACCCGCTTCCGGGGCGGCCCCGTTCGCGCCGGCCGGCCCGTCCGCCCCGGCGGCGGGCCGCGTGCGGCGTTCCGGTGCGGCCCGGTGCGGTGCGGCCGCGTCCCGGGTCGCGATGACCCGCGCCGCGACGACCTCGGGCGGTTCGTGCTCCCAGAACCGGAGCACGGTCCAACCGGCCGACGCCAACTGCTCGTTCGTCTCCCGGTCCCGTGCCATGTTGCGTTCGAGCTTCTCGCGCCACCACTCGGCGTTGGACTTCGGTCGCGTCGCGTGTTGCGGGCATCCGTGCCAGAAGCATCCGTCCAGGAAGACGGCGACCTTCGGGCCGGGGAAGGCGATGTCGATGGTGCGGCGCGGCATCCCGGGGACCTTCACCTGGAGCCGGTAGCGCAGCCCCGCGGCGTGGAGCAGCTTGCGCACCGCCACCTCGGGCGCGGTGTTCCGTACGGCCTGCCGGCTCATCCGCGCGGAGACGGCGGCGGAGGAGGGTTCCGTCGGGATCATCGGGCGCTCCCCGCTTGCCGGTGGTCATGGGCGACGGGGTCCGATCCCGCCGGGAATCCGCGGGCGCCCCTGGGGCCGATGGTACGGAACGGCACCGACAGGGGTCTCGAACGCGGGCGGGGGCGGCCGTGACCGCGGGCCGGCCGGCGCCCTCCGCGGGCGGAAGGGCCTGCCGGTCCGGGCGGTCAGGACTCCCCGTGGCACTCCGAGTAGGGCTTCGTCGAGGCGCACCAGCACGGGGCCGTCGGGCCGGGCGGCCAGGAGGTGGCCTTGCCGCGGGCCGCCAGGGTGGTGGCGTACTCGGCGAGCAGGGAGGGGGAGGCCGGGGAGGTCTTCTCGGAGGCGGCGAAGGCCTCGTACGAGGGGACGCTGCCGGTGACGATGCCGAGGTTGGTGGTGCCCGACGAGGCGAGGGCGCGGAGGGACGCCTCGATGCCGGTCAGGTGCGTCGCGTGGGAGGCGTACTCCGTCGACAGGGTCGGGTACGAGGTGAGGAGCTCGGCGAGTTCGCGCTGGGGCCAGTGCAGGATCGCCACCGGGAACGGCCGGGAGAGGGCGGCGCGGCGGTCGCCCAGTTCGGCACGCAGACGGGCGATCTCGGCGCGCAGTTCGGCCGGGTCGTCGGAGCCGAGGGCCCAGATGCGCTTCGGGTCGTGGAGTTCGTCCAGGGGGATCGGGCCGATGTGCCGGGTGTCGGCGACCATGTCCCATTCGTCGTGCGGGAGCCCGAGCAGGCGACGGACCCGGTGGCGGCCCGTGAGGAGGGCGGTGGTGGCCTGGGTGAGGGGGGTCTCCTCGGAGGTCAGCAGGGTCGCCGCCTCGGTGAAGCAGTCGTGCGAGGCTTCCAGCTCGTCGTGGGCTTCGAGGGTTTCCGCGATCACCTCCCAGGGGGCCGGGTCCGCGGGGGCGGCGGCCCGGATGCCGGAGATCAGGGCGCGGGCCTCGGCCTCGTGGCCGTACTCCCACAGGTTCGCGGCCTGCAGGGCCTTGATCAGGTGTGGATCCGCGGGCGAGGCGGAGAGGAGTTGGTCGTAGAGGGCGCTCGCCCGGTCCCGCGCGTCACCCAGTTCGAGGTGGGCGGCGGCCTGGAGGAGGAGCGGCTCCTGGTCCTCGGGGTAACGGGTCGCCGTGCGGATGAGGCGCTCGGCTTCGGCAATGTGCTCTGCAGGCGTGTCGGGGCGCATGGTTCACACCGTACTGCCGCTGGTCAGTTGAGGGGGGAGGACTTAGGGTGCGGCCCGTGCGGGATCACATACGTGTGGTGGTGCAGGGGAGCGGCCGGCGGGGGCGCGGGGCCCGTCTCGCACGGCTGTTGTGGGTGGGCGCCGAGGTGGTCACCACGCTGGGCGTGGTGGTGGCGTTGCTGGTGGTGCACCAGGTGTGGTGGACGAATCGGCAGGCCGCGGCCGCCGCGCAGGAGCAGGTCCAGGCCCTGGAGCGGTCCTGGGAGGGGGAGCCCGCGGAGGCGGGCGCGCGGGCGGATCCCGGTCCGGGCGATACCGGTGTCGCGGACGGCTCCGCGGGGGACGCCCCCGGGGGTGGTGCGGAGCCCTCCGCGGCGGGTTCGCGGTCCCCGTCCGATGCCGGGCCGCTGTCCCCGTCCGTGCGGCCGACGGCAGGGTCGGGGGCCTCCGCGGCGCCGCGGCCGAAGCCGGCGCCAGCGCCGGAGGAGGCGTACGCCGTCCTGCGGATTCCGCGCCTGGGCCTCGCAGTTCCCGTCGCTCAGGGGATCGACAAGCGGGCCGTGCTGGACAAGGGGTACGTCGGCCAGTACCCGGGGACCGCCCGGCCCGGGGAGCGGGGCAACTTCGCGCTGGCGGGGCACCGCAACACGCACGGGGAGCCGTTCCGGTACGTCAACAGGCTGCGCCCCGGCGACGAGTTGCACGTCGACGTGCGCGGCCGGCGTTACACCTACGTGGTCGGGCAGGTGTTGAACGAGACCACCGAGCGGGACACCGGGGTGATCGCACCGGTGCCGCGCAGCGCGGTGCGGCCCGAGTACGGGTACAGCCGGCCGGACGCCTACATCACGCTCACCACCTGCACGCCCGAATACAGCTCCAAGTACCGCCTGGTGGTGTGGGGGACGCTCAAGTCGTCCTGATGCGGTTCAGGTGGCCGGGCGTTCGCACGGGGTCACGGCGCGACAGGCTCCAGGGCCTGTCGTCAGAGTCCCGCCGTCGCCCGAAGGGCGGCCTCGCGGTGTCCGGGAGTTCGACGACAGGTCCTAGGGTGGGCCGGGTGCGTACGAAACGGGTGAAGCGTCCGCAGTTGGTGTGGTTGGGGGTGCCCTTCGTGTTGTTCCTCGGGGCGCTGCCGGTGGTGAACAGGATCGAGCCGCGGCCGGGCGGGGTGCCGTTCCTGTTCGTGTGGCTGCTCGGGGCGACGCTGGTGACGCCGCTCGCGGTGTGGCTCACGCGGCGCGGTGACCGCCGGGATCCCGCCCGGCGCGACCCCGGTGGTTCCGCGTGAGCGGGGCCTTCGTCGCGACCTCCGTCTTCGCGGTGTTCATGGTGGTGACCGTCGCGCTCGGCCTGCTCGCGGTCCGGGGGCGGGGCGGCGGCGGGGGAGGCCTCGCCGAGTGGTCGGTGGGCGGGCGCTCGCTGGGGACCGTCTTCGTCTGGGTCCTGATGGCGGGGGAGGGTTACACCAGCTTCAGCTACCTCGGAGCCGCCGGCTGGGGCTACAACTACGGCGCCCCGGTGCTGTACGTCGTCGCGTACATGTCCTGCGGCTACGCGGTGGGGTACGTCGTCGGCCCCATGCTGTGGGACTACGCGCGCCGGCACGGGCTCGTCGGGATCAGCGACATGGTGGCCCACCGCTACGGGCGCCCCTGGCTCGGGGCGGCCGTGGCCGTCCTCGCCACGGTGTTCCTGCTGCCCTACATCCAGTTGCAGATCACCGGCATGGGCGTCGTCGTCTCGACGGTGACCTACGGGGCGGTGTCGCTCGAAGCGGCCTACCTCCTGGCGTTCGCGGTCACCACCGGCTTCGTGGTCGTCAGCGGACTGCGCGGGAGCGCGTGGGTGTCGGTGCTCAAGGACGTGATGGTGATCGGGACGCTGGGGTTCCTCGCCGTGTACGTCCCGTTCCACTACTTCGGCGGCTACGGGGAGCTCTTCGACCGGCTCGTGGCCGAGAAGCCGCAGTGGCTGACCCTGCCCGGGAACGGCGGGGCGGCCGGGGACGGCGGTGGAGAACTCGGGGTCGGGTGGTTCGTGAGCACCTCCGTGCTCAACGCGCTGACCGTCGTCATCTTCCCGACCACCGTGGCGGGGTACCTGGGGGCGCGCAGCGCCGACGCGCTGCGGCGCAATGCCGTGCTGCTGCCCGCCTACAACGTGTTGTTGTTCGTACCGATGCTGCTCGGGATGGCCGCGCTGTTCGTGGTGCCGGGACTGTCCGGCGCCGGGTCGAACCTGGCGCTGTTCGAGCTGGTCGTCGACTCGCTGCCGGCATGGGCGGTGGGCGTGATCGGGGTGGCCGCCGCACTGTCGTCGATCGTGCCGATGGCCGTGTTCATGCTGGTCATCGGGACGATGTGGGGCCGTAGCGTGCTGTCGCTCGTGCCCCGGTGGAGTGCGGGGGAGAGGCAGGTGCTCGCCTCCCGGATCGTGGTCGTGGCCGCCGGGTCGATCGCCCTGGTGATGACCTACGTCGCTCCCAACACCCTGGTGCGGCTGTCGCTCGTCTCGTACGAGGGCATGGCGCAGCTGCTGCCGATGCTGCTGCTGGGCCTGGTGTGGCGCGGGTTGACGGTGGCGGGTGCGGTGGGCGGCCTGGTCGTGGGGGTGGCGGTGGTCTGTGGACTGGTCTTCGGCGGGCACGACCCGGTGCTGGGCGTGAACGCGGGGATGGTCGCGCTGCTGCTGAACCTGGCGGTGGCGCTCGGGGTGTCCCGGGCCGCCGGACCGCGGGGCGGCGCGGGGACGGACGGGGACGGTCGACCCGACGGGGAGGTGCTGGCCCGGGATCCGCTCGAACGCCGGGAATCCGTCGGCTGATCCCCTCTCCTTGTCGGTGGGCCCGGTTACCATCGGTCCGAGAGCCCTATTTCGTACGGGAGTCCGTGCGAGCGCGTGTGCGGGCGTCGTCGCGTGGGGCCGCCGGGTCGGGCGGCTCGTGAGGGGGAGGGGGTGGCCGGCATGACGGGGACGAAGCGAACCGCCGTGCGCACTCCGCTGTCCTTCCTCGCCACTTCCAGGGGCTCGCGGCTGCTCGCCGCCCTGCTCCTGCTGCTCGGCGGGTTCCTCGGCCTGATGGCGGGCGAGAACGGCCTGGCCACCGCGGTGGTGGCGTTGGCGGCCGTCGTCGCCGTGGGCGCCGCGGCCCTGGCCGCGTGCCTCGTCCGGCCCGTGCCACCGCACCGAATACGCACCGCGATCCGTGATCGCGAGCAGCGCACGGCGTTCCTGCCGCAACGCGACCCCGATGCCTCGGGCCGGTCCCGGCCCAGGGCGCCCGGCCGTCTCCTTCCGACGGCCGCGTAGGGGCGCGCAGCACCTTCCGCCTTCTGCTTCCGCCGACCGGTCACGGTCGGGCCGATCACTGTCGTCGCCCCTCGCGGGTCGTCACGCCGAAATGCACCTTCTTCGACGTTCGACGAGACCCCTCGGAGGGCCCGCGTGTCCGTTTTCACTCATCTCGTTGCCGAGCTGGGCCGGCTCATGGAGCCGGTACTGGCCGAGTCCGCGACCGCTGCCGCGATCGTGCTGTTCACCGTGCTCGTACGGCTCGCCCTGCATCCGCTGAGCCGTGCGGCGTTCCGGGGCGCGACGCCGGCGGCCGGCTGCCTGCCCGTACTGCTCCAGTTGCCGGTGTTCTTCGTCATGTACCAGGCGTTCTCCTCCTCGGAGGTCGGCGGAGAGGCCAACGAACTGTTGGGCCACCGACTGTTCGCGGCGCCGCTCGGATCCCGCCTGACGGGCGCGCTGGCGGAGGGCGGTCCCCTCGGGCCGCAGGGCCTGGTCTTCCTCGGCCTGTTCGCGGCCATCGCCGTGGTGGCCGCCTGGAGCGCGGTGCGGGGACGGCGCGCCGCCGCGGCGGCGCCCGCGCTGCCCGTCCCGACGCCGGGCCCGCGCGCGGGCAAGGCCGGGGCCGGGGCCGGTAAAGCCTCTGCGCAGCCGAAGCCGGCGGTGGAGCTGAGCGCCGAGCAGCAGGCGGCGATGCGGAAGCTGGGCGGCGTACTGCCCCTGCTGTCGTTCGGGACGCTGATCACGGCCGCCGTGGTGCCGCTCGCGGCCGGGCTGTACCTGCTGACCACCACCGCCTGGTCGGTCGCGGAGCGGGCCTGGCTCCAGCACCGCAAGGACCGTGCGGCGGCGGCCGCCGGCGAGGGCGATGCCCCGGTCGCCCCGTCCACCCCCGCCACCCCGGTCGCCGCGGCCGGCCGGACGACGGGCCGCAGGCGGTAGCGGGCGTTCCAGTCCGTGAACAGGGTCTTGCGGATTGGGCGGTCATCTTGGAGGATCAACCAATCCTCCGATGGCCGCAACCCATCGGCCGGCCCCGGCATGCCCCGGGCCGACCACCCCCGACCACGGGAGAATGCCCATGAAGCTGCTGCGTGTCGGACCCGTCGGGTCGGAGCGCCCCGCGCTGCTCGACCAGGACGGCACCCTGCGTGACCTGTCCGGCCTGATCACGGACGTGGACGGCGACCTGCTCGCCGACGACTCCGCGCTGTCCCGGGTGCGGGACGCCGTGGCGGCGGGCGAGCTCCCGGTGCTCGACGCGGAGGGGCTGCGCGTCGGCTCCCCGGTCGGCCGCATCGGCAAGATCGTGGGCATCGGGCTGAACTACCACGGCCACGCCGCCGAGGTCGGCGCCGAGGCGCCGCCGGAGCCGATCGTCTTCCTCAAGGCCCCGGACACCGTGGTCGGCCCGGACGACACCGTGCTGATCCCGCGCGGCAGCGTGAAGACCGACTGGGAGGCCGAGCTCGGCGTCGTCATCGGCGCCACCGCCCGCTACCTGGACTCCGCCGAACAGGGCCTCGCCCACGTCGCCGGCTACCTGCTGGCGAACGACGTGACGGAGCGCGCCTTCCAGACGGAGCGCGGCGGCACCTGGGACAAGGGCAAGAACTGCGAGACCTTCACCCCGCTCGGCCCCTGGCTGGTCACCGCGGACGAGGTCCCGGACCCGCAGGTGCTGGACGTACGGCTGTGGGTGAACGGCGAGCTGAAGCAGGACGGCCACACCTCCGACCAGATCTTCGCGGTCGGCGAGGTCGTGCGGTACCTGAGCCACTTCATGACCCTGTACCCGGGCGACGTCATCGTCACGGGCACGCCCGCGGGCGTGGCCGCCGGACAGCCGGAACCGAAGCCGTTCCTGCGGGCCGGTGACGTCGTCGAGGTGGAGATCGAGGGCCTCGGACGCCAGCGCCAGGAGTTCAAGAGCGCCTGACCCACGGCACGGCGAAGGGGCGGACCATCACGGTGGTCCGCCCCTTCCGTGTCCCCGTACGTGGTGCCGATCAGCCCTCGGTCGTCGGGCGGCGGCGGCGGTTGGCGATGACCAGGCCCGCGCCCGCGGCGAGGGTCGCGGCGGCCGCGCCCCCGATCAGGACGTTCTCGGATCCGGCGCCCGTGTTCGCGAGCGGTCCGGAACCGGTGCTGCCCGCCGGGGTCACGTTCGTGTTCCCGGTCGTGCCGGTCGTGCCGGTGGTGCCGGTGGTCCCCGTCGTGCCCGTGGTCCCCGTCGAACCGGTCGTGCCCGTGCCGCCCGTCGTGCCCGTGCCGCCGGTCGTGCCGGTGCCGCCGGTCGTGCCCGTGCCGCCGGTCTGGCCCCCGGTGGCCTTGTCCTTGGCGCGCGCCTCGTGCTGGCCGGTCTTGAGGAACTCGGCCCGGTCCTGGGCGGTGCCCTTGAGCGCTGCGAGGGCGGCCTTCTTCAGCTCCGGGCCGGCGCCCGTCACCATCGCCGAGATCAGGACGGTGTTGTCGTCGTCGCGCAGGGCGTGCTGCGTGGTCTTCACGAACTCGCGCAGCTGCTCGGGCTTCGGGTTGCCTTCGAGGAGCTTGATGATGCCCTCCTTCAGACCCGGCCCGGCGTCCTTCAGCATCCCGAACAGGGCGACCCGGTCGTCCTCCGCGCGGACCGTGTGCTGGCCGGTCGCGACGAACGCGCGGACCTGCTCGGGCGTTCCCTTGGAGAGCAGCTCGTTGGCGGCCTTGGTGATGCCCTTGCCCGCTCCGTCGAGCATGCGGATGATCTCGACCAGGTCGTCCTTGTAACGGGCCTCGTGCTGCCCGGTCAGCAGGAACGCGGTGATCGCCTCGCGGGTGTTCACCTTGAGGGTCTCGTCGGCCGCGGCGCGCACGGCCTTGCCGCCCGCCTCGCCGATCGCGGCGACCCGTACGCGGTCCTCCTCCAGCTGCAGCTTCGGCCGTTCGACCTCAAGGAAGCGCCGCATGTCCTCGGCCTTTCCCTTGAGCGCCTTCTCCGCGGCCGCGCGCATGTCCTTGCTCGTCGCCGGGTCCTTGAGGAGCGCCTCGATCGCGGCCCGGTCCTTGGCGGCCTCCGGGGTTTCGCCGGAGTTGGTCGTCGTGCCGCCCGGAGCGGGGTTCGCGGGCTGGGCGGCCCCGTCGGGCGTGGTCGCCGAGGACCCCGCGTTCGCCGCCGAGGCGGAGTCGGCGGCGAACGCGGGCGAGGAGAGCAGGACGGCCGGGGCTATCGCGGCGGCGGCCACGACGGTTGCGATCCGGGGCAGTTTCACTGATGGAATTCCATTCTTCACACGTGTGATGATCTACAGCTTGTGAAGAATATGTCGCTCGCGTCCCCGGAAGCGTCGATTTCACGCCCATCCCGATCCTGATGGTGGCCGATCGGGCGTCCGGCGCGGTCGCTCAGAGGTCGACGGCGACGCCCTCCGCCGACGACCGCCGTGCCGCCTCCAGCACCGCCAGGCACTGCGCCGCCTCGTGCGCGGTGACCGGTGCCGGTCCGCCCGAGCGCAGGGCGGCCGCGACCGCCGCGTAGTACGCGGGGTAGTCGCCCGCCGCCGTGGGCACCGGCAGGCCGCCGCCGGTCAGCGGGGACTCGCCGGAACCCAGTCGACCCCACAGGTGCTCGGGCTCCTCGCCCCACGGTCGGCTCTCGTCCCCGGGGCGCAGGCCCTCGCGCAGGGCGGCCTCCTGGGGGTCCAGGCCGTACTTGACCCAGCCCGCGCGGGAGCCCAGGACCCGGAAGCGCGGTCCCAGCTGGGCCGTGGTCGCGCTGACGTGCAGGTGCGAGCGGACGCCGTTCGCGTGGGTGAGCGCGATGAACGTGTCGTCGTCCGCCTCGGCGCCCGGGCGCCGCACGTCCGCTTCCGCGTAGACGCGTACGGCCGGGCCGAACAGTACGAGCGCCTGGTCCACGACGTGGCTGCCCAGGTCGTACAGCAGGCCGCCGATCTCCTCCGGCGCGCCCGACTCGCGCCAGCCGCCCTTGAGCTGCGGGCGCCAACGCTCGAAGCGGGACTCGAAGCGCAGGACCTCGCCCAGGTCGCCGCCGTCGAGGAGCCGGCGCAGCGTGAGGAAGTCGTTGTCCCAGCGGCGGTTCTGGAAGACGGACAGGAAGGTGCCGGTCCGGTCGGCGAGGGCGGCGAGTTCGCGGGCCTCGGCCGCCGTGGCGGCGAGCGGCTTGTCCACGACCACGGGGATGCCGGCCGTGAGCGCGGCGGTGGCGAGCGGGACGTGGGTCTTGTTGGGGGAGGCGATGACGACGAGGTCCGGGGCGTCCTCGCCGCCCGCGCGGGCCCACAGCTCGTCCGCGGACGCGGCGAGCCGGACGTCGGGGAAGGCCTCGCGGACCTGGCCCTGCCGGCCGGGGTCGGAGGTGACGACCGTGTCGAGGACGAGCCCCTCGGTCGCGGTCACGAGGGGGGCGTGGAACACGGAACCGGCGAGTCCGTAGCCGACGAGGGCGACGCGCAGGGGGGCGGTGGGGGAGGCGGTGTTCATGGGACCACTTTGGCAACAGCGTTGCGCAAGTGCAAGGAGGGTGGACAATGGGCAGGTGAACAGGGGTGACGGGGCCGGTCGCGGCGGGGTGAACCTGCCCGCGCTGCGCGGGCACAACGAGGCGGTACTGCTGGGGCTGCTGCGCGCCGCCGGACCGCCCGGCCTCGGCCGCGCCGAGCTCGCCGACGGCGCGGGGCTGACGCCGCAGGCCGTCAGCAAGATCGCGGCCCGGCTCGCCGCGGACGGCCTGGTGGCCGACGCCGGCCGCGGCCCCTCCACCGGCGGCAAGCCGCGCACGCTGCTGCGACTCGTCCCCGGCGCCCGGCACGCGGTGGGCGTCCACCTGGACCGCGACGAACTGCGGGCCGTACGGGTCGACCTCGCCGGCGTCGTCGTCGCGCGCCTGCGCGTCCCGCTGGACTTCGGGGCGGGCCCCGAGCCCGTCGTGGACGCGGTCGTGGAGGCCGTCGCGGGGCTCCGGGGACGGACGGGGACGCCCCCGCCCGTAGGCGTGGGGGTGGCCGCGCCGGGGCCGCTGGACTGGCGCAGCGGGGTGCTGGGCCGGGTGACCGGGTTCCCGAACTGGGCGGGGTTCCCGCTACGGGAGGTGCTGGCCGGGCGGCTGGGGCTGCCGGTGGTGCTGGACAAGGACACCAACGCCGCCGTCGCGACCGGGGGTCCGGGCGGGCCGGGCGCGGGCACGTCGGTGTACCTGCACGTCGGCACCGGGCTCGGCGCCGGGCTGCGGCTGGACGGCGAGATCCACCGGGGCGCCAGGTCGGCGGCCGGGGAGTTCGGGCACCAGGTGCTGAGCCTGGACGGCCCGCCGTGCCGGTGCGGGGGACGGGGCTGCCTGGAGGTGCTCTGCCTGGACGCGGTGGCCCGCGGGGACCTGCCGGAAGCGGCCCGGATCCTGGGGGAGGGCGCGGCGAACCTGGTCGCGCTGCTCGACGTGGACCGGGTGCTGCTGGGCGGACGGGTCGTGGACGCCGATCCGGACATCTTCGTCACCGGGGTCCGGGCCGCGCTGGCGGCGCGCCCCCTGATCGACACGGCCCCGCCGACGGTGGCGCAGGCCCCGGGCGGCATCGCCGAGGGCGCCGCGGAACTGGCCCTGACCCCGCTGTACGTCCACCCCGGAACGCCCCCGGCCGGTGGGTGACGGGCCCGCCGCCCGATCCGGGCACCCCCGCCGACGTGCGGGAACGGGTTCGGCGCTTGACCCGGTGCGCCATCCGGGCGTAAACCGGAGGTGCTCACGCGCGGCTCCCGACAAGGGGTCGCGCGCGCGTGGAAGGGTGCGGACAAGGCCGGGGTGATTGTCGCCTCGTCCTATCATCGTCCCGTCCGGCGAGCAGCGAAGGTCTTCCATGCGACTGCGCAAAGCCCTTGCCCTCACCGCCGTCCTCCTCGCCTCCGCCGCGCCCTCCGCCGTGGCGGACATCGGCACCGGAGGCGGCGCCCGACCGGCCCCGGCGCTCCCCTCGCGCGCGCTGGCCAGCTGCGGGGACGGCAAGGGCGCCGCCTTCCCCATCGGGGCCCGGATCCGTGGCGGCCCGGCCGTCTACCGGGCCGGCGGCGGGGCGCAGACCTGGCTGTTGGACCTGACGAACACCACGAGCGGCTCGTGCACGGCGATCCACCCCGTCGTCGTGTTCACGGACAAGGCGCGGGCCCTGCGCCCCGCCCACCTCCGGATGGAGTTCGACGCTCCGGGCGGTTCCCACCCCGTCAGCCTGGAGCGGACCGACCGCGACGAGATCATCGCGGTGTTCGACGGCGGCGACGCCTTCTCCGGGTTCTCCGTCGGCGCGGGCGGCTCGATCACCGTCACCGTGCGCCTCGCCTTCGCCGAGGAGACCCCCCACGGCGAGGTCGTCGCGGACGCCGCCCTCGTCCAGCGCAAGGGCGACCACGGGGACGACGGCGACTGGGTCGGGGAGGCCGGCGGCTACCGGTTCGAGGTCGAGGGCCCGCAGGACGCCGCCGAGGCGGGAGCCCTCGCGCACACCGGCCCCCGCGACCACCCCTGGGCGTACGGGGCCGGCGCCCTCGCCACGCTCACCGCCGGAGGCGGCCTGCTCCTGGGCGCCCGCCGGTTCCGCGCACCCCGCACCCGCTGACACCCGCCCGACCTGCACCCCGCCCGCCGGCACCCCGCTCCCGGCACCGCGAGCCCGGGACCCCGCACGCCCAGCCCGCCCCGCGCGCGACGATCTCCGTACACCTGCCCCACGTACAGTCCCCACGTGGAAGAACAGACCCAGCGGCACCAGCACCTCCCCGGCAGCCCCGTGCGCTCGGGCATCCCGGAGCACGGCCGGATCCCCAAGTACTACGCCGTCAAGGCGCTGATCGCCGATCTGCTCGACGAGCTCGGCGAAGGCGGCTCGCTGCCCACCGAGCGGGATCTCGCGGAGCGCTACGCGGTGTCCCGCGAGACCGTGCGGCAGGCCCTGCGCGAGTTGCTCCTGGAAGGCCGGCTCCGCCGGTCGGGGCGCGGCACGGTCGTCGCCGGACCCAAGCTGGAGCAGCCGCTCTCCCTCGCCAGCTACACCGAAGGGGTGCGCCGGCAGGGCCGCCGCCCCGGCCGCAACCTGATCGGCCTGGAGCGCTTCCCCTGTCCGGACGGCCTCGCCGCCGGCATCGGCGCGGAGAGCGGCGAGCCCGTCTGGCACCTGGAACGGGTACTGCTCGCCGACGACGAGCGCGTCGGCCTGGAGAGCACGTACATCAGGGTCGCCCGCGCGCCCCGCCTCGACATCGATTTCCAGCCCGACTCCTCCTTCTACGGCTACCTCCGCGACGACCTCGGCATCGCCTTCGGCGAGGCCGACGAGAAGCTGGAGACGGTCCTCGCCACACCCCGCGAAGCCCTGCTCATCGGCACCCCGCCGGCCCTTCCGATGCTGCTCATCCACCGGTTCTCGCGGGACGGGCAGGGCCGCCCGCTGGAGCGGGTGCGTTCGCTCTACCGTGGTGACCGGTTCAGCTTCACGACGCGCCTGCGCCCCGAATAGCGCGCGGCGGGCGCCCTCGACACCCGGCAAACGATCCAAAACGGGCGCCCTTGCATCACGGAACGGTAACGGGTCTGGTCCAAGCGTCGAGGGCTGTTCACCGGCCCGTCGTCGACCGGACCCTCCCGGGCCACCGGTCGCCGCCACCTTGGACGGCGTGAGAGTCATAGTCGTCGGAGGCGGCGTGGTCGGCACCATGCACGCCTGGCAAGCAATCGAACGCGGCCACGAGGTCGTCCAGATCGAACGGGAAGCGGAGGCACGCGGCGCGTCACTGCGCAATTTCGGCCAGATCTGGGTCAGCGGACGGGCCGGGGGCGAGGAACTCGACACCGCCCTGCGGGCCCGCGAGCTCTGGGAGCGGATCGGCGCGGAGGTGCCCGGACTGGGCTTCCGCGCGATCGGTTCCCTCACCCCCGTCCGGGGCGCCCGCGAGCACGCGGTGGCGGAGGCGGCGCTCGCCCGCCCCGACGCCGCCGCCCGCGGCTACGAGCTGGTCACCGCCGCCGAGGCGCGGGCGATCAACCCGGCCCTGCGCGGGGACTTCGAGGCGGCCCTGTGGTGCGAGCGGGACGCGGCCGTGGAGCCGCGCACCGCGCAGCTCCACCTCCGCGAAGCCCTGCGGGCGTCCGGCCGGTACACCTTCCTCACCGGCCGCGAGGTCCGCGAGGTCGTCGGCGCGGGCGCGGTCCGAGACGACCACGGTGACGTCCACCGCGGCGACGCGGTCGTCCTCGCCACCGGCGCCTGGCTGTCCGGCCTGGTCCGCGAGCTGGTCCCCGACCTCCCGGTGCGCCGGGTCCGGCTGCAGATGATGCAGACGGCCCCGCTCGGCGAGGCCCTGACCACCTCCGTCGCCGACGCCGACAGCTTCCGCTACTACCCCGCCTACGCGTCCCCGGCGCTCGACGAACTCAACGCCGGACAGCCGCAGGAGCCCGTCGCCGCCGCGCACGCGATGCAACTGCTGATGGTCCAGCGCCGGGACGGCGGACTGACCATCGGCGACACCCACGAATACGAGCACCCCTTCGCCTTCGACACCCTCGAAGACCCCTACGAGCACGTCGCCGCGGTCGCCGAGTCCTTCCTGGGCCGCCCGCTGCCGAGGATCCGCCACCGCTGGGCGGGCGTCTACGCCCAGTGCACCGACACCACCCGCGTCGTCCACCGCCAACAGGTGTCCGACGGGGTGTGGTTGGTGACCGGGCCCGGCGGGCGCGGGATGACCTGCTCGCCCGCCATCGCCGAGACCACCGCGAACGAACTGGGCTGGTGACCGACATGACCGATGCCAACAAGCTGATCGTCCTCGACATGGCCGGCACGACCGTCGCCGACGGCGGTCTCGTCGAGCGGGCCTTCGAGCGCGCCGCCGAGGACCTCGGCGTCGAGCCCGGCAGCGCCGACCACGCCGCCAAGCTCCAGTACGTGCGCGACACCATGGGCGAGTCGAAGATCTCGGTCTTCCGCAGCCTCTTCGGCACGGAGGAACTCGCCCGCCGCGCCAACTCCGCCTTCGAGCGGGCCTACGGGGAACTCGTCGACGGCGGCCTCGTCGCCCCCCTCCCCGGCGCCCGCGAGGCCGTCGAGCGGCTCCGCGCCGAGGGCCGTGCCGTCGTCCTGACCACCGGCTTCGCCCGGGTCACCCAGGACGCCATCCTCGACGCCCTCGGTTGGCAGGACCTCGCCGACCTCACCCTGTGCCCCGCCGACGCGGGCGGCCGCGGCCGGCCCTTCCCGGACATGGTGCTGACCGCGTTCCTGCGCACCGGCGCCGTGGCCGACGTACGGGACGCGGTCGTCGTCGGGGACACCTCGTACGACGTGCTCAGCGGCCGCCGAGCCGGCGCGGGCATCGTCGCCGGGGTCCTCACCGGCGCCCACGACCGGGCCGCGTTGACCGGGAGCGGCGCCACCCACGTCCTCGGCTCCGTCGCCGAACTCCCCGGGCTGCTGGAGCGGGGGACCGGGGCGTGAGCGGCATCCGCTTCGACTCCGTCTCGGTCGCCTACGCCGGGAACACCGTCCTGGACTCCCTCGACCTGACCGTGGAACCCGGCGAGGTCATGGCACTGCTGGGGCCCTCCGGCTCCGGCAAGACCACGGCGCTGCGCTCGGTCGCCGGTTTCGTACGGCCCGCCGCCGGCCGGATCCTGATCGGCGGCCGGGACGTCACCGCGCTGCCCCCGCACAAGCGCGGCATCGGCATGGTCGTCCAGCAGTACGCGCTGTTCCCGCACATGCGGGTCGCGGAGAACGTCGCCTTCGGCCTCAAGGCGCGGAAGGCCCCCAGGGCCGGCATCCGGGACCGGGTCGCCGAGGCCCTGGAGATGACCGGGATGGGCGCCTACGCCACCCGCTACCCGCGCGAGCTGTCCGGCGGCCAGCAGCAGCGGGTGGCCATCGCCCGGGCGCTCGCCATCCGCCCCGGCGTGCTCCTGCTCGACGAGCCGCTCTCCGCGCTCGACGCGCAGTTGCGCTCCGGGATGCTCGCCGAACTGGCCCGGCTGCACCGCGAACTGCCCGACGTGTCCATCCTGTACGTCACGCACGACCAGGTGGAGGCCCTGACCCTGGCCGACCGGATCGCCGTCATGGACCGGGCCCGGCTCCAGGACTGCGGGACCCCGCAGGAGCTGTACCGCTCCCCGCGGACCGAGTTCACCGCCTCCTTCGTCGGCAACGCCAACCTGCTGCCCGTGACGGTGGCCGACGGCGGCGCCGTGTTCGAGGGGCGCGGCCTGGAGCTGGACCGCGGCGGCGCGGCACCCGGCGCCCGCGCCACGCTGTGCGTACGGCCGCACCTGATCGGCCTCGGCGAGGGCCCCAACGCCCTGCGCGGCACCATCACCGAGGTCCAGTGGCGGGGCTCCACGCACCGGCTGTACGTGGACGTGGACGGCCACCGCGTCAAGGCCGACCTGCCCGAACTGCGCGAGACCCCGGCGCTGGGCGACACGGTGACCCTGCACTTCGAGCCACGCGACGCGGTCCTGCTGTCGGCGGGGGTCTCCGATGCCTGAACTCGCCGGTGACCTGCGGGAACCCGCCGCCGCGACCCCGCCGGCCCGGACCGTGGGGGCCGCCGGGCCCGGCCCGTCGCAGGCCCCGGCCGCCCGGCGCCCGCGCACCGCTCCGGCCTGGGTGTGGACGGCGCCGCCCGTGGCCGTCCTCGCGGTGGTCTTCCTCTACCCCCTCGCCCTGGTCGTGCGGCAGTCGCTCAGCCCCGAGGGCGGTGGCGGCGCCTTCGACGCCTACGCCTCCGTGTTCGCCTCCCACGGCTTCCGCGAGGCCCTCGGCACCACGGTGTGGCTGGCCGTCGGCGCCACCGTCGGCTGCCTCGTCCTCGGCTTCGCCCTCGCGCTGGTCATCGCCTTCGTCCCGTTCCCCGGCTCCAAGGCCGTCGCCAAGTTCATCGACGTCTTCCTCTCCTTCCCCTCCTTCCTCGTCACCCTCGCCCTCCTCTTCATCTACGGGACGGTGGGCATGGCCAACGGAGCCTGGACCGACCTGACGGGCGCCGCCGAGGGACCCTTCCAGTTCCTGGCGACCCCCTGGGGCGTCCTGCTCGCGGAGATCACCTGGTTCACCCCGTTCGTGATGCGCCCGCTGCTCGCCGCCTTCTCCCAACTGGACACCGCCCAGCTGGAAGTCGCGTCCTCCCTCGGGGCGAAGCCGGCCCGGATCGTCCGGCGGGTCATCCTGCCCGAGGCCCTGCCGGCCCTCGCCGCCGGCGGCAGCCTCGTCCTGGTCATGTGCCTCAACGAGTTCGGGATCGTGCTGTTCACCGGCGCCAAGGACGTCACGACGCTCCCGATGCTCATCTACGGCAAGGCCATCCTCGAATCCGACTACGCGGCCGCCTGCGTGGTCGCCGTCGTCAACATCGCGATCTCCGTCGGCCTGTTCGGCCTCTACCGGGTGGTGAGCAAGCGTGCTGGTGCATAGCAGGACCGGCCGCTGGGCCTCCTGGGCCCTGTTCGGCCTCCTCTTCCTTCCCCTCTTCGCCCTGCCGCTGCTGGTCGTGGTCGCCGCGTCCTTCTCCACCCACTGGTCCGGAGCCTTCCCCTCCGGCCCGACCGCCGAGAACTACGCCGCCGCCGTGCGCGGCGAATCCCTGCGGGCCCTGACCACCTCCCTGGTCACCGCGCTCGTCGCGAGCCTGCTCGCGCTCACCCTCGGCACCTGGGCGGCGCTGGCCGCCGCCGGCCTCAAGAAGCGCGGCAGGCGGTCCCTGGACGCCCTGTTCATGCTGCCCGTCGCCGTACCGTCCGTGGTCGTCGGCCTCGCCGTGCTCGTCGCGTTCAGCAAGCCCCCGCTGCTGCTCAACGGCACGAGTTCCATCGTGATCCTGGCCCACACCGTGCTCGTGACGGCCTTCGCGTACCAATCCGTCTCGGCCGCGCTCGCCCGCCTCGACCCCGCCTACGAACAGGCCGCTGCCTCCCTCGGCGCCCGACCCGCGTACGTCCTGTGGCGGGTCAGGCTGCCCCTGCTGCTGCCGTCCCTCACCTCGGCCGCCGGGCTCTGCTTCGCGCTGTCGATGGGCGAACTGAGCGCCACGATGATGCTCTACCCGCCGGACTGGACGCCCCTGCCGGTCCGGATCTTCACCGCCACCGACCGCGGCTCGCTCTTCAGCGGCTCCGCCGTCGCCGTGGTCCTGATGGCCACCACCCTGCTGGTGCTGCCGGCCGTCTCCCGCATCCGCACCAAAGCCTCGTACCGCTGATCCCCGGCTCCCCTTCCCCGTAAGGAAGTTCCATGCCCAGCAACCGCACCCTCCTGCGCACCGCCACCACCGTCGCCGGCGGCCTCGTCCTCACCTGCGCCCTCACCGCCTGCGGCTCCGGCTCCCCCGCCGGGTCCTCCGGCGAGGGGGACAAGGTCGTCACCGTCTACAGCGCCGACGGCCTCAAGAGCGACAAGGGCGACGGCTGGTACGACAAGGTCTTCGCCGAGTTCACCAAGAAGACCGGCATCGAGGTCAAGTACGTCGAGGGCGGCTCCGGCGAGATGGTGCAGCGCGCCGTCCGCGAGAAGACCAACACCCAGGCCGACGTCCTCGTCACCCTGCCGCCCTTCATCCAACAGGCCGACGGCAAGGGCCTGCTCCAGGCGTACCGGCCGAAGGGCTCGGAGCAGGTCAACGGTGCGAACAAGGCCGCCGACGGCAAGTGGACGTCCGTCGTCAACAACTACTTCGGCTTCATCCACAACAAGAAGGAGCTCGCCGAGGCCCCCAGGACCTGGGAGGAGCTCCTCGACCCCAAGTACAAGGGCAAGCTCCAGTACTCCACCCCCGGCGTCGCCGGCGACGGCACCGCCGTCCTCATCAAGTCGATGCACGACTTCGGCGGCAAGGAACCCGCCATGGAGTACCTCAAGAAGCTCCAGGCCAACAACGTCGGCCCGTCCTCCTCCACCAGCAAGCTCGCGCCGAAGACCGACAAGGGCGAACTGCTCGTCGCGAACGGCGACGTCCAGATGAACTTCGCACAGTCCAAGTCCATGCCGAACCTGGGCATATGGTTCCCGGCGAAGGAGGGCGGCAGGCCCACCACCTTCGCCCTGCCCTACGCGGCCGGCCTCCTCGACAAGGCCCCGCACGCCGAGAACGGCAAGAAGCTCCTCGACTTCATGCTCGGCGAGGACGCCCAGAAGCTCGTCAGCGGCGTCGGCGGCGGATTCCCCGCACGCACCGACGTCAAGCCGACCGACGCCAACGCCGTCGAACTGACCAAGCTGATGACGGGCGTCGAGGTCTTCGAACCCGACTGGGCCGACATCGACACGAACCTCACCGCCTACGTCGACGCGTGGAAGTCGGCAACCGGAAGCTGACCGGTTACTTCCTGGCCACCCCCGCCCGGAAGAGTGACGCTCGCATAACGGGTCTGGACCCGGGACCGCACCCCCGGTCCGGACCCGACGCATGTCCGCAGTGCCCACCTGCTCACCATGCCCACTTGCTCCTGGAGGAGTACGTGTCCCCTGCCCTGTCCGGTCGCGCCCTCGCCGTCGCGGCCACCGTCACCGCCCTGCTCGCCACCGCCCTCGGCGCGCACACCGCGAGCGCGGCGGCGAAGGCGGCCAACACCGACAAGGTCCTCGTCATCGGCCTCGACGGTGCGGTTCTCGACCGCGTCAAAGCCGCCGACGCCCCCCACCTCAAGGGCCTCATGGCCCAGGGCCTGACCGCCCACAGCACCCTCTACGCCAACCCGATGGGCGCCACGTCCTCCGGCCCCGGCTGGTCCACCATCGCCACCGGCGTGTGGCCCGACAAGCACGGCGTGAAGGACAACTCCTTCATCGGCAAGAACTACGCGGCCCACCCCGACTTCCTGACCCGCATCGAGAACGCGAAGCCCGCGCTCAACACCTACGCGGCCGCGGACTGGGAGCCCGTCACCTCCACCGACCAGAACGGCCCGATCTTCTCCACGAAGGTCGACAAGCGGCTCTCCCTCAAGGGCGACCGCGACGGCTACCGCAACGAGGACCCGAAGATCGCCGCGGCGGCCGCCACGGAACTACGCACCCAGAACCCGGACGCGGCCTTCGTCTACCTCGGCGAGATCGACGCCGCCGGCCACTCCTCCGGCGCCGGCAGCCAGACCTACCTCGACACCGTCGCCCGCGTCGACGTCCTCGTCGGCCAACTCCTCACCGCCGTCCAACAGCGCCCCACCTACGCCCAGGAGAAGTGGAAGATCCTGGTCACCACCGACCACGGACACACCACCACCGGCGGCCACGGCGGCTCCAGCATCGCCGAACGCGGCACCTTCGTCATCGCCAAGGGCGCCGGCATCCCCGCCGGCTCCGTACGCGACGACGTGCGCCTCGCCGACGTCGCGGCGACCGCCCTCGCCCAGGTCGGCGTCCCGACCACCGGCCTGGACGGCGTACCCCTGAACGCCCCCGACAACGACGCCTTCGACACGCTGCGCCCCGCCCTCCAGGCCCGCGTCGACGAGACCGGCATCCCCGCCGGCACCAAGGGCTTCACCCGCACCCCGCCCACCGGCTGGGCCGTCGACAATTCGAGGATGGGCACCGGCGGAGTCACCGAGTGGGCCGGCTGGACCTTCGCCACCGACGAGTTCTGGACCCAGGCGCAGCGCGACCAGTGGCGCGAGCTCAACGTCCGCTCCCGTGACGTGTTCGCCGTCGCCGACTCCGACGAGTGGGACGACAAGAGCCACACCGGCACCTTCGACTCCACCCTGATCACCCCCAGGTGGGCCGTCACCGGCGGCGCCACCCGCACCCTCGCCTTCCAGTCGCACTACCGCCACGAGGCGGGCCAGACGGCACAGGTCCTCGTCTCCTACAACGGGGCCACCCCCACCGTCGTGAAGAACTACACCGCCGACGCCCTCGCCAAGGCCGAGACGATCGCCCTCCAGGTCCCGGCCGGCGCCACCGACGTCCAGGTCCGGTTCCGCTACAGCGGCAACAACAACTGGTTCTGGGCCGTCGACAACGTCACCCTCGGCTGATCCGCCACCCGGGTGACCGTCCGGGCCGTGGACGCGCGCCGCGTCCACGGCCCGGCACGGATAGGGTGGTACAGACCAGAGGTCCCCGAGGCCGTGGACCTCCGAGGTCACAGGCCCCGCAGAGCGGAGAACAGTCCCGTGGCAGAGCGCAAGCCGATCGAATCCTGGCTCACCGACATGGACGGGGTCCTCATCCACGAGGGCACCCCGATCCCCGGTGCCGACGCCTTCATCAAGCGGCTGCGCGAGTCCGGCAAGCCCTTCCTGGTGCTGACGAACAACTCCATCTACACCCCGCGCGACCTCCAGGCCCGACTCAGCCGGATGGGCCTCCACGTGCCCGTGGAGAACATCTGGACCTCGGCGCTCGCCACCGCGAAGTTCCTCGACGACCAGCGCCCGGGCGGCACCGCCTACGTCATCGGCGAAGCCGGTCTGACCACGGCCCTCCACGACATCGGCTACATCCTCACCGACCACGAGCCCGACTACGTGGTGCTCGGCGAGACCCGCACCTACAGCTTCGAGGCCATGACGAAGGCCGTCCGCCTGATCAACGGCGGCGCCCGCTTCATCTGCACCAACCCCGACGAGACCGGCCCCTCCACCGAGGGCCCGCTGCCCGCCACCGGCGCCGTCGCCGCACTCATCACCAAGGCCACCGGCAAGAAGCCCTACTTCGCCGGCAAGCCCAACCCGCTGATGATGCGCACCGGCCTCAACGCCATCGGCGCGCACTCCGAGAGCAGCGCCATGATCGGCGACCGCATGGACACCGACGTCCTGGCCGGACTGGAGGCGGGCATGCAGACCTTCCTCGTGCTGACCGGGCTGACCACGGCGCAGGACACCGAGAAGTTCCCCTACCGCCCGACGAAGACGGTGGACTCCATCGCCGACCTCATTGACCTGGTCTAGGCGCGGCCCCGCGCGGAACACCCCCGCGGCACGCCCCGCGCGGCACGCACGCCCTGCGGCATTGGCGCGTACGGCTGACACAGACGGGCCAAAAGAGCGCCGCTCCGGATGCGGAGCGGCGCGTCGCGCGTGAATCTCCTAGGAGAGGAGGTTCACCATGCGCAGTTCACTGCTCGCTCTCCGTGTCGCGGGGGTGGCCGTCGCCCTGACGGCGTGCTCCGTCGTGACCGCCCCCACGGCCCTCGCCAACGAATGGGACCGCGGCGGCGTCTCGGCGGAACCGAACCCGGCCGAGCCGGGGGCACTGGTCAAGCTGCGCGTCCGCGGCTGTGACGGCGGCTGGGGCCTGGCCCACTCCTCCGTCTTCGTGTCGGAGGTCCGGCTGTCCGACGGCCGCGACGGCCAGGCGCTGTACGGCGAGGCGATCATCCGCTCGCACGCCCAACCCGGCTGGCACGAGATCCGCGTCAAGTGCGAGGGCAAGGGCGGCCACGGCGACAAGGGTGACAAGGGCGGCAAGGGCGGCCACGAGGAGGTGCGGGGCTCGATCGAGGTCCGGCACCGCGAACACCACCGCCCCGACCCGTACCGTTCGCCGGTCTGGCCCGTCCACGCGGGCGGCGGCGGCATGTCGGCGCAGCTCGCGGAGACGACGCGGCTCGCCGCGGCGACGAAGAAGAGCCACGACGCCGACGGCCCGGGCCTGCCGCACACCCTGATCGGAGCGGCCCTCGCGGCCGTGGCCACCCTGGCGGTCGCGGGTCGGGCCCTCACCCTGCGCCGCCGCCGCAGCGGATGAGCGAGGACCGGGCCACCCCGGGCGGCCGGCTGCTGACCTTCACGGCCTGGTCGGTGCTGGTCCTGGGGCTGTGGCTGTGGGGCAAGGAGATCACCGGGGTGCCGTCCGGCGCGCAGGCCGGGCAGGGCGGTGGCCCGGTGGCCGCGGGCATGCCGGCCGCGCACGCCCCGATGTCCGGGGCGATGCCCGCCCGTGTCGACGTACCGTCCATAGGCGTCCAGGCCCCGGTGATCTCGCGGGGCCTGGACGCCCAGGGTTCGATCGACCCGCCGCCTTACGAGCTCCCGGGCACGGTGGGCTGGTGGGGCGCCGGGGCCGCGCCGGGGGCGGCCGGGACGGCGCTGATGGTGGGGCACGTGGACACGAAGTCGAAGCCGGCGGTGTTCTTCGGCCTGTCCACGGTGAAACCGGGGGCGAAGATCCGCGTGGCCCGGGCGGACGGATCGGTCGCCGAGTTCACGGTCGAGGACGTGAAGACCTACGAGCGGACCGACTTCGACCCGAAGAAGGCGTACGGCCCCCGGGTCGACGGCCGGGCCGAGCTGAGGCTGGTGACCTGCGGCGGCAACTACGACAAGACGGCCAAGCAGTACTCGGCGAACGTGGTGGTCTCCGCCTACCTGACGGGTGCGGGCTTCCGCGCCGGCACCGAGGTGTAGCCGCCGCGGACCGCCGAAAGGGAATGCCGAAGGGGACCGCGCGCACCGACGAACGCCGGACGACACGGAACAACGGGAGAAGCCCTCCACAGCTTTCGCTGTGGAGGGCTTCTCCTTGTCGTGCGCCGCCAGGGACTCGAACCCCGGACCCGCTGATTAAGAGTCAGCTGCTCTAACCAACTGAGCTAGCGGCGCCTGCTGACAGAGAAAACTCTACCCCACCTCAAGGGTTGCTCGTGACCAGCCGCGCCCGCGTTGTCCGATTAACCCATGTTTGGGGTGTTTATCGTGCACGATATGTCTCGTCGAGCCGAATCTGATGCCCCGCCAGATGCGTGCCCGGCCGACCAGTGGACGAGCAGGGGAGTGGACGGAACCGCATGACGACGCAGCCTCCGGTGCACGAGCAGCCGCCGGCACCGATGCCGATGCCGGTCTTCGAGGACTACCAGCCCGCGGGCGACTGCCGGTGCCCGGGATGCGCGCAGAGGCGTCGCGCCCTCGCGCGCGGGCGGGCCATACCGCTTCGGGACGGCGGCCACCCGGCCGCGCGGGGGGCCCGCCGGGCGCTGGTGCTCGCCACCGCGGCCGGTGTGGTGCTGAGCGGCGGCGGAAGCGCGGTGGCCCTACACACTCCGGCCCCCGGCCCGGGGCCGGTGACCCTGGACGACCCCGACACCCCGCAGGGCGGTCGGGCCCCGCTGCACGGACGCCCGTCGACCGGTCGTCCGTCCGGTCTGCCCGGGGCTCCGTCGGCCGTCCGGCGCATCGACCGGGCGACGATCATCAACCGGGCGAAGCTGTGGCTGGACGCCAAGGTCCCCTACAGCATGTCCGAGTACTGGACGGACGGCTACCGGCAGGACTGCTCGGGCTACGTCTCGATGGCCTGGAACCTCGGCACCAACGAGTGGACCGGCAGCCTCCACACGTTCGCCACCCCCATCACCAAGGACGAGCTGCTGCCGGGGGACATGCTGCTCTTCCACAACCCGGCGAACCCCAACAACGGCTCCCACGTGACCCTCTTCGGCGGCTGGGCCGACGAGACGCGCACCCACTACATCGCCTATGAGCAGACCCGCCCGACGACGCGGAAGCAGGCCACGCCGTACGGGTACTGGAACAACGCGACCAAGTACCTGCCGTACCGGTTCAACGGGGTGTCGGGCGGGATCGTGCCGGACACCCCGAAGCCCGGACCCTCCCCGGTCGTCTCGACCGTCTTCCCCGGGACGTCGAAGTTCGGCCCCGGCGCGGACAACGCGCACGTCGCCGAGCTCGGCGCGATGCTGATCGGCCGTGGTGCGTCCCGCTTCTACCCGCAGGGTGCGAGCCGGAAGTGGAGCGACGCCGACCGGCAGGCCACCCAGGCCTTCCAACGGGCGCAGGGCTGGACGGGCACCGACGCCGACGGGATCCCCGGCTCGCACACCTGGCGGCTGCTGGTGGAACGGGGCGGCAAGGACATTCCGCCCGCGGCCCCCGGCGGGTCGACGTCGCCCACCACTCCCACCACCCCCACCGCTCCGACGGTCCCGATCGGCCACGCGGGGCCGGGCGGGGTGCCCGCGTACCCCGGGGCGTCGGTCTTCCGCCCGGGCAAGTCCCATCCGGCCATCACCGCCCTCGGCCGCCAGTTGGTGAAGAAGGGCTTCGGCAAGCACTACACGTCCGGTCCGGGTGCCCGCTGGAGCGAGGCCGACCGCCGCAACGTCGAGGCCTTCCAGCGCGCCCAGGGCTGGCGCGGCTCCTCGGCCGACGGTTACCCGGGCCCGGAAACCTGGCGGCGGCTGTTCGCATGACGGAGGCAACGATGTACCCCACGCGCACCACGTTCACGACGGGCACCCTCGACGTCCCCCCGGCCACGACCCCGGCCCCGGGGGCCGGGACGTGCGCCCCGGCACGGCACACCCGCCCGACGGAGTCACCGGCCGGCGCGACGTCGGCACCCGCCACGGACCGCCCCCGCGAGGCCTCGCCCCGGCCGGCGTCCCACCTGTCGGAAACCGGCCCCGTGCCCGGCGCCGGGCACGCGGACCGGTTCGTCGGGTCGGCGGCGCGGGCCGGATCCCACGCGGCCGCCCGGTCCGAGGAGTTCCCGGCCGTCGCCTCCGGCGCCCGGCAGGCGTCCGGGCCCGCGCACCGGGCCGCGGAACCGCAGGAGCAGGCCGGGGCTCACGCGTTCGTGGCCGGCGGCGTCTTCGACCCGCTCGCCCGGGTCCGGTCCCGCGAAGCTCCGGCCGGGGCCTCGACGACGGCCTCCGCCGGGGCGCAGTGGCCGCGGCCGACACCGGTCGCGGTCGAGCCGGCCCGGTCCGGTCCGGAGTACCCGGTGCGGGGCGCGGCCCCGGCGGCCGAGTCCGGCTCCCGGTACCGGGAAACGCCGGCGGCGTTCGCGGAGCCTGCTCCGTCCGTGTCGGGTTCCGGGGCGCCGGCCCCGGCACGGGAAGCGGACCGGTCCTCGGAGTTCCGCTCCGGGCCCGGCGGCCCGGCGGGCCCGCACGAGGCGGAGCACCGGGTGCGGGTGCCGGCCGAGGCACGGGCACAGGAGTACGCGGGGTCGCAGATCCAGGCCCCGGTCCCGGTCCCGGCCGGGGCTCCCGGGACGGACCTCATGGACCCGGCGTCCGGCCGGGGCGGCCCCGATTCCTCGGCCCACGCCGCCCAGGGGTGGTCGTGCGGGTCGTCCATGCGCAGCGGTTCGAGTTC